>NZ_JBQSYH010000003.1:0-309450 GCF_052379125.1 Halomonas sp. AOP13-D3-9 | reverse complement strand
AACATTAAAACACCGGATACGCAGCGTGTGGCCTGGCTTGATAAAAGCACAGGCGGCACCATGAGACGCACACAATTGAGCCAGTACGCTTCAGCATGATATATCGCCAGTTACGCCTGACGACCATAGCACGCGTGAACCACCTGATCCCTTGCCGAACTCAGCAGTGAAACCGCTTAGCGCCGATGGTAGTGTGGGGTCTCCCCATGCGAGAGTAGGTCATCGTCAGGCACCTATACCGCAGACAACCCAGCCAATCGGCTGGGTTTTTTGTGTGCGTGAAAGAAAAGTGTAAGAAAAGCAGCCGATAAAAAAGGCGGCTTGCGCCGCCCAGATAAAGACTTAAAAATAAAAAAGTTAAGCGCAGATCGTCTCTAACGCTTCAATCAGGCTATCCATCTCATCATCGGTGCCGATGGTGATACGTAGGAAGTTATTGAGCTCTGAGGTATTAAAATGGCGCACCAGAATGCCCCGCTCGCGTAGGCCAGCAAATAGCTGCGCGCCTTCGTAGTCAGGGTGCTGGGCAAGCACGAAGTTAGCCTTAGAGGGCAGCACTTCAAACCCTAACGCTTCAAGGCGCTGACGAGTTCGTTCACGAGTAGTAATGACATGCTCGCGGCAGGCTTCGAAATGCTCGACATCTTTAAGAGCGGCGATGCCTACCAAGCTTGCTAAGCTATCCACTGGGTAAGAGTTGAAAGAGTCTTTTACCCGCAGCAGGCCATCAATCAACTCCTCAGAGCCCACCGCATAACCCAACCGCAAGCCTGCCAAACTGCGGGACTTAGAAAACGTACCGGTGACAAGCAGGTTAGGGTAGCGATCAACCAGCGTTACAGCACTCTCAGCGCCAAAATCGACATACGCCTCGTCTACCAGCACTACTCGATCTGTGACGCGTTTAAGCAGCGCCTCTATCGTCGTGAGCGAGTGAGCGTGTCCGGTAGGGGCATTAGGGTTAGCGAAAATAACACCGCTGCGGTTGGTATCCGCCGCCAGCGCATCAATATCGACTTCCCACTGCTTATTGAGAGGATGCTTACGGAGCTCAATGCCATAAAGATTGGCGTAAACAGGGTAAAAACTATAGGTAATGGCAGGCACATCAAGCGGTGCTTGATGGCAAAAGAAAGCCTGAAAAGCGAATGCCAGCACTTCATCAGAACCGTTGCCGACAAACACTTGGCTGCTGGCTACTTTAAACGTCTCCGCCAGCGCTTCACGCAGCGCTTTAGAGGTAGGATCAGGGTAAAGGCGCAGATGGTCTGTTGCATAATCGCGCAGTGCCTTACCGACGCCTGGAGCAGGAGGGTAAGGGTTTTCATTGGTGTTGAGTTTTACAAGCTTCTCGCGTGGTTGCTCGCCGGGCACGTAAGGCGTAAGTTCGCGAACGGCCGGACTCCAGTATTGGCTCATGAGGGTAACCTGATTATCCTAGCAAGGTACGCCATGGTCGCTTGAAGGCTAACTAAGCGCAAGCATTCGCGTCGCTAGGGGTGTGCGTCGCACCTTGTAGCGGTTATGCTGTCACAAGTGCGCGTAAATAAATGTGATGTCCAACACGAGATTAAGGAGACACTCTATGCAACTTAAGAGTTTGCTGGCCGGTTCGGCTATGTTGGCACTACTGGCTGGCTGTGCAAGCGGCCCTATGGAACAGCAGCAAGAGGAAGCGGCTGCCGCGCAGCAAAATTACCAGGGTTCACTGCCTTGCCGTAATTGCGATGGTATCGATCTGGATGTCACCATGGTGGGTGAAGATATGAGTCCAGCTGAAGAACGCACCTTCACGCTGAACGCCAGCTACCGTAACCACCCTCAGACCCCGCCAGATGAAAACTACGCGGGTAATTGGGAAGTGCTAACCGGTACGCCGTCTGACCCGGACGCTACCGTTTACGAGCTGACGCCCGATGGCGATGGTCAGATCTACTACTTCATGCGTATCGATGACAGCACGTTGGAGTTGATTGACCCAGAACGCCGCCGCTTTGAAAATGGCGAAATGCTGCAGCTAAAGCGTCAGTAACGCGTTAGCCAGTAGTACAAAAGGCGGCCACTGGCCGCCTTTTGTGTTTGTAGCGGTGAATAGCGTAACGCAGGCAAGTGCAACAGCTTTAAGCAATTGAGCGCTTGTGGCAACTCAGCGAAGATAGCCATAAAAGCTAGCAACAGTAGGAGTGTAATGGCAGTGGCCAAAGCCAAAAGCGCCTTTGTATGCACCGAGTGCGGCGCCGAATACCGTAAATGGCAGGGGCAGTGCAGCAGTTGCCAAGAGTGGAATACCCTCAGCGAAGTTCATTTGGCAAGCGCCCGCCCCGGTGGCGGTGCAACCCCCGGCCGATCTGGCTACGCGGGTGATCTGTCGCGGGAAGTGATCGACCTGGGTAATGTGGATCTCAGCGAAGTGCCGCGCATGAGTTCCACCTTCGCAGAGTTTGACCGTGTGCTGGGCGGCGGGCTAGTGCCTGGCTCTGCGGTGCTGTTGGGGGGCAATCCTGGCGCGGGTAAATCGACCCTACTGCTGCAAACGGCCTGCAAGCTGGCCCAGCAGCGTCGTATCCTCTATGTGACGGGGGAGGAGTCGCTCTCTCAGGTCGCCATGCGTGCCCATCGCTTACAGTTGCCCACCAATGGTTTGAAAATGCTGGCCGAGACCAGTGTAGAAACTATTCTGGCGGTGGCTGAGCGGGAGAAACCAGAGATTTTGGTGATCGACTCCATCCAAACCATGCATCTGGAAGATATAGCTTCTGCGCCTGGTGGCGTTGCCCAAGTGCGCGAGTCGGCCGCCGCGCTGACGCGCTTTGCCAAGAAGACCAATACCGTCTTATTACTGGTGGGGCACGTCACCAAAGACGGTTCACTGGCTGGCCCTAAAGTGCTTGAGCATATGATTGATGCCTCGCTGTTATTAGAAGGCGGTGCAGACTCACGCTTTCGCACCCTGCGCGGACAGAAAAACCGCTTTGGTGCCGTTAACGAGCTCGGCGTTTTCGCTATGCTAGAGCAGGGCCTTAAAGAGGTTAAAAATCCCAGCGCGATCTTTCTTTCCCGTCAGGAGGAGCAGGCCCCAGGTAGCTTAGTCATGGTCGTCTGGGAAGGCACTCGGCCGATTCTGGTCGAGGTTCAGGCGCTGGTGGATGAGTCCGCGCTGGGTAATCCACGCCGAGTCGCCGTCGGCGTGGATCAAAACCGTCTGGCCATGCTGTTAGCGGTACTTAATCGCCACGGCGGCCTGTTTACCGGCGACCAGGACGTATTTTTAAACGTCGTCGGAGGTGTCAAAGTGCTCGAAACCAGCGCTGATTTGGCAGTACTGTTGGCGGTGGTCTCTAGCCTGCAAAACCGAGCCCTGCCCAAAGAGCTGGTGGTCTTTGGTGAGGTTGGACTGTCGGGCGAAATACGCCCGGTGCCCAGTGGTCAGGAGCGCATCGCCGAAGCCGCCAAACACGGTTTTCTACGTGCCATTGTACCCCGCGCTAATGCCCCCAAGCAGCCGCCCAAAGGTATGGAGGTCATTGCCGTGGATAAGCTTAGCGACGCGCTGGACGCTCTGTAGTATGCGCCATGCTGGGCTAAACTGATGATATTCCCCAAGTGCCAAGGAGAGACACGATGAGTTCGATTCGCTTGACCCAATATAGCCACGGCGCAGGCTGCGGCTGCAAAATCGCCCCAGATGTGCTGGATGGGATTCTGGCCAAGGCAGGGCCAGCGGCGGGCCATAAGCGGCTTATCGTCGGCAATCAAGGGCGCGAGGATGCGGCCGTCTACGATCTGGGCGATGGTCGCGGCATGATTGCCACCACGGACTTCTTTATGCCCATTGTCGATGACCCCTTCGATTTTGGACGTATCGCCGCCACCAATGCCATCAGCGACGTTTACGCCATGGGCGGCACGCCAGTGATGGCGTTAGGTATTCTGGGCTGGCCGCTGGATAAGCTTAGCGCTGAAGTAGCGGGCGATGTAATGGCTGGTGCCCAGGCGGTGTGTCGCGAATTAGGCGTTGCTCTGGCCGGTGGCCACTCTATCGATGCGCCCGAGCCAATTTTCGGGCTCGCTGTGAACGGCCTGGTCGATCTAGACAAGCTCAAGCTAAACAGCACCGCCAAGCCCGGTGATCTGTTGTTCTTAACCAAACCGTTAGGTGTGGGTATGTTAACCACGGCAGAGAAACGTGGTTTGTTGGAAATGGGCCATCACGGGCTTGCCCGGGAAACCATGCTCAAGCCCAATAACATTGGCGTGAAGCTGGCCGATGTGAAAGGGGTGAACGCCATGACCGATGTCACTGGTTTTGGTTTAGCAGGCCACCTTGCGGAAATGTGCCAAGCCAGCAGTGTGATGGCACAAATTGATTTCCGTAAGCTGCCACGTCTCGCCGAGGCGGAGTCGTATCGTCGCCAGGGAGCTGTGCCTGGCGGTACGCTGCGTAATCGCGATGCCCTGGGTGAAAGCCTGCCCGCCATGGACGAAGCCCACTGGCAGTGGTTATGCGACCCACAAACCTCCGGCGGCCTGCTGCTCAGCGTTGACCCCGCCTGGGAAGATGACGTTGAGCGCATCGGTCGCGAATTCGGCCTGTCGTTACACTCATTTGGAGTAATGAAAGCGCGTCAAGGCAACGCCTCCATTGAGGTGGTCGGGTGACACTAGCCGCTATGTCAGCAACGACGCCAGCAGTATTGAGCTTAATCAGAGAAGAACGGCCGCTAATTGATGTGCGCGCCCCTGTGGAGTTTGCCCAGGGCGCGCTGCCGGGGGCCGTCAATCTGCCCTTGATGGTCGATAATGAGCGTCATCAGGTCGGTATTGCTTATAAAAGGCACGGCCAAGCCGCGGCGATTGAGCTGGGCGAGCGTTTAGTCAGCGGCGAGGTCAAGCAGGCCCGGATAGCGGCGTGGCAGACGTATTTAGCCGAGCATCCGGATGCGCTGATTTACTGCTTTCGCGGTGGGCTACGTTCAAAAATCGCACAGCAGTGGCTGGAAGAAGCCGGTATCTCAAGGCCGCGCTTAGAAGGTGGTTGGAAAGCCATGCGCCAAGCGCTGTGTGAGCGCATTGACGCGGCCGCGCTTCAACCCATGCTGGTTGTCTCGGGGCTGACCGGGTGTGCAAAAACGACGCTGATTAACCAGCTTGAGAACGGCGTTGACCTGGAAGCCTACGCGCACCATAAAGGCTCTGCCTTCGGGCGCAGGCCCGAAGAGCCTGCCAAGCAAATCAACTTTGAGCATGCGCTGGCCAAGCGGCTAATTGGGCTGACGGAAGGGCTGGTCATCGAAGATGAGTCCCGCCAGATTGGTAATGCCAATATTCCCTTGAGCTTCTGGCGAGCGCTGCAGCAATCGCCACGGGTGCGTATCGAAATGCCGTTGGATTGGCGCCTCGCTCAAATCCAGCAGGACTATATTATCGATCTGGAGCTGGCCTATGCCGCTCGCCATGGCGACTATCAAGGCTGGCAATTAATGCAGGCGCAGTTAAGCAACGCGCTTATTCGGTTAGGAAAACGCTTAGGCAATGCGCGCCTGCAGCGCTTACAGCGGCTGCAGGCACTGGCCTTTAAGGAGCATGCCCAAGGCAACCCTCAAGCCCACGAAGCCTGGCTTGCGCCGCTACTTACCGAGTACTACGACCCGCTTTATCGCTACCACTTAGAGAAGCAGCGCGACGCTGCTCCGCCAGAAATCCATGTGGGTGATTGGGATAGTTGCTTAGCGGCCGTCAGGCAGTGGAACCGCTGACGGCCATATATCTTGCTGCGGTTACGCCGCTTTAAGCCACTGAGTCATAACGCGATCCAGTAGCGGCGCCAAATTAATAAAGCGGTTAGGGGCCTCAAGGATCTGCGCATCGTCCTGAATATAGCGGGCGGCGGCAGGCGATGCATTGGGCCACTCGGCAGTGCCCAGCAGTTGTTTTACGCTAGCCGCGGTGGCTTCCAGATGGCAGAGCAGGCCGATGACGCGCCCCCTGTCCCAGGCAAATCCTTGCAGCGGCGCTGCTTCGCTACCGCCTAAGGGAAAAGCATCGTCGGGTAGGCTGAAGACGTAGCGGTGCCACATAAAAGCGGTGAATGTTTCGGGTAAATCCAGCGCGCTTTCCGGCGCTAAGGTGACCGTATGCCAGCCTGTTTCAGTATAAGTGCCAGGCGCCACCACTGAGCCCAACGCCTGGGCAATCCAGTGAGCACCCACGCCAATACCCAACAGCGGCTTTTGGCCGTCCAGATAGCGGTTGATCAGTTTTTCTTCAGCTTTAAACCACCCCGCTGATTGGCTGAGCAGCGCCTCTGGGCCATCAAGCACAATCAGCGCATCAGATTCGCTTGGGCGGGGTGTTAGCTCACCTGCGTAGAGATGAAAAACGGTGTAACTATGGCCCATACTGGTTAGCCAGTCGGTTAAACGGGCGGGGCCATGGTCAGGGCCGTGCTGTAGCAGATGAATATGCATGGTAATCTCCTTGCCGGCCGGGCAATCATCGAGGAGCCTGTCCGGCTTGACCGATCGTCGCGAGAAGCCCGGATTTTGAGCCAATTTTATCGATCGATTGAGGCGAATAGCGCGCTATTTAACGAAATCTATCGCATAAAGTTGGCCAAAATACCGGGATTCGCAGTAGATCAGTGTTAAGTCGTACAGGCTCCTAGGCGCTGGGGGATCACCCCAAGCGTATAGAGAAGATAACGTACCCGCTACTTTTCACCAATATCCCACGTCAAGCGATCCAGGAAATCACTATGGTGTCGAAACCTCAGGGCTTTTACCAACGGCTGCAAGAACTCACACTCCCTGCCCAGCAGGCCTTTATGGCGGCGCTGTGTGAGCGCTTGCTGCCTAACTATGTGCTCTATGAGCAAACCACCGGCCAGGGTGATAGCCATACGCTGCGTACTGTGCTGAGTTTGGTTTGGGAACGGCTTAATGTGCCCAATGCCAGTATCGACTTTGCCCGCCAAGCGGAAAAGCTCGCCGAGTGTGAGCCGCCGGAACAGGGTGACAGCTTTGGTGCCCGGCGTGCCCTGGATGCGGTGGTGTCGGTTTCGGCGCTGCTGGACACCCTGCAAGGCGACTCCCCAGAGGCCGTGTTGGACGTGAGCCGCACCTCTCGAGCGGGCGTACGCGCCTTTATAGAGCTCACCGAGGGTGAGGTTGACTCGCAGGCGTTGGCGCTGATTATTCGTGATCATCCGCTAATGGCCGACGAAAATGACTTCCAGGACGCCGTGCTGGAAGCGGTTAGTGAACCGCTGGATAAAGCGGCGATGAAAGCGGTGCGCGAACTAGGTCGCAATGGTGGTATCAGCAATCTAGGTTTAACGCTGGACGAGGCTGAGGAGTAGCGGCTAAAAGCGCACCCCTGCGGTTATCATCATGCCGGCGGCGCCAAATACAATCAGGTCAGATTCAAACCGGCCCCACTGGACACCGATACTGGGGAGTACTGCCGGGGCGATTTCCAAGTGATTGAGCGGAATTTTGTCGCGATACTCGCCCTGGTAGCCGCGCAGGAGCCCCCCGGTCAGTTTGGCGCGCACGTTTAACCCCTGATCGGTTTGCCAAAGAGGAAATTCCCGCCCTGCATAGAAGTACCATGACGGTTGATCAAAGGAGTTTTTGAACCAAGCCACGCCCGCTAGCCAGTTATTCGGATTATGCAGTTCAATGCTAATCAGGTCTTGCTGGTTAGTGTGTTCCGGGTCGGGGCTGAAGTGGCGGGTATAAAGGCTGGTTTGCACCAGGGTATGATCCCACTCCAACGACGGAGGCCAATCAGAGAACGCTGTAGCAGGCATACTAAACAGCAGGCCTGCTAGCCATCCCCTCCATGGGTGTGAGCGAAACATTCGACGTTCCTGGTTGATAAAGGGCATTTTAAAGGCGCATTTCAATACCGCGTTCGGCCATATAGCGCTTAGCTTCAGGAATGGTGTACTCGCCAAAGTGGAAAATGCTCGCGGCCAGCACTGCATCGGCGCCCCCTTTTAGCACCCCCTCCACGAAGTGATCCAGATTACCGACACCGCCCGAGGCAATCACGGGTACGCTCACCGCTTCGGAAATCGCATGGGTCACGCCCAGGTCAAAACCAATCTTGGTGCCATCGCGATCCATGCTAGTGAGCAGCAGCTCTCCCGCGCCGAACTCCACCATCTTCTTCGCCCACTCAACGGCATCCAGGCCTGTTGGGCGGCGGCCACCGTGGGTGAAAATCTCCCAGCGGGGCGTTTCACCCTCTTCAGAGACCCGCTTGGCGTCAATGGCCACCACAATGCACTGGCTACCAAAACGCTCGGCGGCTTCGCGCACAAACTCAGGGTTGTTGACCGCCGCGGTGTTGATCGAGACTTTGTCTGCCCCGGCGTTCAACATGGTGCGAATATCGTCACAGCTGCGAATGCCGCCACCGACGGTCAGCGGGATAAATACTTCCCCGGCGATGCGCTCGACCATCTCCACCGTGGTGTCGCGGTCTTCGTGGCTGGCGGTAATATCGAGAAAGGTAATCTCGTCGGCGCCCTGCTGGTTATAGCGCTGGGCAATCTCCACCGGATCACCGGCATCGCGAATGCCGACAAAATTAACGCCTTTGACTACGCGTCCGGCGTCTACGTCCAGGCAGGGGATAATGCGTTTAGTAAGGCTCATGAGCCGCCTCCCGTTAGTTGGTCGCTCAATCGCTGGGCTTCGGCAACATCCAGGCTGCCTTCATAAATCGCCCGGCCAGTGATCGCGCCCAAAATGCCGCTGTCAGCCACCTCGCAGAGTGCTTTGATGTCGTCCAAATTGGTTACACCACCCGAGGCAATCACCGGTAAACCGCCTTCACGGGCCAGCGCAGCGGTGGCTTCCACGTTGACGCCCTGCATCATGCCGTCGCGGGCAATGTCGGTGTAGACGATGCTGGAAACGCCATCGTTGGCGAAACGCTTGGCAAGCTCAGTGGCCTTAACCGTAGAGACCTCTGCCCAACCGTCGGTGGCAACATAGCCATCTTTGGCATCCAGCCCCACAATCACATGGCCGGGGAAGGCGCGGCACATCTCGCCCACAAATGCAGGCTCTTTGACCGCTTTGGTGCCGATAATGACGTAAGAGACACCGGCACTTAAATAATGCTCAATGGTTTCCGCACTGCGAATACCGCCACCAATTTGAATCGGCAGGTTGGGGTAGGCGCGGGCAATCGCCGTAACAGCGTCGCCATTCATCGGCTTGCCTTCAAAGGCGCCGTTTAAATCCACCAGGTGCAGGCGGCGGGCGCCTGCCTCTACCCAGCGGGCCGCCATAGCGACTGGGTCATCGCCGTAGGAGGTCGCGTCTTCCATGCGGCCCTGTTTCAACCGGACACACTGGCCATCTTTGAGATCAATAGCGGGAATTATCAACATACAAAATCCTCTCAGGGCGTCCAGGTGACAAAATTTTCAAGCAGGCGAAGGCCTGCGCGGGAGCTTTTTTCCGGGTGAAACTGCACCGCGAAGGTCGAATCCCGGCCAATGGCCACATGGGCGCTTACCTTGCCGTATTGAGTCGTGCCAAATACCTGGGCATCTTCCGCGGCATTCACGTAGTAGCTGTGCACAAAGTAGAAGTGTTCGCGGTTATCAATACCGGCCCACAAGGGGTGTTCATGGTGCTGCTCGACCACGTTCCAGCCCATATGGGGGACTTTCAGGCGTTGTTCGTGGGCATCGCGCATATCGCCAGGGAAGCGATCCACGCTGCCTTTAAAGAAGCCCAGACACTCCACGCCGCCATTCTCTTCGCTGCGCTCCAGCAGCATCTGTTGACCCACGCAGATTCCCAGCAGCGGTTTAGCCTGGCGGGTTAAAATATCGTCCACCAGCCCGCGTAATTCGGTGCGCTCAAGTTCGCCAACGCAGTCGCGAATGGCCCCTTGGCCAGGCAGTACCAAGCGGGTCGCGCCCAGGATGCGGCGCGGGTCGCGGGTAATGACGACATTCTCATGGGTCACATGCTCCAGCGCTTTGGCCACGGAATGTAAATTACCCATTCCATAGTCGATTACAGCAATGGTCATGAAGCGCTCCTTGGAGAAGTGGACAAAATAGGGCTAACGGCACAGCCCGTGGCATCGCGCAGGCTACAGCGCAGCATCATAAGCTCCCTTTGGTGGAGGGCATTTGGCCTGCCATGCGCGGGTCTTCCGCCACGGCCATACGTAGCGCCCGGCCGAAGGCCTTAAAAATCGTTTCCGCCTGATGGTGGGCATTAAAACCTTTAATATTGTCGATATGCAGCGTTACGTGGGCATGATTGACGAAGCCTTGGAAAAACTCCCAGAACAGCTGAGTGTCCATACTGCCGATGGTATCGCGAGTAAACTCTACGTTCATGTGCAGCCCTGCCCGACCAGAAAAATCGATCACCACGCGCGAGAGTGCTTCATCAAGGGGCACATAGGCGTGCCCATAGCGGTAAATACCGCGTTTATCGCCAATGGCTGCAAAAAACGCCTGGCCTAGCGTAATACCCAGGTCTTCTACGGTATGGTGGTCGTCAATATGCAGGTCGCCAGTGGCGTTGATGTCGAGATCGATCATCCCGTGGCGGGCAACTTGATCAAGCATATGATCCAGAAACGGAACGCCGGTTTGGCAATTGAGACGGCCTTCACCGTCGAGATTGACGCTGACCTTGATCTGCGTTTCGTTGGTGTCACGGCTAACCGTGGCAATACGCGCTGACATGTTGCATCTCCTGCGCTAAGGCGCACTCTGAGGGACGGCCGATGGCTCTGCATCAACTTACCATTATTTGATCAGCCTATGGCGAAGCGACCATTATAGTGAATCGGCGCCTTCATCCGCTACAATGCGCGAAATGTAGCCGCAATCAATTGCGGCAGTAATAGCAGCCAGGCTGCTTTGGCGAAGAGGATTTCACCATGCCGGTGACACTGCACCATGTCGACCAGGCCCGTTGGGAGGCCGATGAGCAGGTGCGCCTTGATCTGATGCGCATCTACCAGGATGCGCCCCAAGAGCGCATGCCCACTCCAACGGTTGAGCCATTTATTGAACAACATTTTGCAGGCCAGCACTTTTTTGCCTGTGCACTTTTCAATGACCGGCTGCTGGGGGCCGTTGCCGTTCAAGAAGGCGAAGACCGAGCGTGGTGGCTTTCAGAGCTCTGCGTGCGCAAAACCACCCGCCGCCGTGGCGTCGGTTCGCGCTTAATGGCCCTGTTGGGCGAGCAAGCCAAGCAGGAAGGCCGCGTTCTGCGCATTGAAACGTCTACCTTACCACTGGCCGACCGTGTGCTGCTCTCCAAGCTAGGTTACCGGCCAATGGCCAATCCAGAGACTCCGGCGGCGGGAATGCCCGCCACCAGCGATTTTGTTGAGCTAGACCCACAAGGGAAAGGGTAATGAAACAACTATTACGTATTGTACTGGCAGCCGTCGGTATTCTTGCCATCGTCGCGGTCGCCGCCGTGGTCTATGTAACCACCTTTCTGGATCCAGAAGACTTTAAGCCCCGTTTAACCGCCGTTGTTGAAGAGCAAACCGGGCTCAACTTGGCGCTGGAAGGCCCCATTACCTGGTCATTCTACCCGCGTATCGGCGTTAGCGTAGAGAAAGCCCGCGCCTGGTTGCCCGAGCAGGCCGAAGATAGCGCTGCTTTTGCGGCGATTGACCGCGCGGAAGTGAGCGTGGCATTCGGCCCGTTGCTACGTGGGGAAATTGCCGTTGACGGCCTAACGCTAGACGGTATGCGCCTTAACCTGGAGCGCGACGCTCAGGGCGAAGGTAACTGGGAACCCTTGTTAGAACGCCTCTCTGAACATAATGAGGGAGCGGCTGAAACGGTGCTGGCACCCGCCAGTGCAGGCCCCAATGCAGACGCCGGTAGCCTGGCGGTGGTATTAAGTATTGCCAGCGTTGAAGTGAAAAATGCCGATATTCGCTTCCGCGATGCGCAAACCCAAGCGCTGTGGCGCATGCAGCAACTGAATATCTCGGGTAGCAACGTTAACCCACTGCGCGCCTTCCCATTGAAGGCCATGTTTACGCTGACCAAGCATAATCGACTTGATGCCGAAGTATTGGAACGCACCCCCGATCTTACCAGCGAGATTAATCTCGAAACGCGCGTGCGGCTTGGCTTGGCGGATAAGCTGTTTGCCCTGGAAAATATGGCACTGACCACCCGAACGACTAAAGGCGCAGAGGGCGAGCCACAGCAGCTCAGTTTAAAAGCCGCCGAACTCGTTGCACGTATGGGCGAACAGCAACTGACCATTAAAGAAGGGCTGCTTGAAACGGGCCTGCGCAATGCGGATAACTGGCAGGGTAGTTTGGCGCTGGCCCTTGCCTTTGGTCTGGAGAGCGATTGGCAGGCACAAACGGCCCAGTTGAAAGAGCTACAGCTCACCGGGCCGGATGGTCTCAGGGTCAGTGGGCACCTTAATATTGAGCAGCTGCGCGATGCGCCGCGCTACCGTGGCCAGCTAACGGCAGCCCCGTTTACGCTACGCCCCTGGCTGGCCCGTGCAGGCGTTACGCTTACTACAGCGGGTGAGTTGGCGCTCAGCGATGTGGCCATGACCAGCCCTATTGAAGGCGATGCCAAGCAGTTCTCACTGCCTAGCCTTTCGCTGGTAGTCGACGACAGTACCTTTACCGGTGAACTATCGGCCGCGCTGGATGGCTCACGCTTGGCGTTCGATTTAGCCGGTGACCAATTAGATCTTGATCACTACCTGCCCGGTGAAGCGACAGCTAAACAGGCTAGCCGGGGCTTATTGCGTAAAGCCTTCGCCCAGGAAAGCAACACATTAGTGCCGCAATCGTTACTCAGCGGACTGGCGCTGGAGGGCGATCTAAGTGTCGATACGCTAATGTTTGCGGGTCTTACCTTCAATAACCCAAGCTTGCAGCTGCGTGGCGACGATGGCATCCACCGGCTAGCGGCGTTTGAGTCAGGCTTCTACGAGGGCGAGCTCAGCGCTACCGGCCAGGTTGATGCCACGGATTCCATTCTTGAGTGGGCGCTTTCGCCGACCATTAACAACGTTCAGGTGGCGCCGCTGATTGAAGCCATCAGCGCTGAGGACGAGGCGTCACCGCTGCGCGGGCGTTTTAATCTATCAGGTGACCTTACCAGTCAGGGCAATACCCGCGAAGCACTCATCGGCAACCTCAATGGGGAGCTTAATGCCCGCCTAAACGATGGCGCGATTTTGAATACCAATATTTCCAAGCAGATGTGCGAGCTGGTGGCTCAGCTAGAAGGGCAGGGCACCTTGCGGGATTGGCACACCGATACGCGCTTTGAGCGTTTTGATGCGACTTTCCAGATTAGCAACGGTTTAGTGGAGAGTGACGACCTGCTAATTACCCTGCCCGGCATCGATGTGCGCGGAGAAGGCGAACTCAATCTCGCTAGCTTGAACTTCGATAGCCGTGCTAATGCTCGCTTGGTCGACACCGCTGACGCGGCCTGTGAGGTTAATCCACGTCTGGAGCAACTGCCGTTACCCGTGCGCTGTGAAGGTAATTTCGGCGATGAGCGTACCGAGTGGTGCCGCTTTGACCGCGAGATGTTCCAGACCGCCGTGGTTGACCTGCTGCGTAACGAAGCCGGGGATCGAGTGGATGAAGAGCTGGAAGAGCGCTTGGGCGACTCGTTAGACGAACTAGATGAACGCCTTGGCGAAGGCGCTGCTCAAGAACTCCGCGACGGCCTGCGTAGTCTGTTTAACTGAGTATCTCGACATGCTGAACTGAAGCAGTCCCTGTAGCGCCGGCCTAAACGCCGGCGCTTTTGTATAGTGACTGGTTCACCACCTTACTTTTAGAAAGCTTGCTGTTTAAGGAACGCACATGACGGATATGCCCACGCCGCGGCTGGCGGCAAGCGAATTCCAACAGCGCCTACTGGCCTGGTTTGACCGCTATGGTCGCCACGATTTACCGTGGCAGTCGCCGCGCAGCGCCTACCGCGTATGGGTATCGGAAATTATGCTGCAGCAGACCCAGGTGGCTACCGTTATCAGCTATTTTGAGCGTTTTATGGTGCGCTTTCCTACCCTGGAAAGCCTCGCCAAGGCGCCGCAGGATGAGGTGCTGCATCTCTGGACAGGGCTTGGTTACTACGCCCGCGCGCGCAACTTGCATAAAGCTGCCCAGGTTGCGTTGGCGGAGCACGGTGGTGAGCTACCGACACAGAGTATCGACGCTTTAGTGGCGCTGCCCGGCATTGGCCGCTCCACCGCTGGCGCTATCATTGCGCAAAGCACGGGGCAGCGGGCCGCTATTTTAGATGGCAATGTAAAGCGCTCGCTCACTCGCCTGCATGCGCTTTCAGGCTGGCCGGGCAAGCCTGCGGTGGAGCGAAAGCTGTGGGCGCTGGCGGAGTACTACACTCCCACCGCGCGGCTGGCCGATTACACCCAGGCGATGATGGATTTTGGCGCCACGCTATGTAAACGCAGCAAACCGGACTGCCTGAGCTGCCCGTTTAACGATGTCTGTTTGGCCTACGCCCAAGGCGAGCCAAAGCGTTACCCAGAATCCAAACCGAAAAAGGCGCTGCCCACCCGGCAAACGATTATGCTGATGCTGCGCGACCAGGAGGGCCGGGTATGGCTGGAACAGCGCCCGCCTAGCGGCTTATGGGGCGGGTTATGGAGCTTGCCGCAGTTTGACAAGCACAGTGAACTCAACGACTGGCTTGAAGACAACACGGTTAACCCAAAGCGGGAGACTACATCGCCTAGTTTTTATCACACCTTTAGCCATTTTCGCCTGGAGATTACCCCGCAGCCGGTCAGCTGCGATAGGCTGGGCGGTATTCGCGAAAGCGGCGTATGGTACGACGTTAATCATCCGCCCGCGCTGGGCCTTGCCGCCCCGGTTAAAGCGCTGCTGAGCCAGCTAACGCCCTTTAGCCTCAATCCAACACCCGGCCACGCTTAATAAGCGTTTTCAAGCAGGTTGGATGAGATCATTGAATGAAGATGCAGAACCAGGAGCACGTTATGAGCAATACCGTTTTTTGCCGCAAGTACCAAAAAGAGTTGGAAGCATTGCCATTCCCGCCTTTGCCGGGTAAACAGGGCCAGGAGATTCAAGCCACCGTTTCTAAGCCCGCCTGGGAAGCCTGGCAGGCGCTGCAAACCCGCCTGATCAATGAGAAACACCTCAACATGCTCGACCCTGAATCCCGTGCGTACCTCATGGAGCAGATGCAACGCTTCCTAGATAACCAGGAGACCGACCAAGCCGAAGGCTATGTGCCGCCTACGCAGGTATGAATGGCGTGCATGAATGGTATGCATGAAAAGAGCGGGATTGTTCTAGGGGCGGGTGATTGGATAGCGCAACTGACTTGTAATCAGTGGCGCTAAGCATGGGTGTAGAGAAAGCCGAGCCAGAGATGGCGCAGGAAAAAAGACCTCTAAGCATCGGTATCGCAAGAAAGTTTCACAAAGGTGTTGACGAAAAGCGGCGTTTTTAGTTTAATACGCACCGTTGGCAGCGGCCAGATAGCTCAGTTGGTAGAGCAGGGGATTGAAAATCCCCGTGTCGGCGGTTCGATTCCGTCTCTGGCCACCACACTGCTGGGGTATCGCCAAGTGGTAAGGCACCGCTTTTTGGTAGCGGCATTCCCAGGTTCGAATCCTGGTACCCCAGCCATTGCCAACAAGATTTCTTGTTGATTGTAGAGCCTAATAGCGAAGCAGTCATGTTCTCAAGAAAACGTGAAGCGCCGACATAGCTCAGTTGGTAGAGCAACTGACTTGTAATCAGTAGGTCCCGGGTTCGACTCCTGGTGTCGGCACCACTGAAAAGTGGTTAAAATCAGAGCGTTAGAGAATTAGATCAAGCCGTCCGAAAGGGCGGCTTTTTCGTATCTGAAATACCTATTCAGTATTGGCTTTATCCACACCTGCTATTTAGACAGGGCTGTGGATAACACGCTATTCAGAAAGCTTGCTACGCCTGTATATACGTTAGATAACCAGCGAAGCTTTAAAACCTTAAAGATAGCGTTGCCTAACCGTATTGTTAATAAAGATGCACCGCTTCGAAGGCCGCCAGTGGTTCATTATTCTCCCCCGACAGTACAAGCATCGTGCCATCCACGCTCCATGCCGTTACCTGCTTGAGTGCGGCTATAAAAGCTCGCTCAGTTTTCATTTGGGCCGTTGGACAGGCCATTTTAGTGCTGGCGATTTGACCAAACGCTATGTGCTCATTTTTAACACGGTAGCTGCCCATCAGGGTATTGCAGCCGGTAGCGCCGGCTAAGCGAGAGGCATCTTGGTGAAGCACCAAGTGGGGTTCACGAAAATTCTCTCGCGTGACGACCGGCGCGCCATCAAGCGTTACCAGCTTCCAGTAGGTGTTGATCAAGGTTTCATCAGGGTGATGGGCTGTCTCTTGGCTATCCATGGCTGGTGAAGAGCACCCGGCGGTTATTAATAGGGCACCGATAAATCCATAAAGCGCTAGCCGTCTTTTCAAAGCCTGATTCCTTATTCAGTTAACTAAAAAGGTTAGAGCCATTAGCCGCAAATATTGTGGCGTCGAGCGTGCTTTTTAGGTGACTTATTGCTCAAAAAGCAACTCTTCAATTTTTTTCACGTAACCTACGTTATCAAACAGGAAATCACGCCTTGCGAGGAAATTTTAGTCGACTAGGCTACTCCCTGCACGACGATTGAAGCGTGCATTGTTATGAATATTTGCAACATCGTTCGATCTGAAACCTAATCATACAAGGAGTGGATTAGATGACAGTCAAAAGCACACCGCTAAATGCTGTAACCGCCCATAAGCAATATAGTGAAATGGCCGATACGCCTAACGTTCACGGTACACAGGCTCAGCGCCCACAGGTACAGGATGCCTACCCGTCGCGCTTAGCCACACCCCCTGCAAACACTTGGCTGCCGCGCCAAGATGCGGTCGTTAAGGGCCGCCAGCTTTCTGGCCCGTTAAGCCAGGCGCAGCTCGATGAGTTTGAGCGTAAAGGGTTTTTGTTTATCCCTAACCTTATTGAAGGCGCAGAGCTTGAAGAGCTGCGTCAGGAAATGAAGGTGCTGATGAGCAACGATGAGTATCTCAATCAGGATTTCAGCGTCACTGAGCCAGAGAGTCAGGAGATCCGCTCGCTGTTTGCGGTGCACTTCCTCTCTGAGCGCTTGGGCAAGCTGGCCAGCGATGAGCGCGTAGCGGGCGCGGCCCGTCAAATCATTGGCGGCGATCCTTATGTGCATCAATCGCGGATTAACTACAAGCCTGGGTTTGCCGGTAAGGGCTTTAACTGGCACTCCGATTTTGAAACGTGGCACGCAGAAGACGGCATGCCCGCAATGCATGCGGTTAGCGCATCGCTGATCTTAACCGATAACCACGAGTTCAATGGCCCGTTAATGTTGATTCCTGGCTCGCATAAAAAGTTTGTGCCCTGCCTGGGTGAAACGCCGGAGGATAACCACAAAAGCTCGCTGAAGGCGCAGGAAGTGGGCGTACCAAGCCCAGAGGCGCTTGCCGAGCTAGTAGCTCAACATGGTATTGAAGCCCCAAAAGGCAAAGCGGGTGGCTTGCTGCTGTTCGATTGCAATACGCTGCATGCTTCGAACGCGAACCTTTCGCCCGACCCGCGTAGCAACGTGTTTTTCGTATTTAACCGCCGGGATAATCGTTGCCAAGCGCCTTATGCGGCAGCTAAACAACGGCCAGATTTCTTGGCCCATAGCCCTGATCAACCGGGGGAGCAATATCGCTAACCCGCAGTGGGGAAACAAATTCATGGCCGAAGGGTGTGGAACCTTCGTCTAGGTGGGGTAAACTGTTGCGCCTGTCGTTGCGAATGCGGCACGCATAATGAGAAGGAGAATACCCGCCATGCGTTTTGTTCCACAGTTTACCGATGGCCAGGAGTTTCCCCACCCGCTGGGCAAGGTTGTCTGCATCGGCCGTAATTATGCCGACCATGCGAAAGAGCTGGATAATCCGGTTCCCACTGAACCGCTGCTGTTCATTAAGCCGTCGACCAGCGTTGTGGATCT
Organism: Halomonas sp. AOP13-D3-9; assembly: GCF_052379125.1. Classification (NCBI taxonomy): domain Bacteria; kingdom Pseudomonadati; phylum Pseudomonadota; class Gammaproteobacteria; order Oceanospirillales; family Halomonadaceae; genus Halomonas; species Halomonas sp. AOP13-D3-9. The sequence continues at coordinate 291,388 of NZ_JBQSYH010000003.1, read as the reverse complement.
AACCAAGCCGTTGGATCCACCCTTTTCACGCGGCGACGTGCATTATGAAGTCGAACTTGCGCTGTTAGTGGGTGAAACCTTAACCCATGCCACCCTGGATGAAGCCGAGCGTGCGATTGTCGGTATTGGGTTGGCGATGGATTTAACCCTGCGTGATGTACAGACCAAGCTAAAAGAGAAGGGGCACCCTTGGGAAATCGCCAAAGCGTTTGATGGCGCTTGCCCGCTTTCGTCGTTTCTGCCGCTAAGCCGTGTGCCCAACTGGAATGCGCTGGCTTTCACCCTTGAGATTGATGGGGAAGAGCGTCAGCACGGTGAAGGTTCCGATATGATCTTTGCTGTCCCCACGCTGGTAGCTGAGATGAGCCGCCACTTCACCCTGGAGCCGGGTGATGTGATCCTAACCGGCACGCCTTCTGGCGTTGGGGAACTGGTTCGCGGTTCATCACTGCGCTTAACCTTGACGGGTGGTTTGGAAATTGAGACCAGCGTCGTCGAGTAACTAACCCATTGACGCGCAAGCAGTGAAGCCGATAGCCCGCCACAAGCATTCGCTATCGTTATCAATAGAAACGCCACCTGTTAACCACGGTGGCGTTTCTTTTTGGGCTGTTTACGACAGGTTATTCAAGATAGGTATAACCTTCCAGCCCTTCGCTTAAGCTGGCCGCAAAGCGGGCCTGCTCATCCGCCGTAAAGCCGCTTGCGGCTAGTTGGTCGGTGAGTTTCTGCTTGAGCACATTGGCATTGAAGTTAACGTAGGCAAGTACTTGGGCCACTGAGTCCCCCGCGAGCGGGTTTGAAAGAGTCCACTCGCCGTCTGCATTGAGTGCAGCGTCAACGGAGTCGGTGTCGCCGAACAGGTTATGCAAATCGCCTAGGATCTCTTGATAGGCGCCCACCAGGAAGAAGCCTAACCAGCGCTCGTCATCGGAAGCCCACTCGGGTAGCGGTAGGGTGCTCTCCACCCCCTGGCCGTCGACGTAGCTGTCGATGCGGCCGTCGGAGTCGCAGGTGATATCCTGAATCACCGCCCGCCGGGTGGGGGCTTGATCGAGCCCGCTAAGGGGCAGCACCGGGAATATCTGCTCAATGCCCCAAACGTCAGGCACCGATTGAAATAGCGAGAAGTTGACGAACAATTTATCGGCGAGCTTCTCCGCGAGTTCATCCATAATTTCGCGATGGGCACGATTGCGGGTATCCAGCTGGGTGCGCAACCGCGCGCAGGCAGCCATATAGACCCGCTCGCCTTCGGCGCGGGCGGTAATATCACTCAAGCCCATCACGAAGCGCTCCTGTAACTCACTCACCGCTTGCAGCAGGTCGTGCCAGGCTTCTACCAGCATGCGCGGCTCTTGGGCGGTAGCGAGTTGCTCGAACACCCGCCATAGCAGCTCTACTTGGGCATCTTCTTGGTGCTCTTCTCGGTTCCCTGCTAGCGCATGCCGTTCTGGCGGGGTGTCATCAATACGCTCTTCGCCAATCACGTTGGTAATCAGTACCGCATGGTGGGCGGTCAGCGCACGGCCTGATTCGCTGATGAGATGAGGCTGCGGCAGGTTCGCCTCTTGGCAAAGCTGGGCAAAGGCGCTGACTACGTTGCGCGCGTATTCACGCATCGAATAATTCGCGGAGCAGAAACTGCGTGAGCGAGTGCCTTCGTAGTCGATACCCAGGCCGCCGCCTACATCCACGGTATCAATGGGCGCGCCCAACTGCATCAGGTTCTGGTAGAAGCGTGCGCACTCGCGTAAACCACGTTGAATATCGCGGATATTGGCGATCTGGGAGCCCAGATGGAAGTGCACCAGCTGCAGACTCTCCAGCGCCTCCTCGCGACGTAGCGTATCGACGACTTCCAGTATTTGGCTGGCGGTGAGCCCGAACTTGGATTTTTCGCCGCCGGTATTCTGCCATTTGCCTTTACCCACCGAGGCCAGACGGGCGCGCAGGCCTATGCGGGGCGTGACCTCCAGCTCGCGGGCCTCTTCCAAAATCAGCTGCAGCTCGGAGAGCTTTTCGACCACCAAGTAGACCTTGTGGCCGAGCTTTTCCCCCAGCAGCGCCAGTCGCACGTATTCGCGGTCTTTGTAGCCGTTACACACAATCAGCGATGAGCCACCGTCGGAAAGCGCCAACACCGCCAGCAGTTCTGGCTTGCTGCCCGCTTCCAGTCCTACGCGACCACTGCCGCGCTCGGCGGTGGCCAGAATTTCTTCGACCACCCGGCGCTGCTGATTGACTTTAATCGGGTAAACCGCGGTGTAGCCGCCCTGGTAGTCACAGTCGCTCATGGCGGCATCAAAAGCGCCGCACAGCTGCTCCACCCGGTCGTGGAGAATATCGCTAAAGCGCACCAGCACCGGCAGGCGCAGCCCGGCTGCTTGCAGTTGGCGCACCAGGCCGCTAAGCGGTAGCGCTGGGCCTTCCGCATCGCTACCCAGCGGGCGCACCAGGGCCTGACCGTGGTCATCCACGTCGAAGTAGCCGCTGCCCCACTGATCAATATTCCAGGTACGCCGTGCGCGCAGGGCAGGGCTAGTCGTTGCCATCACACTCATGCAGACACCTCAGGCAGCGGCAGTGCACCGTGGGCAATGCGCGCGGTTAAAATAGTACGAAAACGCTCGGGGTCGTGGGGGGTCAAGTCGTGGGCCGGTGGATCAACATAGACCACCAGCAGACGCGACAGCCAGTAGCGCAGCGCCGTCATGCGCAGCATGGTCGGCCACAGCTCACGCTCAGCGGTGGTTAATGGGCGACGTGCCTGATAGGCGCGCAGTAGCGTCTCGTAGCGCTCGGGATTGAGCGTGCCATCTTCGTTAGAGGCCCAGTCGTTGATTACAATTGCCACATCAAACAGCAGGTCGCCGGTGCAGCCATTATAAAAGTCGATAATGCCGCCAAGCTGATCCCCCTCGAACAGGGTGTTGTCGCGGAAAAGATCACCATGCAGAGCGCCCTGGGGCAGCTCACCGTGTTGGCTGAAGGCACTTTCGAAATCGTCGACCTCATCCTTCATCAACATTTGATCCGCGGGGCTGATATAGCTCAGCACCTTATGGTGCATAACCTGCAACCAGTTTAGATCCCGCGGGTTAGGGCGGTGACCAGGAAAGCGCTTTGACACCACGTGCAGGCGGCCCAAGGTGTCGCCCAGGGCGTGGCACTGGGCTAAATTAGGCGCCTCGGGATGGCGTCCAGGCAAGCGCGGGTAGAGCAGCGCCGGTTTGCCCTCCAGGCTATGCAGCGCGATACCTTCACGGTCGTGAATGGTGCCAGGCACTGGCAGGCGGTGCTCGTCCAAATAGTCGAGCAGTTCAACGAAGAACGGCAGCTCTTCGTGCTCCCCCTGTTCGAACAGGGTTAACACCAGCTCGCGGTGGTCGGTGGTGACAAAGAACGTCGAGTTTTCGGTGCCGCTCGCCACCCCCTGTAGGGAAACGAAACTGCCAACATCAAATTTTTCTAAAAACGCGGCGACCTGTGCGTCGCTAAGCGGGGTAAATACAGCCATGAGAGTCTCGCCCAGGTTGCTAAGCCCATTATTGTAGCGGCTTGGTCGCTGAGTTGGCAGCGTTGTTGTGATAACAGAATAGAGTTTGACTCTGCAGGCCGCCTGCGCAGCGGGTATCATGTGAGTAACTCTTTTTAGCACTTATTTTTTTACGACTCACTTTAGGAACTTGGTTATGGCTCGCGCTCCGATCGTCCTCGTCGATGGCTCCTCCTATCTTTACCGTGCCTTTCATGCGCTACCGCCGCTAACGACTTCCAGTGGTCAGCCGACAGGCGCGGTGAAGGGCGTGTTGAATATGCTCAAGCGGCTGATTAAGGATTACCCCGAAAGCCCCATGGCGGTGGTTTTCGACGCGCCGGGCAAAACCTTCCGCGATGAGATGTACAGCGACTACAAAGCCCACCGTCCACCCATGCCCGATGACCTGCGCAGCCAAATTGCGCCGCTACACGCCTGCGTGAAAGCATTGGGCCTGCCGCTGCTGTGCATTGAAGGTGTGGAGGCGGACGATGTGATCGGCACTCTAGCCCACCACGCTACCCAAGCAGGGCGCGATGCGGTCATTTCCACCGGCGACAAGGATATGGCGCAACTGGTCAATGCCCATATCACGCTGGTCAACACCATGAAGGATGAAACCCTGGACGAGGGGGGCGTGGAGGATAAGTTCGGCCTGCCCCCTGCGCTGATTATCGATTTTCTCGCCCTGATGGGTGACAAGGTCGATAACATTCCTGGCGTGCCCGGCGTGGGTGAAAAGACTGCGATTGGTCTACTGCAAGGCATGGGCGGTGGCCTGGAGACCATTTATAGCGATTTAGAACGGGTCAAAACGCTTACTTTTCGGGGCGCAAAAACGCTGCCCAAGAAACTTGAAGAGCATCGCGATCAGGCCTTCCTTTCGTATCAGTTAGCGACCATCAAGGTTGATTGCGATTTGCCGGTGGGCTTGGATGATTTGGATATTGCCCACCCGGACCGTGAAGCGCTGGTCACGCTGTATAAAGAGATGGAGTTCCGTCAGTGGCTAGGTGAGTTGCTGGAAGGCAAAGATGAAGGCGTGGATGATGTGAAAGGCGGCGAGCCTGCCCCTGCCAGCGCTGACGATAACGAGCCCGAGGGCGCGGAGGCATCTGCCAATGGGAGTGCCCGTGAAGATTATGTCATTCTCGAACAGGCAGACTTTGAGCGCTGGCTGGATAGGCTACACAACGCCGAGCGCTTCTGTTTTGATTTGGAAACCACCAGCCTCAACTATATGGATGCAGAAATCGTCGGCATCGGCTTGTCGCTGGAAGCGGGGGAGGCGGCCTATATTCCCCTGGCCCACGACTATCTGGATGCCCCCCAGCAGCTTGACCGCAAAACGGTGCTGGCGGCGCTAAAGCCGCTGCTGGAAGACCCGACCAAGACCAAGATTGGCCAGAACCTCAAGTACGATATTTCGGTGCTGGCCAACTATGCGATCTCCGTTGCCGGGCCTTTTGCCGACACCATGCTGGCGTCGTACGTGCTCAACTCCACGGCCACCCGCCACGATATGGACTCGCTGGCGCTGAAGTATTTGGGCGAAAAGACCATCTCCTTTGAAGAGATTGCCGGTAAGGGCGCCAAGCAGCTCACCTTTAACCAGATTGCCCTGGAGCAGGCGGCGCCTTACGCCTGCGAAGATGTCGATATCACCCTACGGCTGCAGCAAACGCTACGCCCACAGGTCGAAAACGAGGGACGCTTGGCAGAAGTACTGGATAATATCGAACTGCCGCTGATCAAAGTGCTCTCGCGCATTGAGCGTAATGGGGTGGCGGTGGATGCTGACCTACTGCACAAGCAGAGTCAGCAGTTGGAAAAGCGTATTGGCGAGTTGGAGCGCGAAGCGTTTGAGCTGGCCGGGCGCGAATTTAATCTCGGCTCACCCAAGCAGTTAGGGCAAATCCTGTTTGAAGAGCAGAAAATCCCGGTGTTGAAGAAAACCCCAAAAGGCGCGCCCTCAACCGCGGAAGCCGTGCTGGAAGAGCTGGCGCTGGATTACCCGCTGCCGAAAGTGATTATGGAACATCGTGGCTTGGCGAAGCTTAAATCCACTTATACCGATAAGCTGCCGCGGCTACTCAATAAAGCCACTGGCCGGGTACACACCAGCTACCACCAGGCGGTGACCGCGACCGGGCGGCTGTCGTCGTCGGACCCGAACTTGCAGAATATCCCTATTCGTACCGAAGAGGGGCGCAAAATTCGTCAGGCGTTTATCGCCCGCCCTGGTTATCGCATTGTTGCCGCCGACTACTCGCAGATCGAGCTACGTATTATGGCGCACCTTTCCGAGGACAAAGGCCTGCTGGAAGCCTTTGCCGAGGGGCGTGATATCCATACCGCCACCGCGGCGGAGGTCTTTGGCACTTCCCTTGAGAAGGTGTCAGGCGACCAGCGCCGCAGCGCCAAAGCGATTAACTTCGGCTTGATCTATGGCATGAGCGCCTGGGGGCTTTCACGCCAGCTGCATATCGAGCGTAACCAGGCGCAGACCTATATCGACCGCTACTTCGACCGCTACCCCGGCGTAGCACGCTATATGGAGCGCATCCGTTCCCAGGCGGCGGAAGATGGCTTTGTCGAAACCGTGCTGGGTCGGCGGCTCTACCTGCCGGAAATCCAATCGCAAAACCGCAACCGCCGTCAAGGCGCCGAGCGCACCGCCATTAACGCACCGATGCAGGGCACCGCGGCGGATATCATCAAGCAGGCGATGATCGACGTGGATGCATGGCTGGCAGAAGGTGAGTTCGACGCACTGATGGTCATGCAGGTGCACGATGAGCTGGTGTTTGAGGTGGCCGAGAAGCAGGTCGAGGCGTTTATCGAGCAGGTGCAAAAGCGCATGCAGGGCGCGGCTGAACTGAAAGTGCCGCTAATAGTAGAGGCGGAGAGCGGCGCCAATTGGGATGAGGCGCACTAGCCAGGTGATAAGGGCATTTTGTCGCAACCGCACCATGCATAGATAAGGAATTGACCAGGATCAAATTTTTGACTCGGGTGGAGGCATAACCTTATACCCATCGCTTTGCCTGGGTGAGCGCCAGTCAGTGGCTTCCCGGTGGGGCGAGAGGTGTGTTTAAGCTATCCATCGGGAGTCACTCATGGACATTGTTGAATTATCCAGGTTGCAATTCGCCTTTACGGCGATGGTGCATTTCCTGTTTGTACCCTTAACGCTAGGGCTGTCGATACTGCTGGCGATCATGGAGACGGTCTATGTAATGACCGGTAAAACCATTTATCGTCAGATGACCAAGTTCTGGGGCAAGCTGTTCGGTATTAACTTTGCGCTGGGGGTCACCACCGGCATCGCCATGGAGTTTCAGTTCGGCACCAACTGGTCGTACTACTCTCACTATGTCGGCGATATCTTCGGTGCGCCGCTGGCGATAGAAGCCTTGATGGCGTTCTTCCTTGAGTCGACCCTGGTCGGGCTGTTCTTTTTCGGCTGGGATCGCCTGTCAAAAGAGAAACATCTGGCGGTTACCTGGCTGATGGCGCTGGCGACCAATATGTCGGCCCTGTGGATTCTGGTGGCCAATGGCTGGATGCAGCATCCGGTGGGGTCGGAGCTTAACCTTGCCACCATGCGTATGGAGTTGGTCAGCTTTACTGAAGTGCTGCTCAACCCCGTTGCCCAAGTCAAATTCGTGCATACCGTGTCGGCGGGCTACGTCACCGGCGCGGTGTTCGTGCTGGCGATTTCAAGCTGGTACCTGCTCAAGGGTCGCGAGATCGCCTTTGCCCGGCGCAGCTTCGCGATTGCGTCTGCCTTCGGGTTGGCCAGTGTGCTGTCGGTGATTGTCCTCGGCGACGAATCTGGTTATGAGCTGGGAGATGTCCAAAAGGTCAAGCTGGCCGCCATCGAGGCCGAATGGCAAACCCATCCCGCCCCGGCCGCCTTTACGCTGTTTGGGCTGCCCAACGAGGCTGAACAGCGCACCGACCTAGCCATCAAGATACCTGGCGTGATGGGCTTGATCGCTACGCGCTCGCTGGATACTGAAGTGATGGGGATCCGAGAGCTTAAGGCGGAGCACCGCGAACGCATCGTCAACGGCCAGGAAGCCTATGCCCTTATGCAGCGCCTGCGCAGCGGTGAAGAGCGTGAAGGGGATCAGGCCCGGTTCGAGGAGGTGCGCAGCGATCTCGGCTATGGGCTACTGCTTAGCGCTTATAGCGACGATGTGGCCAATGCGACGGCCGCCGAGATTAACCAGGCCGTAGAGGCGTCGATTCCCAAGGTTTGGCCGCTGTTCTGGTCTTTTCGGGCCATGGTAGCCGCTGGCTTTAGCATGCTGTTGCTGTTTGCCCTGGCCCTCTGGCATAGCGTGCGCTGTCAGCCTGAGAAGTCGCCTTGGTTACTGCGCTTTGCGCTGTTCAGCCTGCCGCTGCCCTGGATCGCCTGTGAAGCGGGCTGGTTTGTGGCCGAGTATGGCCGTCAGCCGTGGGCCATCGGCGAGATCCTCCCGGTGCACCTGGCTATTTCCAGTCTGACTGCTGAGCAGGTGCTCACTACCCTGATTGCCATCGGCGTCCTCTACACCACCTTCGTCATTATCGAAATGTGGTTGATGCAGCACTTTGCCCGCAAGGGGCCTTCCGGTAGCGGTTACCTGGATGATGACGCTGACTATCCAATCCCAACCCATCCAATCCCAACCCCTGCGCGGGAGGCATGATAATGGACTACGAAACACTTAGGTTTGTCTGGTGGGTGCTGATCGGCGTGCTGTTGATCGGCTTCGCGGTCACCGATGGATTTGATATGGGCGTTGCCACCTTGCTTAAGGTCGTTGGCCGCAACGATCTTGAACGTCGGGTGATGATCAACTCCATGGCGCCTCACTGGGACGGCAATCAGGTCTGGCTGGTGACCGCTGGGGGAGCACTGTTTGCTGCCTGGCCGCCGGTTTACGCAACCGCTTTCAACGGCTTCTATTTCGCCTTGATGCTGACGCTGTTCGCGCTTTTCCTGCGCCCTTTAGCATTTGATTACCGCTCCAAGTTGGACAACCCCAGCTGGCGCAGTCGCTGGGACTGGGGGCTGACGATCGGCTCCGCCGTTCCTGCGCTGATCTTTGGTGTCGCCTTTGGCAATCTTCTCCAGGGCGTTCCCTTCCAGTTCGATGACTATCTGCGCTTGGAGTATCAAGGCGGCTTACTGGGGCTATTGAATCCGTTTGCGCTGTTGGCCGGGCTGTTGAGCCTGCTGATGTTTGTCACCCACGGCGCGGCCTGGCTGCAACTCAAAACCGAGGGCGAACTGCGCAGGCGGAGTGCAGCTATCGGCAGCCTCACCGCATTGGTGTGCGCGGCACTGTTCGTGCTGGGTGGGGTCTGGCTGCTATGGGGCATTGATGGCTACCAGGTGGCCAGCGTGATCGACACCCAGGGCTACAACGATACCACTGGCAAAATCGTCACGGTCAGTGTTGGCGGTTGGAGTGCCAACTACAGCCGCTTCCCGCTGTTATGGCTACTGCCAGCAGTGGGGGCATTGGGTTTTGTACTCTGCTCGTTGACCATGAAACTGGGGCGGCATGCGCTGGCATTTACCAGTTCGGCCATCGCTATGGCCATGGTGGTGGTCACCACCGGCGTGACGATGTTCCCTTTCGTGATGCCGTCGACACTCAACCCTAATCATAGCCTCACCATGTGGGATGCCACGGCGAGTGAGCTGACGCTCAAGATCATGTTTGTGGTGGTGTGTATCTTCGTGCCGTTGATATTGCTCTATACCGCCTGGAGTTATTGGGTCATGCGCGGTCGCCTAAATGAGCAGTTTATTCGTGATAACGACAAAGCACTTTACTGAGGAGATTATCCTATGTGGTATTTCGCCTGGATTTTGGGTGTCACGCTGGCGGCTGTCGTCACTGTTCTTATCGCCATGCGGCTTGAGGTGAATGGCTATGAAGGCGAAGCCGAGCATGAGCGGAGCGACTGACGCTATTGACCCAGGGCAGCGGCTGAACTGCTGCCTGGCCCCGCAACGCTGGTGGTTGCGGGGCGCCACACTGCTCGCGCTGATCGGCGTGGTACTGCTGATTACCCAGAGTTGGCTGCTGGCGGCACTGTTCCATCACTGGTTACTGCTCTGGCAGGGCCGGGAGTCGCTGGGCCACCCATCGGCATGGCTAGCCGGGCTGGCCGTTTGTATGGTGCTACGCCCTTTTCTCCACGCTGGCCGTGAGTGGCTGTCTCGGCAGGCCAGTCTGCGTGCCCGAGATTCGTTACGTAGCCAGTTACTAAAGCAGCTTGGGCGATTGGGGCCGGTTAGACGCCAATTTGGCAGCGATGGTGCCTTGGCCACTCAGGTGCTGGAGCAGGTGGACGCCTTGGATGGTTATATCAGCCGCTATCGGGTACAGAGCCTGCTGGCGGTGTTAGTGCCCTGCCTGATCGCGGCGGTGGTGGCGTTGCATAGCCCGTTGGCCGCAGGATTAATGCTCATGACCGCACCCTTGGTGCCGCTGTTTATGATCCTCGTTGGGCGTGCCGCGGCGGGTGCCAGTGAGCAGCAGTTCACGGCGCTGGCGCGTATGGGTGGCCGCTTTCTCGACCTGGTTCGAGGGATGGCGACGCTGCAGCGCATGGGGGCGACCGACCAGGCGGAGGCCAAGGTCGCCCAGGCAAGCGACGCCTATCGTGGGCGTACCATGCGGGTGCTTAGACTGGCCTTTCTATCCAGCGCGGTGCTGGAGTTTTTTGCCGCGCTGGCGATTGCCCTGGTGGCGCTCTATCTTGGCTTGGGCTTGCTTGGCCTATTGCCCTGGGCGAAAGCAGACGTTCCGGTGCCGTATCAGGGGGCGCTGTTTATTTTGCTGCTGGCGCCCGAGTTTTATGCACCGCTACGCCAATTGGGCAGCGATTACCATGCCCGTGCAGAAGCCGTCGGTGCCATGCAGGCGTTGACGCCGCTGCTGGAGGCCGACACTTGGCAACCCCAAGGGGCGCCGCTCTCTCCAACAGCGGTAAGCGGTGATTCTCTCGCTGTTGAATGCCGCGAGTTAAGTGTTAGCGGTGAGGTCGGGAGGCTTCGGCTGGCGCCGCTTAACCTGACGCTGGCCGCGGGCGAACGGCTGCTGGTGCAGGGGGAGAGCGGGGCGGGCAAGTCGAGCCTGTTGCAAGCGCTGCTGGGGTTTACCGCCTACCAGGGCAGCCTGAAGGCAAATGGTCGCGAGCTTTCCCAATGGCCTCGCGACGCCTGGCAAGGCCAGCTTGGCTACCTTAGTCAGCAACCGCCGATACAGTCCGGCAGCATTGCGGAGAATCTGCGCTTGGCGGCCCCAGACAAATCTGATGCAGAGCTTATTGAAGTGCTCACCCAGGTCGGACTTTGGCCAATTCTGGTTCGTGGTAATGGGCTTGCCACGCAGTTGGGTGAGCGTGGGCAGGGGCTTTCCGGCGGCCAGCTGCAACGCTTGGGGTTGGCGCAGCTGCTGCTTCGCGATGCAGCGCTATGGCTGTTCGATGAGCCCACGGCCCATCTCGATCCGGATGCCGCCTGGCAACTCAATACATTGATCGGGCAGCTTAGTCGCGGGCGTAGCGTGATTGTCGTCAGCCACGAGTCGGCGGGGCTGGGGTGGGTTGACCGGCGAGTAGAGCTGTCATTGCAAGAGGCTATGGCATGTTGCGGCTAAACCAGACACCGTCTACCTCCACCATCCGGCTGCGTGATGTGCTGCTGCTTAGGCGCGGCGGCTGGTCGCTGGCGTTCCTGCTGGGCGCCGCCACGCTGCTGGCCGTTATCGGCTTGCTGGCCATTTCCGGTTGGTTTATCACCGCTGCGGCGGTGGCCGGGACGGTGACTGCGAGCGCCTTCGGCTTCGACTATTTTCGTCCCGCGGCTTTGATTCGTCTGTGTGCCATCGTCCGCACGGCCGGGCGCTACGGTGAGCGCCTAGCCTCCCACGATGCCGCCCTGGGGTTGCTAAAAGACCTGCGCTGTCGGCTTTTTATGGCATTGGGACAAACGCCTTTACAGTCGGCTTCCCATTCTTCGCACCACGGCACGGCCAGCACCATGCATCGGCTGGTCAGCGATATCGATCAGCTTGATCAGGTAGTCTTGCGAGCGCTACTACCCTGGGGCTGGGCCGGGCTAATGGTGATGGTCGTTATGGCAGGCCTTTACTGGCTGAGTGCTCCTCTGCTGTGGGCCGCGATGCCGGGGTTGCTGGTGGCTTGGCTGGGGTTGCCGCTGTTGGCGTTATGGCGCGGTATTGGTCAGGCCCGCCGGAGTGCCGAGTTTGCCGAGCGCCGCCGAGTGGCGCTGATCGAACCTTTGACGGCGATTACCTCACTGGTGCTGTGGGGGCGGTGGGCGGAGATGGCGCAACGGGTGAAAAGTCACGATGCCGACTATCTGGCCCACCAGGAGCGGCAGCAGTTGCTGGCTAGCCTGACCACCGCGTTGCAGCAGGTAGCGTTGGGAGGCGCCATTGTGGGCGTGCTATGGCAGGCAGAAGGGCTATTGGCGGCTAGCCATTTGACGGTGCCGATGCTATTAGCCGCGGTATTGGCGATCCTGGCATTAGGGGAGATTTTGGCGCCGTTGGCCAACAGCTTTCTGGCCTTGGGGGCGAGCCTTGCCGCGCGGAATTGTCTCAATGCCTTGACGCAAGTGCCGCCAAAGACGGCGCAAACTACCATTGAGGAGTCGCAAACCTCGCCGCTCATCTGGCACTTGAATGTCAACCAGTTAACAGCGCGCCAGCCCGGTGCGCTGGTGGGGCCTCAGGGGATCAGTCTGGCGTTGCAGAGCGGGGAAATACTCTGTGTGCATGGCCCCTCAGGGTGTGGGAAATCGACCCTGTTGCAGGTCTTGGCCGGTGAGTTGCTGCCGCTATCTGGGGAGTATTGTCTTAATGGCCACCCCATTGAGCAGTGGTCGCTTCACCCTATCGTCGGCTATCTGCCCCAGCAGTGGGACTTGTTTGATATGAGCCTGGCGGAAAACCTACGTCTCGGTGACCGCGATGCCAGCGATAGCGAACTATGGCGCATTCTCGACGATCTGGCGCTGGGCGCGTGGGCACGCGACTTACCCCAGGGACTGGAGACGCCTTTGGGTGAGTATGGTGCCGCCGTTTCCGGCGGGCAGGCGCGGCGTATCGCCCTGGGACGAGTGCTGCTGGCGCGACGGCCGATTCTACTGCTTGACGAGCCATTAGCCGGGCTGGATGCCATGACACGGCAGCAAGTGGTTGCTAGCCTTGTGCGCCGTACAAGGCATGGGATCGTGGTTATTGTCAGCCACGTGCCCTTAGAGCTGCCAGCAAGCCGGATGCGTAGCCTCTATATCCAGGAAGATGGCCGTCTCCAGAGCTCTCCGCCAGTGCCAGCAAGCGTAGCAGTGCTATAACGCAAAACACCCGCAGCGCTGGCTGCGGGTGTTGATAGCAGTTGTAACTACTTGCCCTTAAAGCGGGCAGAGGCTTAACGCCAGCCGACGCGATCAAAAATGCGGATCGCTTCAGGGTTGTTCTCACCTAGTACGCTGATGTTAACGTCATCCGTTTTGAAGTTGCCCCAGGATTCCAGCACCGGGTCTTTCTTGATGCCTTCAACCACCGGGAACTCGTTGTTGCCGGAGGCAAAGATTTCCTGAGCGGTGTCGGAAGCCAGGTACTCAAGGAAGCGCACCGCATTTTCGCGGTTAGGCGCACCTTCTACGACACCGGCGCCGCCAACGTTCACGTGGGTGCCGCGGTCATCCTGGTTGGGGAAAATAATACCCACTTTACGCGCCGCTTCACGCTCGGCGTCATCGTCAGATTTCAGCAGGCGAACATAATAGTAGTGGTTGGCCACGGCAATATCGCACTCGCCGCTAGCAACGCCGAGAATCTGGTCGGTATCGCCACCTTCCGGATCCCGCGCCATGTTATTCACAACGCCCTGGGCCCACTCTTCGGCACCCTCTTCGCCGTGGTGCTCAATCATTGAGGCCAGCAGCGACTGGTTATAAATATTGTTGGAAGAGCGAATGCATATTTTGCCTTCAAACTGCGGGTCGGCAAGGTCTTCGTAGCTAGTAATCTGGCTCGGATCGAAGTTTTCACGGTTATAGTAAATCGCCCGGGCGCGCTGACTAAAGCCAAACCACAGGCCGTCAGGGTGGCGCATGGATTCAGGTAGCCGCTCGTTGAGAACGTCTGACTCGACGCTTTGGAAGATGCCTTCATCTTCCGCACGCCATAGACGGCCTGCGTCGACGGTCATCATGACATCAGCCGGACTCGCCACGCCTTCACGCTGAATGCGCTCAATCAACTGATCAGAGTCGCCTTCAAGGATGTTAACTTCGATGCCGGTCTCTTCGGTGAAAGCATCGTAGAGATGCTCGTCAGAGTCATAGTGGCGAGCGGAATAGAGGTTGAGCTCGTCTGCCGCGGCCTGACCGGCAAACGAGGCGCCCACCATCATCGCTGCCATCGGAGCAACAAAGCGTATGGTTTTCATTGAGTACATCCTTATTTATTAAATGATAATAAGTTGCATTATTAACATTGTTATTGAAGCGTTTCGTATGCTGTCCGTCAAGACCCTATTAGTAAAACATTGGTAGAAGAAATGCGATGCGTGCATAACTCACCAATAAAAAATAGAATGCAAACAACTTCCAAATGTACCCAATCCGCGTTTAGACGTTTGTCGGTGCGGTTTGACCAGCTGCAAGTGGTGATTTATGACAGCAACCCTGAAGGTCGCCTCGGCGGTGCCTAGCGCATCAGCGTTAACGCTGCACAATGTACGTCATGCCTATGATGGCCATACGGTAGTCAAAGGCGTGGATTTAAGCGTTTCCCCAGGCGAGGTAGTTTGCCTGCTGGGCCCCTCAGGGTGCGGTAAAACAACGCTGCTGCGAATCGCTGCGGGCCTTGAAGTGCTACAAGAGGGCAGCGTGTCCTTGGAAGATGTGTATATTGCAGGCCCAGGTCAGCGCCATGTGCCGCCGGAGAAGCGTAATGTTGGGCTGGCATTCCAAGACTCGGCGCTTTTCCCCCATCTAACAGTGTTGGAAAATGTCACCTTTGGGCTTAAGCATTTAACCTCTCGCGAGCGTCGCGAGCGGGCGGCACAGTTGCTTGAACAGCTGGGTATGGCCGCGTATATGGATGTTTACCCGCATATGCTCTCTGGTGGGCAGCAGCAGCGAGTGGCGCTGGCGCGTGCGCTGGCGCCATCGCCGCGTTTAATGCTGTTGGATGAGCCGTTCTCAAGTCTGGATGCGCGTCTACGCGACCGCATCCGCGACGATACTCTCCACGTGCTAAAAAAGGTCGGCGCGGCGACGCTGCTGGTAACCCACGATCCCGAAGAAGCCATGTTTATGGCCGATCGCATCGCGCTGATGCGCGATGGGCGAATCGTGCAGACGGGAACGCCACGTGAGCTTTACTGCGCGCCTCAAGACCCCTTTGTGGTGACCTTTTTCGGCGACGTCAATGAGCTGCAGGGCAAAGTGCATAATGGCGCTGTGAGCACGCCAGTAGGGCGGGTACCTGCCCCCGGGTTAGCCGAGGGCAGCGACGCGCAAATCATGATCCGCCCCGAGGCGCTGCGCATTGTTGAGCGAGATCTGCCAGCGAATGCCCATCGCCATAGCCATGTGGTCATGGCGAAGCTACTCGGACGCTCCAGCCTGCTACACCTGTGTGCCCATAGCGAAAACGGCCTTGAGGCTCACCTACACGCGCGCGTACCGGGGGTGTTTCTACCCGCAGAAGGCCAACCGGTGGATATTCACCTCGACCTTTCACAAGTATTTGTTTTCCCGCTCACGGCTTAATCTTAATCAGGACTGAGCCCCGGGGCGTGAGCGGCGCATGGCCATGCTGAGCAGAATAACCGGCAAAATGCCCACCACAACAATGGCCAGCGACGAGGTGGAGGCTTCGGCCAACCGCTCGTCAGAGGCCAGGTTATGTGCCCGTACGGCCAGGGTGTCGAAATTGAAGGGGCGCAGAATAATCGTCGCGGGCAGCTCCTTCATGACGTCAACGAAGACTAAAATCCCCGCCGCCAGTAGGCTGCTGCGCATCATCGGTGTGTGAATATGGCGCAGCGTGCCGCCTGCGGTTTGCCCCAGGGTACGCGAAGCGGCATCCATACTGGGTGTTACTTTGCCTAGGCTCGCCTCAACGGCATTGAACGAGACGGCTAAAAAGCGCACCACGTAGGCGTATAGCAAGATAAACGCCGACCCACTGAATACCAGGCCAATGATGTAGCCATAGTGATTATTGAGCCAGGTGTTAAGGGCGTTATCCAACCAGGCAAATGGGATTAAAATACCCACCGCGACCACCGAACCCGGAATCGCGTAGCCCATGGAGGCGACCCGGGAAGCCACCCGCGCAAACGTCGTATCGTGCATGCGTACGCCGTAACTCAGCACCACCGCCAAGCCCACGGCGATCAGCGCGGCCACGGTTGCCAGCCCCAGGCTGTTCCAGGCATAGCCGATAAAGCGCGAGCCCCACAGCGAATCGCCCCCCTGCAGGGCTAAATTGAGTAGAATGCCGCTGGGCAGTAAAAAGCCCACCAGCACCGGCACCAGACAGGCCAGCGTCGCTGCCGCTGCGCGCCAGCCGTGCAGCGCGTATTCGGGCAACTGCTGATAGCGATTGGTGGTATGGAAATAGCGCCGCTTACCCCGCGACCAGCGTTCCAGCAGCACTAACACAATCACGAAGGTGAGCAGGCACGCCGCTAACTGCGCCGCCGCCACCTGCTCGCCCATGCCAAACCAGGTGCGGTAGATACCGGTGGTAAAGGTATCAACGCCGAAGAACTGAACGGCGCCGAACTCGTTAAGCGTCTCCATCAATACCAGCGATACCCCGCCCACCAGCGCCGGGCGTGCCAGGGGTACGGCGACGCTGGCAAACAGTTTCCAGGGGCCGCGCCCTAGCGTGCGCCCTACATCCAGCACGCATACCGATTGCTCAAGAAATGAAGCGCGGGCCAGCAGGTAGACGTAGGGGTAGAGCACCAGGGTAATCACCGTTGCGGCGCCACCCAGGGAGCGAATGTTGGGAAAGTAGTAGTCGCCATAGCCCCAGCCAAACGTCTCGCGCAGCAGGCTCTGTAACGGCCCGGCAAACTGCAAAAAGTCAGTGTAGGCGTAGGCGATGACGTAGGTGGGTACCGCCAGCGGCAGCAGCAGTGCCCACTCGAAGAGCCGTTTGCCGGGAAACCGGCACATCACCACCAGCCAGGCCGTCCCGGTACCGATGATCAGCGTGCCGAGGCCTACGGTCACAACGAGCCAGAAGGTGTTGTTCAAATAGCGGCCAAGTACGGTGCTGGCCAAATGTTGCCAAACGCCATCGGTGGGCATCGCGATATGCGCAAACACCACCAGCACAGGCAGCGCCACCACGAATGCTACCGCGATCAAGGCAACCGACCAGGGGGTTGCGCGACGGCTAAGCGAAGAGGAGAAGGCGAATAGCCCGCGATAGCCGGATCTGAACAAGCGAACACTCCTTGCATTGATGGAACGCAGTAGTGGAAAGCCGGAAAGTAGCGCAGCACACTTAATGCGAAATAGTGACGGGCGTGAATAGTAGCATTGGCGCCGCGCTGCTGCAGCTTTGCAGGCTCGTCGGCAGTGCAAAAGTAAGCCCGCCGAGGCGGGCCATCGTGGTGGGACGATAAGTTTTAAGCTGTGGCGGCTTAGTAACCCCCCAACAGCATTCTAGGCAGGCCGGTAATCAGCCAGGGGAAGAACGCCATTAGCGTACACGCCAGTAAAATCAGCGCAACGAAGGGCACGACTGCCTTGTACAGGTCAACGATTTCGACCCCGGGTGGTGCCACTCCTTTCAAGTAGAACAGCGCATAGCCGAAGGGTGGGGTCAGGAAGGAGGTCTGTAGTACCACCGCCACCATCACCACGAACCAGAGCATATCCACACCCATGGTTTCGACGATGGGCAGCATGATCGGGAAGCTCAGCAGCACAATGCCGGTCCAATCCAAGAACATACCCAGGATAAATACCAGGAACAGCATTAGGATCAGCGCCCCAACGGTACCGCCAGGCATGGCCAATACTAGGTCGCTGATCACGGTCATACCGCCACCGCGGGAGAACACGCCGGTAAATGCCGTGGCGCCCACCAGCACGAGCATTACCATGGTGGTGGTTTTACCCGCTTCGATCATCGTCCAGAAGCAGGTGGAGACTTTACGGTCACCGAAAATCAAAAACAGAATAAAGGCGATAAATACGCCGATGGCCGAGGCCTCGGTGGCCGTAGCGACGCCGGTAAATAGCGCGCCCAATACACCCAGGATTAATGACATTGGCGGCACTACGTACTTCGCCAGCATGATCAGCAGTTGTTTAGTGCTGACTTCAGCACGCTCTTCCGCTGGTACCTTGGGGCCATAGCTGGGTTTGATAAAGCAGATGATCAACACATAGAGTGCATACATGACCCCGAGCAGCAAACCGGGAATCAGCGCACCAGCAAACAGGGCGCCCACGGAGACCGGTGAGTAGCTGGCCATGAGGATCAGCATAATGCTGGGCGGAATCAAAATGCCCAAACAGCCGCTGGCCATAATGACCCCGGCGCTGAGCTCTTTGTTGTAGCCATACTTGAGCATCGGTACCAGGGCAATCATGCCCATCACCGCAATCGAGGCACCGACAATGCCAGTGGTGGCCGCTAGCAGCACCGAGACGATAACCACGGTAAGCGCCAGGCCGCCGCGCAGGTTCGCCAGTAGTAGCCGCATGGCGTCAAACATCTTCTCGGTAACGCCGGAGTCGTTTAAGAACCGCGCCATTAGGATAAACAGCGGTATCGCCACCAGCACATAGTTGTCCATGGCGTTACCGAAAATATTGTTGATCAGGGTGCCGAGTATGCGCTCACCGGGGCCGAGAAAGGCGCCGATAACCGCTACACCGCCCAGCACAAACGCCAGCGGGTGACCCATAAACAGCCCGATCATTAGGCCGCCAAACATTACCAGCGTGAGTAATTCAGGACTTAGGTTCATGCTGATGTCTCCTCGCGAAGCTGCATGATGGCGCGCAACACAATGGCAATGGCCTGCAGCAAGATCAGGATAGCAGCGACCACAATCACCCCTTTAATCGGGTAGACCGGGATCGAGACCATGCCATAGGTGGTTTCACCGCGACTCCAGGCGCGTTCAAAGAAACTCCAGCCCAGGGTGATCAGCATCCAGATAAAGGGGACAAAGAAAATCAGATAGCCGAGGACGTCAAGCACGGCTTGCTTCTTACGCGATAACAGACGCTTGAGCACGTCGACTTCCACATGGGTGTGGTGCTTGAGCCCGTAGGCCGCCATCAGCATGAAGTGGGCGCCAAACAGCATTTTGGTCACGTCAAAGGCCCAGTCGCTGGGGCGCCCAAACAGAAACCGTGACGCAATATCGAACAGAACAATCAGGGTAATGATGGCAATCAATGGAGCGATGATGCGCCCAAAGGCTTCATTGATGGCATCGATCGCCTTGGCAATCGCATTCATGGAAGATCTCCGCGGTCAGCACAAAAAAACCGCCCCGGAAACCGAGGCGGCACAGAAGCGCCTTACAGGCAGGCTTCGATCTCTTCCAGTGAAGGCAGATTGTCCATCACGCGGCTCATATTGTAGGGTGCGGAAACATCGCGCCACGTCGCATAGTGCTCAAGATAGGCAATCATTGATTGGTAGACTTTGGCGTGGTCAGAGTCTTCGCAAGCGCCGCGTAGAATCACCTCGTTGGTAACCTCCTGGATGCGTGCCAGATCCTCTTCAGAGAATTGGTTGATCGTTACCCCCGCGTCAATAAACTTCTGAGTGGCTTCGGTGGACTGGCGCTCAGACCAGGACAATGACCATGCCATGGTTGCATCCGCCGCGATGCGCAGGGTCTCTTGGGTCTCTTCGGAGAGCGCATCCCAGGCGTCTTTATTGATCATTACGCCAAATACGCTGGCCGACTGGTGCCAGCCGGGCGTTGCCCAGTAGTCGGCCACTTCGGCAAAACCTGCATTAAAGTCGACCCCAGGGGTAGAGAACTCACCCGCATCGATGACGCCGCGCTCAATGGCTTGGTAGACTTCACCGCCTGCCAGGGTGACCTGGGAACCGCCCAGCTCTTCAAGCACGCGGCCCTGGTCGCGGCCCGAAAGACGTAGACGCTTGCCGTCTAAATCGGCAATGCTCTCAATCGGGGTACGGCCCATAAAGCCCGACTCATTGTTCGTGATGCCGTAAGGGAGATAAACCATGTTGAACTGGCCATAAATCTCTTCGTACAGCTCGCGGCCGCCCCATTGCTGAATCCAGTTGAGGTAGTCAACGCCATTAAACAGGCTGGTCGTGGTGGCCAGTGGCGAAAAGGCGGGGTTTAAGCCTGCCCAGTAGCCCGGCCAGTCGCCTGCGGCTTCAATGCTGCCCGTTTCAGTGGCGTCAAATACTTCCGTGCCGGGCATTAGCGTACCGCCTGCGCGGAAATTGATCTGCAGCTCTTCACCCGCCAGTTTATTGACCAGTTCCACCCAGTGCTGGTCAATCTTGATCAGATCAAGGTTTTCCGGCCAGGTGGTGGTCATTGTCCACTCTTCTTGTGCTTGGGCGGTGGTCGTTAACGTAGCGAAGGCAATACCAGCGGCAAGGCCGGTGAGGGCGAATTTGGTCATTTTTTTCATGATGTATTTCCTGGTTTGGCGTGTGGCGTTATTAGTGTTGGTTACCTGAATGCAGGAAAGTGCAGCACCGCTGGATTACGTTTACGTAAACAAGGGCTTTTAGCGCTGCAGAGCTAAATTAGCACAACAACCCCGCTGCAGTGCAATATCAGTAATGTAAGCGGCCTCATCGGCAGGTTTTAGAAAAAAATTCATATATGCAATTTAAACAAAGAGTTATCGAATATTTTTAGCGTAAGAGTGAGTGATAAGATCGCTTTAAAACGTTGAAAGTAGTTAAATTATTCAACCAAAGTTGTAAGTAGAAAGCTTGCCACAAAGCGCTCAGCGGCACGCTGATACACTGATAGGCTAACGTAATGGGAAGCAGTCGCGCTGGAACAGGAAATTATTTGCCTAATAACCACGTGCTAGAGAACCAACAGCAAACGCGAAGAGTGGCCGCGTTAGTGCATCACGCACAGCGTTTAGCCCGCCGCCGCTGGCGCCAGCTAGTGTGGCTAAGCGGCGATGCTCAGCAGTGCCAATCCCTCGCGCAGGCGTTATGGCAAGCCCACCCCTGGCATGCACCGCTGTGGGTGGGTGATGGGCATCTTTCGCCTCGCAAGGCGCGCACGCGACTGGGGGCAGAGCATCAGTTGGTAGTGCTCGATACCCACGGCAGCGGATTTGATCCTGAGGCGTTGGGGGCGCTGGCGGGCACGATTACTGCCGGTGGTTTGCTGATATTACTCACGCCACACCCGTGGGGAGCGGCACCTGACCCGGACTATGCGCGTTTTGCCGATCATCCCTGGCGCTGGTCCGAGCTGAGCTGCCACTATCTTTCGCGCTTGGCGCGCCAGTTGCAGGCCTCAGCTCAGCTAGTGCGCTGGGACGTTGATCATTCGTTGCATCTGCCTCACCTGCCTGCGCGCAAAGTAGACGATACAGCAACGGCTGATAGTGATTGCCTAAGCTCAGACCAGGCCTACGCAGTGAAAAAACTGATTGGCTTAAAACGGCGTCGCCCGTTGGTTATCACCGCTGATCGTGGGCGCGGCAAAAGCGCCGCCTTGGGTATCGCCTGCGCACGGCTGCTAATGCGCAAAGCCCAACGCGTAGTGCTCACCGCGCCGCGGCTGAGTGCAGTGGAGAGCGTGTTTGAACGGGTCGCGGCACTCTGCCCGGATGGCCGTCGGGTGGCCCCAGGCCACTTTGTGTTGGCCGAAGGCAGCGAGCTGATTTTTTTACCCCCGGATGGCCTAACCGAGCAGATCAACGCCCAGCAGCAGGGCGGTGATGGCAGCTACTTAATGGTCGATGAGGCGGCGGCGATTCCCGCTGCGCTGTTAGGGCAGTGGCTGGCCGCCTTTCCGCGGATTGCTTTCGCCACCACGGTGCACGGCTATGAGGGCTCGGGAAGAGGCTTTGCCTTGCGCTTTCGCGCAACCCTTGATCGGCTGACGCCCCAGTGGAAAGCGCTCACGCTTGACGCGCCCATCCGCTGGCGCAGCGGCGACCCGCTGGAAGTTCTGGTCAATCAACTGCTGTTGTTAAAAGCGCCGCTGCCCAGCGCTCAGACGGATGGCAGCGTCGTGGCAACCAAGGTGATTGATCGCGCCTGGCTTGCCCAACAAGATGCCCTCTTGGAGAAACTGTTTGGACTGCTGGTGCAGTCCCACTACCGCACCTCTCCCAACAACCTGCGCCAACTTCTTGACGGCCCAGGCACTCAATTGCGCTTAATTGCGCAGGCAGGCGAGCCTCAAGCGGTATTGGTAACCAGCGAAGAGGGCGGCTTTGAGGCCTCCCTTGCCGAGCAGGTCGCCCGTGGTGAACGCCGCCCCCAGGGGCATTTGTTGGCGCAGTCGCTGGCGACCCATGCGGGAAGCCGAGATGCGCTCACAGCCCGCTGGCGGCGGGTGGTGCGTATCGCGACCCACCCCGAGCGGCGTCGCCAAGGCTTGGGGCAAGCGTTGCTGCACGACGATATGGCTGCCGCCAGGCAGCAGGGGGTTGCGCTCTATGGCGCGACCTTCGGGGCAGAGGCGTCACTGCTAAGTTTTTGGCTGGCACTGGGATTTAGGCCGGTACGCCTGGGGATTAGCCGGGAGACATCCACCGGTGAGTTCGCTGTTATGGTGGCCAAAGCGCTGAATTCAGAAGGCGAGGCGGTGCTTGCTGATCTTAGCGAGCGCTTCCAGGCAGGCTTGCCTAGTCTGCTGGCGTTTGAACTGACGGCATTGCCTGCTGCGGTGCTGGTATTGCTGCTCGGTCAACTGTCGAGCATGCCGCTGAGTGACCGCGAGTGGCAGGATATTGAGGATGTAGCCACCGCACATCGCGACCCCGTCCTTGCCCGCCCGGCGCTGCAAGCCTTGGCCCGGGAAGTCAGCCGCTGCACTTTAACCGCGTCCCAGCAGCAGGCACATCAACAGCTAGCCGCCTGGGCGTTTCAAAATAGTCCCCTGGCGGATGCCCACGGCGATGCTTTGAAAGCCCTACGCCTCGCTGCCAACAGCCTCATTGAGGTAAAGTAGGCTGGTTACCGATAACGAAGAGTCCTTATGAACGCACATCTTGACGCGCTTGAGCCCTCATTGGTTTGGCGCCACTTTCGAACGCTGTGTAATACGCCGCGCCCCTCTGGGCATGAGGCGGCACTCGTCGCTACCCTCGAAAGCTGGGCCGATGCCCAAGGCCTCGCCCACGACCGCGATAGCTTCGGTAATTTACGCCTTCGTAAATCGGCCTCCCCCGGCTGCGAGCAGGCTCCCGGCGTGGTGCTCCAGGGGCACCTGGATATGGTTGCGCAAGCCAATAGCGATCACGCCCACGATTTCACCCGTGACCCGATCAGCACCTATGTAGCCGATGGCTGGCTGCACGCCGATGGCACCACCCTAGGAGCAGATAACGGGCTGGGCGTGGCGGCGATTCTTGCCGTGCTGGAAGATCCTGATCTTCGTCACGGGCCACTGGAAGCGCTGTTTACCCTGGAGGAAGAGACCTCCATGGGCGGCGCGCTGAACCTGGCGGAGAACTGGCTTGAAGGCTCGCTGCTGCTCAACCTGGACAGCGAAGACCGGGGGCAGGTCTATATTGGCTGCGCGGGCGGTGCCGACGTTGAAGTGGATGCCCAGTTGCCCAGCGCTGCCGTTGGCGATCACGAGCGAGTGATCGAGATCGCCTTGACCGGCCTGAATGGGGGGCACTCCGGCGCGGATATCCATAAACCGCTGGGCAACGCCAACCGGTTGTTGGTTCGAGTTTTGCGCTCCTTGGAAGCGTTTGATGCGCGCTTGATTAGCTACCATGGCGGCACCTTGCGTAATGCGATTCCCCGGGAAGCCTTTGCCCAGGTGGCGCTGCCTGCCGATGAAGTCGATGCCGCCATGGTCGCTATTGCGGGGCTGGAAACGATTCTGCTAAGAGAATTGGGCAGTGGTGATAGTGGCCTTGGCATCAGTGTTCAACGCCTAACCGAGGCGCCCGAAGCCGAACCGCTAACGTTGGACGCCAGCGCTATGCTGCTGGCAGCACTTCACGCCGCCCCCTGTGGGGTCGAGCGGATGAGCGCCGATGTGCCGGGAGTCGTAGAAACCTCCAATAACCTGGGCGTGCTCAGCCTGGAGAATGGGCGGCTGCATCTTTGCGCGCTGGTTCGTTCACTGCACGACAGTGCGGTGGTCGCCATGGCGGATCGCTTTAAAGCGCTGTTTGGGTTGATTGGTGCGCGGGTAAAGGTGGAAAACAGCTACCCGGGCTGGGCGCCTAATCCTGATGGCGCGCTATTGGCGACCTTTAAAGCCCGCCACGCGGCGCTGCTGGGCCGTGAGCCGGAGGTGAAGGTCATCCACGCGGGGCTTGAGTGCGGTATTCTTGGCAGCAAATACCCGCAGCTGGATATGATCTCCTTTGGGCCATTGATTCGCGGCGCCCACTCACCGGATGAGCGGGTGGAGTTAGCTTCGGTGGAAGAGTTCTGGCCGCTGCTGCGGGCGTTGATCGAGGATCTTGCCGACCAGCGCTGATCGCCCCACGCGAACACAAAAACGGCACCTCGAAGGTGCCGTTGTTAGCTCAAAAACTGACGCTTACTTGCTTAAATAGGCGTTGAGCATCCAGATGGTTTTTTCCTGCTCGCGGATGTAGTCACCGGCTTGCGCCGCGGTGCCTTCATCGTCGGCGTCAGAGGCGAGCGACAGCAGTTCACGCTGCAGCTCAATGATCGTTTGGTAGCCTTTGAGCACGCCTTTGACGCAGGTGTTGCCGTCGTGAACGTCTTTGTCTTCCTGAATGCGCGATAGCGTTACGTAGTCGCTGTAAGCGTGTACCGGCTTGTGGCCCAGGGTCAGGATGCGTTCGGCAACCTCGTCCACTTTGGTCAACAGGTCGGTGTAAAACTCTTCAAACTTGGCGTGCAGTTCAAAAAAATCGTTCCCACGAACATTCCAGTGGTAGCCGCGTACGTTCATGTAGAAAATTTGGTAGTTGGCCAGCAGGTGGTTGAGCTTTTCGGCGAGTTGACTAGCGCTACCTTCGTGTAGGCCAATGCTATTAGTATCAGTCATATCCTGCTTCCTCTTTATGCCGCAGTATTTGTGCAACAGTGTTTGTGTCGCAATGTGCGGCGGTTAATGCGTGTTACCAGAATAGGGTGTCTTAGCGCCGGTGCAAAACAAGTTTTTTGCATCGCTGCCATAGTTCTTTGCCATCAGTTCTTTGGCATCAGTGCTTCGACATTAAGTCGTTGCCTTTACCCTTTGGCTATTGCATTAGATGCTGGCGATGAGGGCTTTTTTCAAGGGCTGCACATGGTGTTTTAAGGACTATGCACCCACAGCCGCAGCAAGCTTTCGCAGCGCGCTTCCAACAGTTCAGCGGTGCGCGGTAGCGCATTGGCTAAGGTCATCGGGCCGTCGGCCAACGCAAACGCTGCCGTTACCCCTTCGTCAAAGCAAGCCTGCCAGCCATCGCCTAGGCTGCCTGCCAACACGATAACGGGTTTGTTAAGGCGCTTGGCGGCGCGGGAGACCCCAATGGGGGTTTTACCCGACAAGCTTTGGCCATCCAGACGCCCTTCACCGGTGATCACCAAGTCGGCACTGGCCAAGTGCGTGGCCATATCCGCTTGCTGCATAATCATCTCAATACCGGGTTTTAACGTGGCATTTAAGAACGCCTTGGCTGCAAACCCCATGCCGCCCGCGGCGCCTGCGCCCGGCAGCGTTCGGAAATCATCGCCTAACGCCTGCGCGCTGATATCGGCGAAGTGGCTAAGCGCTCGATCCAATTGCTCAACTTCTTCAGGCGATGCCCCTTTTTGCGGGCCAAATATCGCGCTGGCCCCGCGCTCTCCCAGCAGCGGGTTATCCACATCAACGGCGGCTTCTAGGCTGAGTTTGGCTAACCGCGGGTCTAGCCCGTCAAGCGCTAAGCTAGCCAGCTGGCTAAGCGCTGCGCCGCCGGGAGGTAGCGGTTTGCCGCTTTGATCTAAAAAGCGCACGCCCAGTGCCTGCAGCATGCCTGCCCCAGCGTCATTGGTAGCGCTGCCGCCGAGCAGTAAAAGCGCTTTTTCGGCGCCTTGATCCAGCGCCGCCAGCAGCAGTTCACCCACTCCAAAGGTGGAGGTGTGCAGCGCATTGCGCTCATCGACGCCGAGGTGCTGTAAACCACTGGCTTCTGCCAACTCAATAAACGCGGTACGCTGGTCGCGCAGCCAGCCCCAGGCCGCTTGGCGAGGACGCCCCAGGGCGTCTTGAACGTTGAGCTGGCGCCGCTCAGCGCCAGTGGCGGCGATCAGAGCGTCTAAACTGCCTTCGCCGCCGTCAGCTAATGGGCAGGTTTGAACGTGCGCCTCGGGTATGGCGCGCTGCACGCCCCGCGCCATGGCGGCCGCGGCGTCTTGGGCGCTCAGCGCATCTTTGAAGCTGTCGGGGCAAAGTAAAACATTCATCAGCACGTTCTCCACAAAACAGTGTCTTCACTACAATGTCATTTCATTTAAGCATGACTAGCTTCGGCGAGCTAAACCAGCGGCCTCGTCCGTTAGAGGATCTAACATGAAGTCGATACCCATAAGCTTAACCTGTCTGCTAGCACTGGCTGGCTGCCAAGTGATTCCTGATCGCCTGCCGCAAGCGGAACCAGCGCCTGCGGCTGCGTGCTATTTTCCCGCCAACCATGAGCGGGCGTTAGAAACCAGTGTTGAGGTGCTCACCGAATGGGGCTTTACCCTGAACTCTACTGATACCGCCTTGGGTTTGATTAGCGCCAGTCGAGAACGTGCGCTACACGGCTATTATGATCCTTACGATGATGCCTACGGCTATGGGCGCGGAATGCGGGTCTTTGGTGGCTTGGGTATCGGCCGAGGTTCCGGTGTCGGGTTCGGTATAGGGAGCAGTTTTGGCGGTGGCGTAGGCCAGCAGCCGGTAGAGGTTGAGCGTGTGTCGCTATTGGTCGACGATACGCATATACGCATATCCCGCGATATTCGCCGCTTCGATCACTGGGGTGATCTGCGCGAATCCTACAGTGCCAGCAACGACGATTTCTGTCAGCGCTTTCAAACCCGCTTTACGCAAACCGTCCCCGCCACCGGGAGGCCGTTATGACGCTTCGCCACTGGTTGTTAATTGGGCTATTGGGTGGATTGGTCGGCTGTGCAACGACCACGCCCTTGGAGCCCCGTGAGTTGGCTTATAGCACTTCATCAGAAGAGACCTTCCGCGAAGCCGTCGAGTTGATGGTGGAGCAGGGCTATGTGGTTCGCCATGCGGATCTATCGCTGGGGCGGGCTGAGGCATCGCTGGCCCGCTGGCCGGAATACCGTTTGCAACTGCAGGTGACCGACGAGGGTAGTGGCAGCCGCGTGCGGGTGTCGGCACTTAGGGGGAGTCAGCCAATACCGCCCCAGTTGCTCGACCCTTGGCTGGTCGCCTTGCAGCATAAACTGGGTGTCGCGCCATGAAGTGGGCCGGTAGCGCAATCGCCGTTTGCTTGGGGATGAGTAGCGTTCTGGTCAGCCACGATGCCCACGCCCACCCTCACGGTTGGATCGATCTGAGTGTGCGGGTCATCACCGATGATCAGGGCGTGGTGAGTGGCCTGCATCAAACCTGGCGTATGGATCCTTTTTATAGCCTGGTGGTTTTTGAAGAGCTCCAGCAGGTAGAGGGTGCCAGCCTCGAACAGGGGCTCGACCAGCTAGGCAAAGAGATTCGCGATAACCTTGCCGCGCAGCACTACTTAACTGAAGTGCGTATTAACGGTGAACGCCAGGCATTGGGTGAGGTAAGCGAGTATACCGCCATGGAGCGCGATGGGCGGCTGACCTTTATGTTTATCCTGCCGCTGGAAACGCCGCAGCCGCTGACAGACGCCCTGCTTAGCTACCAGGTGTTTGATCCCACCTACTACATCGAAGTGGTGCACGAGGAGGCGGGCGGTCAGCCTCGGGATGATGCGCTGATACTGCACGGCGAGCCTGCCTGTGAGTTGGCTATTCTCCCCGCGGACCCAGATCCTGAGCGGGTGATGCAAGCGGCGCTGCTCGACAAGGATGAGAGTGGTGAGCCAGGCCTGGGGCGCTATTTTGCCGAAACCGGCCAAGTTGATTGTCGCTAGGTGCTGTTCGAAAACAGGCAGTGGCGTGCTGTTTTATAGATATGTTATCTTGTAACATTTTTTGCGTTGGAGCGTTAAGATGTCCTTAACAAGGCCCTTCACACGTCACTTAGGGTTAATGCTGGGCCTGTTGCTAGTCGCAGCAGTGCTTATCATTGTTTGGCAAGGCGGTTTTCAGAGCGTTAGCTATCAGCTACTTGGCTGGCAGCGTGATCTGCACCGCTCGCTAACGCTGGCGATTACCGAATTGTCGCGTACCCCCAGTATGGCAACGTGGGTGAGCTTGCTGAGTGTTAGCTTCGCCTATGGCGTCTTTCATGCCGCCGGTCCGGGGCACGGTAAAGCCGTCCTGGCGACCTACTTAGCCACCCACGGTGGTGCGGTAAAGCGCGCCCTGGGGCTGTCGTTTGCCGCCTCTTTGCTGCAAGGGGTGACCGCCATTGCGCTGATTGTGGTGCTGGTTTACGGCCTGGGCTGGATCACTCGCCAGGCCATGGGTAGCGTTGCCTGGGTGGAGCAGGCCAGCTTTCTGCTGGTGGCGGCGCTAGGGGCGTGGCTATGCTGGCGAGCCGTCAAGCAATTGCGGCGAGCCTATCAGCCTGAGCGAGCGGCTCATGCGTACAGCCCAGGCCACGAGCATCATCAAGACCATGATCATAGCCACTGTTGCGGCGGTGCCCACCATGTTGAGCCGCAGCAGGCGTTAGATTGGCGTACGGCGATAATGACGGTCGGTGCCATAGGCATGCGCCCATGCAGCGGGGCAGTGTTAATGTTGGGGGCGGCTAGCCTGCTCGGCCAGTTCGCAGTCGGCGTGGCGTCTGTTGTGGTTATGTCGCTGGGCACGGGGCTCACGGTGTCAGCACTCGCACTGACCAGTATTTTAGCCCGCGGCTGGGCGCAGCGGCGTTTGTCCAAGCAGCAGCACAGCCAGCGCAGTGTACAAAAAGCCACCGGCTGGATGGCCCTGGCCGGTGGTACGCTGATTGTCGTACTGGGCATCTCACTTAGCGTCGCGGGTATCGCCCAGCCTGCGAGTGGGCCACTTCTCAACGAGCCACCTGCGCGGCAAGGCCATCCATTAACGGGGTAGCGGTTAGGCTATATATCCAGTCCATCGATAAGCGCCAGCAGTTGGTCGCGTAACTGCGCTTGGTCATCCAGATCGTAAGGTTTAGGTGAGCCGTTGCCCCATACTGGGGCAGGCCAGGTTGCATCGCTGTGCCGACGGATAACAACGTGTACATGCAGTTGGCTAACCACATTGCCGAGCGCGGCAATATTAACTTTGTCCCCACCCAGCGCTTCTTTCATTGCGTCGCCTAGCTGAGTGGCTTCACGCCAAAGCTGCTGCTGGTCATTGGCAGAAAGCTCAAACACTTCACTGATAGAAGCGTGGCGCGGTACTAAAATCACCCAGGGATAACGCGCGTCGTTCATTAGCAGCACGCGGCTTAATGGGAGCTCGGCGATAGGTAAGGTGTCGGCGGCAAGGCGTTCATCCAGCTCGAAATTGATCAAATGTTAGACTCCAGACAGTGGTTTGGATAATGGCTAGTATAGTCGCCGCGAAGTGAATTAGGGAAAGCGAGCGCAATTGCCAAAACGCTGTTACCCTGAAAAAACTCCCAAGTGGCAAATTACGTTGCCAGTGGAGTTTCCCGATGTTGAATGACTCGTTAAGGAGAACGGAAAATGAAAAAATTATTGGCCATGAGCTTTATGCTGCTGATGACGGCGGGTGTTCTAACTGGTTGTAACACCATCGCTGGCGCTGGCCAGGATGTGCAAGAGGGCGGTCAAGCCGTTCAAGATGCGGCCAGTTAAGCTGCACTAGCACGATAATGTTCATCACTGGGCCGGGCAAATGCCCGGCCCAGTGGCGAGTCGCGCCTGTATTCCATAACCTGCTATCTGGAGATTCACGGATGAAGCCTTGTATGACCCTGGTCAAGCTTGCCCTTGTAAGTGCCTCTGCAATACTGCTAACAGCGTGCGTTAGCTCCCAAATGCCGATTTCCCCAGCCAACGACGACGTAGATGCAGCGCCACCGCCGCCAACGGGAGGGTCTAACGGATCTAATCAAGAGCAGGCAACTGCCTGCGATCTTGATGCTATCCAATCCGCCATCGGTGAGCCCTTCGTTGAATCGATGGGGTCGCAGTTAAAAAGCGATAGCGGTGCTCGACAAGTGCGTGTGCTGCGCCCTGGGGATATGGCTACCATGGACCACCGCCCGGATCGTTTGAATATTCATCTTGATGATCAAGATGTCATCGAGGAACTTCGCTGCGGCTAACCTAAGATCAGTAAGACGCAGGCGGCGGTCAACACCCCCATCGTCATATTGAACGCCCGCCATGCGCCGTCGCTTTTGATCCACTGCCCAATCGCACTGCCAAAGGCGGCCCACAAAGCGATGCACGGCAGTCCCACTAGCTCAGCAAAGCCTGCAAGCACTAGCGCGTTGACTATCGGCGGGCCGTTTTCGGGTAGAAAGCCTGCCATCAATGCCAGCCCCATCACCCATGCTTTAGGATTGGCGAACTGAAAAGCCGCCGCCTGCCAGAACGTAAACGGTACGCTATGGGCTTGGACGTTAAGATTGGGCGGCGGCGCGCTGGCGATTTTCCATGCCAAGTAGAGCAAATAGGCGCTGCCGACCCAGCGTAGTGCGGTTTGAATCGCCGGGTAGCGTTCAAACAGCACCCCCAAGCCCAGCGCTATGCCCGCAAAGAGTAAAAAGCAGCCACCTAAAATTCCCCACATATGCGGCAGCGTGCGCTTAAAGCCGAAGTTGGCGCCAGAAGCGGTGAGCATAACGTTATTTGGCCCAGGGGTAAGCGTCATCGACATCATATAGAGCGCGGCCGGACCGAGGATTACCCATTCGCTGTTCATTTTTTGTATCCATACAATTATGATTGAGTATTGCTTTAAAGCGGCTATTGTTAGCATAATGGGGATTAAATTAACGTCAAAGGTTTTATTGTCACCATGACAATGTGGGTGCCTTCGCTCGCTGAGTTTTCTGGTTCACGCTATCGCGCTATTGCCAGCGCCATTGAAGCCGCTATCCAGGCAGGTGAACTACTGCCTGGGCAGCGCTTGCCCCCCCAGCGCCGTTTGGCAGATGCGCTAGGGGTGACCATCGGCACGGTAACCCGGGGTTACGCTGAAGCTGAACGCAGCGGTTGGGTATCGGCACGGGTGGGGAGCGGCACCTATGTGAGGAGCAAAACGCAGGACAACGCTGTTAGCCTAACGTTTCCTGCTGATGAAACGGCCGGTGTGATCGATTTAAGTCTTAGTCTGCCTCCGCCCCACCCGTTGCGACAGTCGCTGTTGAGCGAAGCGTTGCTCGCCTTAAGCCAATCCGGGGCAGCATTAGCGCGGGGTGTGACCTACCAAGAGTCTCAGGGGCGTCGCGAGCATCGAGAGGTGCTGGCTCGCTGGCTAAATACCTTAGGCATGCCACTGATGGCTGATGAACTGCTGATCACCCAAGGTGGCCAACACGGCATTAGTCTGGCGCTCAGCACCTTGCTGCGGCCGGGCGAGCTGCTGGCTGCCGATGCCTTGACCTACCCCGGTGCCATCAGCGCAGCGCAGCAATTTCATCTCAAATTGGTAGGGATTGGTCAAGACAGCGAAGGGATGCGCATGGATCTGCTGGAGGCGCAGTGTGCCCGGCAGCCGCCGAGAGCGATTTATCTTACGCCGGAGCAGAACAACCCCACCGGCGCGTGTTTAAGCGCGCCGCGTCGCGAACAGCTGGTGGCGCTGGCGAGGCGCCATGATATCTGGTTGATTGAAGACGGCGTGCAATATCTACCCGCTGAGCAGCGCGGCACGCCTCTGTATAAACTTGCGCCGGAACGCACGCTGTTTGTGTTTAGTACCGCTAAAGTGTTGGCGGGAGGGCTGCGAATTGGCGTGCTGCGGGCGCCTAAACGTTTGCACGAGCGGCTAGCGACTGGCCTGCGCGCCCAGAGTTGGATGGTGCCGCCACTAATGGTCGACGTGGTCTGCCACTGGATTAACCAAGCCGCGGCTGAAAAGCTACTCACCTGGCAGACTCAAGAGTTAGCGGAGCGTCAACAGTTGGCCGCCCAGTGGCTGCAAGGGTTTACCCTAAGCGGGCGTTCCCACAGCAGTAATGTATGGTTGACGCTGCCAGAGGGAAGCCGGGCTGTAGAGTTGTGTGATCGGCTACTGCAGCGGGGCGTTAAGGTAAGCAGCGCGGAGCCCTTTTGTGTAGGCAGCACCCCCGCACCCCAAGCCATTCGTCTATGTGTTGGGGCCGCGGCGGATCGCAGCGAGCTCATTCAGGCATTGGGCATTGTCGCCGCCTGTTTGGGCGAGCGCCCGTTAGCCCCCGCCACCTTGTGAATTATTCATAGCGGTCTTTCCAGGCTTGGTGGCTTATCTGGTCTTTAAGCATTTCGAGGACGTCATACAGCACCTGCTCGGTAACGCGATTGCTGCCTTCGTCAACCGTTAGCCAAGTGTCGAAGCCGCTGTCGGCGGTGCGCTCAACTAACTGCCTAAACTCGTTGGAATGAATACCTAGCAGCAGCTCATCGACTAGTCGTTGGGCGACACCACTGAGTGATGCCTCCATAGCGCTGGTGGCCTGCTGCCCCATGGGCAGGCGGTTAAGGCGCTGAATCTCGGGGCTTTCCCGCAGCGTACGGCTAACCAAATCGCTGATCGCCGCCATAATGGATTGACGGTTGTGCTGGTACGCTTTGCCGATAGTGCTCTCCAACCGCTGCGCAATCTCATGAATCAGCTGCGACTTGCGGGGCATGATCACACGTTCAATCACGCGCTCGGTCAGCGAATCGCTGGCGCGTATCTGCTGCTGTACATTGCCCAACAGCCGTAGTGCGATACGGTCGGAAAGCTCCTCCAACAGGATATCGTAATACTTGGCAACAAATTGATAGACATACCAGTGGGTAACATCAATAAGACCGAGGCGATGCAGCCGATTGATTAACGATACCACGCGTAGAATACGTAGCAGGCGGAAGCCTGCGAGGGGAATGCAGCCCAGCACGTCATACCAGTGTACGAAGGGGTAGAAAAACCAGCGGTGGTAGCGCCGTTCGGCAATGGCAATTGACCAGCCCAGCAGTACATCGGCGATAAAAAAGCTGACAAATACCAAGTCGATGGTGATGAAACGGCTATGAATCACCTCATCGTAGAAAGTATGAAAACCGGGCGCGAGGTTGGCGATGCCTTGGTTAATAGGGCCGAGTAGAAACAGTGAATCAAACAGCAGGAGTGCGAGGTTAATCACCACCAGCGTCAGAATGAAAAAATCCCAACCAATATGGGCGTATTCAACCGCTTTAGGCAAGTGCGGGTAGCGTTCCTTGGCGGGCATACGAACTCCTTGTCGTTGGATGGGGCCTCGAGGGCTATGTTGTTGACTGGGTCTCAGGCGGGTACTGATGCTGGGTAAACAGCTCTTCTTTCTCGGCCTGTTTGCGTAACTTCTTGCGTAAAGCCGCCTTTTCAAAGCGTAGCTGCTGTAAGGGGGTTGCCAGGCTGAGCGGCGGTACGCTGGCGGGTGTTCCGTCCTCATCCACCGCGACCATGGTCAGGTAGCAGCTGTTGGTATG
The DNA here is from genome assembly GCF_052379125.1 of Halomonas sp. AOP13-D3-9. Lineage (NCBI taxonomy): Bacteria > Pseudomonadati > Pseudomonadota > Gammaproteobacteria > Oceanospirillales > Halomonadaceae > Halomonas > Halomonas sp. AOP13-D3-9. The sequence goes on along the minus strand of NZ_JBQSYH010000003.1, from coordinate 257,876 downwards.
ACGGATCAGCTTATTACGAATATCTTCCGCTACCACCTTAATGCCCACTTCCATTGACGAGCGGCCAACATGATTGACGCTGGCTAAAAAGGTCACCAGCTCGCCGACATGAATCGGCTGTTTAAACAGCACCTGATCCACCGACAGTGTCACCACATAGTGGCTCGAATAGCGGCTGGCGCAAGCATAAGCGACTTCATCGAGCTTTTTAAGAATCGCGCCACCATGCACTTTACCGCTGAAATTTGCCATATCGGGCGTCATCAGTACGGTCATGGAGAGTTCATGCTGCCCAGGCAGGGCAGCGTTCGCGTTGAGTTCGGCGTCTGTCATACGGTGCTCCTGCGGTTATTTGCTACGCTTAATGACTGCCCCTTCCGCAGGGCAGCCGTTGGCTATTGATTTAAAACGATGCGCTTATTAAAACCACAATAGGCCCACGGAGATGATAATACCGGTGATAAAAAGCTGAATCAGGCAGAAGCCCATAATATCTTTGGCCTTCAGCCCGGCAATGGCGAGTACCGGTAGCGCCCAGAAAGGTTGCAGTAGGTTGGTCCAGGCATCGCCCCAGGCCACGGCCATGGCTACCCGTGGAATATCAGCCCCCAGGGCCTCAGCGGCAGGCAGCATCACTGGCGCTTGCACAGCCCACTGGCCGCCGCCGGAGGGGATGAACAGATTGACAATCCCGGCGCTGATAAACGACCAGAATGGCAGTGTCGTGGCAGTGGCAAAGGAGACCAGCCACTCGGACATGCTTTCTGCCAGCCCAGACTGAACCATAATGGCCATAATGCCCGCATAAAAGGGGAATTGAATGACAATCCCAGCGCCGCCTTTAATCGCTTCGTTCAAGCTATTGAGCAGGTTGCGGGGCGTGCGGTGCAGCACAATGGCCAGGAACAGAAACAGGAAATTGACGACGTTAAGGTTTAAACCGCCGCCGCGCAGCAAAAAGTGATCAAGCAAGAACAGCAGCCCCGGCACGCCAACCAGCAGGGCAAGGGTCATGCTGTTTTCCAGGCGCTCCGCCGGGCGGGTAAGGCGACCAACCGGTTCCGGCTCATCATTCAGCACGCTGGGGTCGACGTAGACGCTATCCTTCTCATCCGGCAGCATCATGCGGTTTACCAACGGAATGGCAATAAACAGGCAGACCACGATGCCGAGGTTAAATAAGGCGAAAATCGTTGAGCCGGTGCCAATCACGCCAATCTGGTCGGCGGAAAAATGCCCTTCGGTGGCGATGGTCAGCGGTATCGAACCCGCCAAACCGCCGTGCCACACCACAAAACCAGAGTAGGCGCTGGCGACGAGTAGCCGGTAGTCAACGCGGATCAGCCGGGCCAGCTCTTTGGCAAAGAGTGCCCCGACTACCAAGCCAAACCCCCAGTTAATCCAACTGGCCGCCAATGACACCAGCGTGACCAGGATAATAGCGCCGCCGGGAGATTTAGCGGTGCCAGCGATTTTCTGCAGAATACGTTTTACTGGCGGCGAACTTGCCAGCATAAAACCGGTGACCAACACCAGCAGCATCTGCATCGAGAACGTCAGCAAGCCCCAGAAGCCATCGCCCCAGAAGCGCAGCACCGCCAGGGGTGTTTGGCGCTCAATGGCGATGGCGGCGATCGAGGCAATTAACGTTAGCAGCAGCACGAAAATATACGGATCGGGGAGATAGCGCTCTACCAGCTTTACCGCCGGTTTTGAGATCATTTTAAGCATGGGATGCTCTCTTTATTCATTATTAGGAAGTGGCTAAGCAAGGTCTTGGAAGTGCAACGACATAGCTAATATACGGGTGAGTCGGGAATTTTTCACGTTGAAGCTGCCCGCTTAAAATCACGTTAACGTAGTTGTCATTAATTGTGTCTGTTTTAGCGCCAATGGTTTAACCGATAGTGGCGATAGTAGACAATTAGCACCGCCGAGCGAACCAGCGTAAACAGCATAAACGAAAGCCACAGCCCATGATTGCCCAGCCCCTGGGTTAGCCACCAGACGGGAAGGTAGGCGGCCAGGCCAATAAAGATACTGTTGCGCATTTCACGTACCGCGGTGGTGCCAATAAACACCCCATCCAGCAGATAGCTCCATACAGCGATCAGCGGCATAACCACCATCCATGGCAAATACTGTGCCGCGGTCGCGCGCACCTCTTCTAGGCCAGTGAGCAGCGCAATCAATGCATTGCCGCCTAGCGCGAACAACAGGGCGGCGGTACCCGCTGTCCAGAATGAGAAACGCGCAGCAGCGCGCACGGTGGTCGCAAACTCACGCCAATCCTTGCGCCCATAGGCGCGCCCAATCAGCGATTCGGCGGCATGGGCAAAGCCATCCAGAGCATAGCTGGTGAGCATAATAAATTGCAGCAGGACAGCGTTGGCAGCGAGCACCGTATCACCCTGACGCGCGCCTTGGGCGGTAAAGAACGCCACGGCAAATAGCAGGCCGAGGGTACGCACAAACAGGTTGGCGTTGACGTTAAATAGCGCTGTGTAGGCCGCCAGTGCCAGCAGACGCTCGCGCAAAAAATGGCCCTCTAGTCGGGCTAGCTGGCGCAGCACTAAGTAGCTGCCGAAGGCCAATGCACTATAGTCGGCGATCACGCTGGCCCAGGCCACGCCATTGCTGGTCATCCCTAGGCCCACCACGAACCATAAATCCAGCACGATATTAACGCTGTTGGTGAGCAGCAGAATCATTAGCGTGACGCGGGAATTCTGTTGGCCCAAAAACCAGCCCAGAATGGCGTAGTTGGCAAGCACCGCGGGCGCAGACCAGAGGCGAATATGGGCGTACTCTCGCGCTAAGTGGGTGGCTACTTCGCTGCCATCTAACAGCCACAAACCCAGCGTAATCAGCGGTGAGGCAAACACAATCAGCAGGCTGCCGATCACCAGCGCCATGATCAGCGATTGCCCCAGTAGATTGCGCACATCCGAGTCACTCTCGCGGCCCATGGCTTGGGCGACTAGCCCTGTGGTGCCCATGCGCAAAAAGCCAAAGCCCCAGTAGAGGAAGCTAAACAGTGTAGCGCCGAGGGTGACGCCCGCTAGATAGCGGGAGTCGGGCAGGTGCCCGACCACAGCGGTATCCACCAGCCCAAGTAGCGGGACGGTGATATTAGAAAGGATGATTGGCCAGGCGAGGGCCCAAATCCGCATGAGGCTTAGGCCGCAGTGATGATGCGGTACTTCTTCATTAGCTGCTCTTGGGTCTCGTGGCGCTCAGGGTCAAGTGGAATGCAGTCCACCGGGCAGACTTGCTGGCACTGAGGTTCGTCGTAGTGACCGACGCACTCGGTGCATAGGTTTGGGTCGATGACGTAGATCTCCTCGCCGGGGGAGATAGCATCGTTGGGGCATTCGGGCTCGCAGACGTCGCAGTTAATGCATTCGTCGGTAATCATCAGGGCCATGGGCGTACCTCGCAGATGGCGTTCGCACTCAGGCTATCAAATACCCGAGTGTTTTGCTCAACAATGACGTTGGTTAGCTAGTGTAGTGGTTACGCAGCGCTTCGGCGACCTGTGGATGCACCAGAGGGGAAATATCGCCACCCAGCTTGGCAATTTCGCGCACCATGGTTGAGGAGATATATGAATTTTCCACTGCGGGGGTTAAAAATACGCTCTCCAGCTCCGGATTCTGCGCCCGGTTCATATTGGCCAGCTGCAGCTCGTACTCAAAGTCGGAGACCGCGCGCAGGCCGCGCAGAATGATCGTCGCCCCCTGCTCATGCATCATGGTGGTGAGCAGGGTCGAAAAACCGATTACCTCAACGTTGGGCAGCGACGCACACACCGTTTTGGCCAGCGCTATGCGTGTTTCCAGGTCGAGGTGGGGGCTTTTGCCGGGGCTTGCCGCCACGGCGATGACCACTTTGTCGAACATGCGTGCACCACGTTCAATGAGATCAAAATGGCCGTTGGTGATAGGGTCGAAGGTGCCGGGGTAAACGGCGATATTCAGCTTGCGCGTGCTCATTCCTCGCTCTCCTCGTCCAGGCGGCCAAACGGATTGTCGCTGGTTAATGAGACGGCATGAGCGTAACCGGGGATATGAATCCGATCCGCATGAATGTCCAGCTCTGGGCCTTCGAGTACCGCTTCGCCAAACTGGTAGCGTGGTGCGTAGTGGCCAAAGTCTGCCTGGGCAAGGTAGGCCGCTGCTGCTTCGCGGGTTGCGACCCGACGCGTTTTCCAGGCGCTTACCGCTTCTGCGCCGTGGCGCTGAGTCAGCAGGCGCTCGGTGACTGCAGGTGACAGCACCACGCCGGTGGCATTGTTGCCGCCGAAGCCCTTGGCGTTAATAAAGGCAGCGTCTGCACGAAATGTTTGTGCCGTTTGCGAGAAGCGTAGCCGTTCGGCATACACATCGTCGGCGACGGCATCCAGGGTAGGGATGCCTGGCAGCAAGTCGTGGGCAAAGCTGCCCAGGGCGCTTGCCAACTGGTCTCCCGCCGCGGAGCCTTGGGAGTGACCGATAAAGGCTTTGATGGCCACCACCGGCCAGTCGTTAATGCCGTTGGCGCGGGCGATTTCGTCGAATACATGGGATTCGGTAATGCGGTTTTTGGGGGTGCTGGTGCCGTGCGCATGCAAAAAGCTGCGCTCTTTAAGGGCTTTTTCACCCAGCATATCGCGCACCAGCGCAGTCGCTTTACCCAGGGTGATGTAATTACCAATCCCCGGCGCCGAAATCGAGCGCTTGTAACCGTCAGCATTGACGAATACGTCAGGCACTGCGCCGAGAATATCCGCGCCGACTTCCATTGCCAGCGCATCGTCCATCAGCAGCACAAACTGGCTGGCTTCCGCCATGGTAAAGCCGCAGTTGCGCGCAAAGGGGCGGCAGGCGCGCTGGTAGTCGCTGTCGGTGAGTAGCTCCAGCGCATCCAGGGCTTTCAGGCCCGCGTCGTCGGCCAGCGCGCCCATGGCCCTGAAGCCCTCTATAATCTCCGGCGTAATGGGGGCGTCCGCGGTGCCGACCATCACCACACGGCGGCGTCCGGCGCGAATGTCGTCAATGCCCAGCCGCAGGTTGTAGAGAAAACTAGCGCAAGCGCCAAGAGCCGCCCCGGTGCCGCCCACGCTGCCGAGTACATAGGCATTCAAAAAGTCGGCGGGCATCTGACCATAGCCCAGCGGCATCTGCTTGGAGGTGGCACGCTGGCCGCTCACCAGGCTTTTCAGTAAGCCGCCCCAGCCCTGATCGTCTAACTGACCAATGGAGTTACCCGCGTACACGGCAATATGATCCGGGTTTAACTGCTGACGCAGCGTCTCCCAGGAGAGGCCGCTGGCGCCCAGGCAGTCGCTGGCGCCAAATACCGCCAGCGATAGGCCGCGGGGGTGGTGCACACTGCGGTAGAGGCTCGCCGGGTCAAAGCCGCTGGGTAGCTGAGCCGCCGCGCGAACCTTGGGTGGCTGGGCGTCGGGCAGCAGTACTTCCAGCACCCCGGCGGGTACACTGACTTCTACCTCGCGGGCATCAATATCGCGTATCTGCCAATCAGCGGGCAAATTTTCAGGCAGTTGGCGGCGGCGCAGGGTAAAACGTAGCGGCTCGGCCAACTGCATGCTGGCGTGCCGATTAGACGGCATGCCGGGAGCTAGAAAGCGCGGGTCTTCATTGCGGCGGATCAGGGTGTGGTTCAATACCTGATCACGCAGCGATTGAGCCGGGGCCTCTATGGGGTGGCCTTGACTGTCGTGCCACCCTTTTTCGGAGTGCTCTACTAGACGCATAAGCGCCGCCAAGCCTTCAAGTGTTTGGCGTTGCTGGTCAGCAGGAAGGGCATCAAGCACAGTGCGGCGGAAGGCCTGATGGCCAGAGGTTCTGCCAGCGGGATTGATGCCGCCCATGCCGACAATCACCGGTAAGTGTGACAAGCCGGGTTCCTCTTAATACGGTGGTGGTAACAATTATTGGCAACGGTCATGGCAGATTTGGCCCAGTACCATGCGCTTAATAAGGTCACTAATAAATTCGTTAGGCGTGATCATAGCACCGGGTGCGCAACGGCGTCATGCCGCAAGCGTTCGAGACTGATAGAATTACGCTTTTCAGCCGAGTGATGGCATGCAGCATAATTCTCGAACAGTGACGTCTAATCAGCCAGGCCCGCACCAGGATTTGGCCCGCCGAGTCAATCGCGCGCTGGCCCATCCACTACGTAAACCGATCGCCGAACACACCCAGGGTAATTTTGCCCAGGCGGCTGAGTGGTTAGCTAGCCGTCAAGCACCGTTGATACTGGATTCAGGCTGCGGTGTGGGGGTATCGACACGCCAACTGGCGGCGCAGTTCCCCGGCCATGCGGTGATGGGCATTGATCGCAGCGAAGATCGCCTGGGGCGTGATCACGGCAAGCTGCCAGACAACGCATTGCTGGTAAGAGCCGATCTTGTCGACTTTTGGCGTTTGGCCTACCAAGCTGGCTGGGCGCCTGAGTATCACTTTCTGCTTTATCCCAACCCTTACCCCAAGGCGGGACATCTAAAAATGCGCTGGCATGGGCATGCGGTTTTACCCACACTGTTGGCGCTTGGTGGGCGCCTTGAATTGCGCTCCAACTGGTCACTTTATGTTGAAGAGTTTGCTTTGGCGGTGGCCCAGGTAACCGGTCAACAGGCAGCGGTGACTGAAATTGCGCCTAAAAACGACTATTTAACGCCGTTCGAGGCTAAGTATGCTCGAAGTGGCCAAGCACTGTGGCGTTTATGTGTTGATTTGGAGCGAACATGACGTTTGTTTATTTGGTGTTGGCGATTGTGGCCGAAGTGATCGCCACGAGTGCCCTAAAGGCCTCCTTGGGATTTACCCGCCCGCTGCCCAGCGTGGTGGTCGTGGTGGGTTACGGGCTAGCCTTTTATTTGCTCAGCCTGGTACTGCGTACGCTGCCGGTGGGGGTCGCCTATGCAATTTGGGCGGGCCTAGGCATTGTGCTGGTCACCTTAGTCGGCATAGTGGTGTTCGGTGAAAAGCCTGATTTACCGGCGGTAGTAGGGATTAGCTTGATAGTCGCCGGTGTAGTCATGCTGCAAGTGTTTTCTAAAATGAATGTGCATTGAGGTATCGTAATGGGTCGTTTTGCTCGTAAGCGTATGCGGCGCTGGTCGCTGGTGACCGGTGTTGCCACGCTGGCGCTGTGTGCCAGTACCAGCCTGCTCGCCGATTTTAATCGCCTGGGTCAGCTGCAAAATAAAGGCTTTTCGATTAGCGCCGAGGCCCGCCTTTTGGATGCTGACTCAGGCGCCAATGCACTGTTAGGCAGCATCACCCCGGATCGCCAGCTGTCACCCGCTTCGGTCACTAAAGCCTACCTATCCGCGGCGGCGCTGAACCGTTTTGGCCCCCAACACCGCTTTACCAGCCAACTGGTCAGCACAGCTAGCATTGATAATGGCGTGCTGCGCGGCGATTTGGTGTTTGAGGGCGGTGGGGACCCGGGCCTCACCACTGAAAATCTGTGGCGTTTGGTGCAGCGTTTACACTTAGCCGGGGTACGCGAGGTTGATGGGGCTTTGGTGGTCAGCCAGTGGCGCTTTGGGTCGGTGGACTGTATTACCACCGACCGCTGCAATGCGCTCAATCGGGTCGCCAATGCGTATAGCGCGCCGCTCTCCTCGGCAGGGGTTAACTTCGGCAGTTGGTGCGTCAATGTCGCCCCTGCCACTAGCGCCGGGGCACCTGCCCAGGTGGGGCTGTGCGATAGCCAGACATCGCTGATTACCATCGATAACCAAGTCGTCACTCGACCGGCTAATAGTGGTACTGAGATTAGCGCTGAGCGTATCACTGATGAGCGCGGCGACGTGATGCGGCTGACGGGGCAGATTTCTACCAATGCCACTGCCCGGGATGTCTATCGTGGCGCGGGGGATGCCGCCGAAACCACCGCACAAGTGTTGATGGGCATGTTGAATCAGGCGGGGATACAGGTGCGCGAACCGTGGCGCGTCAGCTCGTCTCAACCGCCCGGCAGTGCCCAGCGTTTGGCCGCGGTGGACAGCCAACCACTGCAAGAGCTATTGCTGCGCATCATGAACTACTCCAATAACTACATGGCTGATGTGCTGGCGCTGGATCTCGTCGAGACGCCCCAGGCGCAGCTACGCCAAGCCGGCCAAGCGATTGAAACGTTCGCTCAGAGCCTGCCCGGGCACGGGCCGTTAACCCTGTACAGTGGCAGCGGGCTGACCACTGAAAACCGCACATCGGCCCAGGGCGTTAACGTGATGCTGGAAAATATGTTTCGTCAAAGCAGCCTGTTTCCCAGCTTTGTGGCGGCCTTTCAGTCGCCAGCTAACGGGGTAATGCGCTTTATTCGGCGAGGTTCCTCCACGTTTCAAAACAACGTCATGATCAAAACCGGCACGCTTAACCAACCCTTTGCCGTGCGCGCAGCAGCGGGCTATTTTCGCACCGCGCAGGGGCGTTGGGGGGTGTTTAGCGTTATGGTCAATGGTAACAGCAGCACGCCGTATTTAAGCTGGTCTGAAGTGCTGGATCCGTTGTCACTGGATCTAGAAGCAATGATATTAGCCAACTAATCAAACTCCACGCTCACAAGGTGAGGCGACTTGCATGAAACCTGGGCATACCGGTTTAACCCATTTGGTTCACTCCACGCGTTATTCGTGGAAAGGCTTAAAAGCGGCGTTTAGAAACGAAGCGGCTTTCCGCCAAGAGGTAGGCATTACGGTAGTGTTGCTACCCTTCGCCTGGTGGATTGGCGAAGGCCCCATCAGCTGGCTACTGCTGGTGAGTAGCCTGTTTTTTGTCCTCATAGTAGAGCTGCTTAACAGTGCGATTGAAAATGTCGTTGACCGGATCGGCACCGAGCACCACGAGCTTTCTGGAAGGGCCAAGGATATTGGTTCGGCGGCGGTGATGCTGTCGCTGATGATGGCCGGCCTCACCTGGGGGCTATTGGGCTGGGAAAAATTCTTTGGCTAAGCTGAGTTAAAAGCCGCACTTTTTTAACACGCTGTCAGCGAGGTCATTATGCAAGCATTTAAAGGACTTAGGAACGACGATTTTTTACCGTTGTCGACGCTGCCAGCGTCGTTACAAAAAGCCACTCAATCCGCCTGGAAGCGGCTAAGCGAGGCGCTTGCTCAAGCCGACAATGTCGCCGAGATGACCAAACAGGAACTCCCTTCTAGTAGCTGGCAGGGGCTATCGGAGCAGCGCCGTGAAGCGCTGGCTAAAGTGCTGGCGATTTCGACCTTTGCGCTGGATACCCTGGTGCGTTTTCCTCACTGGCTGGTTGAGCTGGATATAGCCGGAGAACTGGATGTAAACCCTGGGCGTGATGAGCTGGCCAGTTGGCTGAGTGAGTCGCTTGAGAGCGCCGAGGACGAAGAAGCCCTGCAGCGGGCGGTTCGCCGTTTTCGCCGCAAGCGTATGCTGGGGATTATTTGGCGCGACCTTAACCGTGCTCCCGGCCATCGCATGTGGGATACCGCCAGGGCAGTATCCGAGCTGGCTGAAATTTGTTTAGAGGCGGCATTAACCTGGCTTGAACAGTTTTATGCGCCGCGTTGGGGCTTGCCTGCCCCTCGGCAGGACGGCACGCCCCAGCGGCTGGTGATTCTGGGCATGGGCAAGCTGGGCGCGGGAGAACTGAATCTCTCTTCCGATATCGATCTGATCTTTGCCTTCCCTGAAAAAGGCGAAACCCAAGGCGGGCGCAAGCCGTTAGAGCATCAGGAGTACTTTACCAAGCTGGGGCAAAAGCTGATCGCCGCGTTAGATGCCATGACCGCCGACGGCTTCGCTTTCCGCGTTGATATGCGCTTGCGGCCGCTGGGGGACGGCGGCCCGTTGGTGGGCAATTTTGCCATGCTCTCCAGCTATTACCAGGACCAAGGCCGCGAGTGGGAGCGCTACGCGATGTTGAAAGCGCGCCCGGTCGCCGGGGATCTAGACGCGGGCGACGAACTTCTGGCCGGGCTGCGCCCCTTCGTGTATCGCAAATATCTCGATTTTGGCGCCATTGAGTCGCTGCGCGAGCTGAAGGCGATGATCAACCGCGAAGTAAAGCGCAAAGGCATGCAGAGCAATATCAAGCTCGGTCCCGGCGGCATCCGCGAGGTAGAGTTCGTGGTGCAAGCGTTTCAATTGATTCGCGGCGGCCGCGATACGGAGCTGCAGGTGACATCGCTGAAAACGGCGCTCAATCGCCTGCCCGAGCTAGGCCTGCTGCCCCAGGAAGTGGTTGATGAGCTGCTGCCTGATTACGCCTTTTTACGCGATGTGGAGCATGCGCTCCAGGCGCTGGAAGACCGCCAGACGCAAACTCTGCCCAGCGATGACAGTGACCGCGAACGGGTAGCCTTCGCCATGGGCCATGAAGACTGGCCGGGGCTGGTCGCCCAGCTTGATGAGGTGCGCGAGCGAGTGCGCCAGCACTTTGATGCCGTGATTGCCGACCCCGAGGAGGATGTCGACGAGGCCAATGATGATAGCCAGCTTGGCTTGGCCCAGTGGCGGCTTATTTGGCGCGGCGAGTTAGAGGCGGAGGAGGCCTGCGCGCACCTCGCAGAGGCGGGTTTCCACGCCCCTGAAAAAGCCTTGAAGCGGCTGCAGAGCCTTTACCACTCCCGGCAAGTGCAAAGCATGCAGCGAATTGGCTTTGAGCGCCTGGATGCGTTAATGCCGCTACTGCTGGATGCCGTGGCAGACAATGACGCACCGGATACTGCGCTGGTGCGGGTGCAGCCGCTGATTGAAGCCGTGCTGCGACGCACCGCTTATCTAGCGCTGTTGCGCGAAAACCCTCAGGCGCTTGAGCACCTGATGCGCCTATGCGCCGCCAGCCCATGGATCGCCGAACAGCTGTCGCGCTACCCGATCCTGCTCGACGAGCTGCTAACCCCTGAAACGCTGTATACCCCCGCCGATAAAGCGCGCCTGGCCGATGAGCTGCGTCAAACGCTGAATCGCCTGCCAGAGGATGATGAAGAGGCCCAGCTAGAGGCGCTGCGCGTTTTCAAACACGCGCAAACGCTGCACGTGGCGGCGTCGGATATCGCGGGCACGCGACATCTAATGAAAGTAAGCGATTACTTAACCTTTATCGCCGAAGTGATTCTCGATGCCGTGTTAGCCATGGCCTGGAAACATATTACCCGTAAGCACGGCGTTCCTAAGGGGCTGAACGCAGGAGAGGCTGAGTTTCTGATTATCGGCTACGGCAAGCTGGGGGGCATTGAGCTTGGCTATAGCTCGGATTTAGACTTGGTGTTTCTGCACGATAGCGATGGACAAGGCGCGACCGACGGCCCACGGCCCATTGATACAGCGGTGTTTTTTACCCGCCTGGGGCAGCGGATTATTCACCTGCTTACCGCGGTAACGCCCACCGGCACGCTTTATGAAGTGGATATGCGCCTGCGGCCATCGGGAAATTCCGGGCTATTGGTGACATCGCTCAAAGCCTTTGCCGATTACCAGCGTCAGAATGCCTGGACCTGGGAGCACCAGGCCTTGGTGCGTGCCCGAGTGGTGGCGGGTAGCGCTGCGCTGGCCGAGAAGTTCAGCCAGTTGCGGGGCGATATCCTAGGCGCTGAGCGCGATAAAGCTGCGTTGCGCGAAGAGGTGGTCAAGATGCGCCACAAAATGCGCGACCACCTGGGTAGTAAAACCACCAGTAACACTTTCAATATCAAACAAGATGCGGGCGGTATGGTGGATATTGAGTTTCTCTGCCAATACGCGGTGTTAGCACTTGCTCACCAAACCCCTGGGTTACTGACCTACAGCGATAATATCCGCATTCTAGAGAGCCTGACCGAGAGTGGGCACTTACCTGCAGAAGAGGCGGAGCGCCTTCGCGAGGCTTATCTGGCTTATCGTAGTGCTACCCATCGAGCGGCGCTTACCGGTGAAAAAGCGCTTAGCGACGGTGAAGAGTTCCGTACTCATCGCGATATCGTCACCGCGCTCTGGCAGCGTTTTCTTGAGCCTTCCAGCGCTGATAACCACTAGTCAGACGGCTTTTTTCCCGACTAATCAGGAAGAAACAGTGATAACAAGGAATAGGGCAGGGTGGCCCGTATGATTGGACATATTCTGGCCACGCTACTGCCGGTGTTTTTAATCGCCGGTTGTGGCGCTGTCTATGGGCGCTACCGTACGCCGGATATTCGCAGTCTCAATACGCTCAATATGGAGCTGTTCGTTCCGCTATTGGTATTCGCTGTGCTGGCCGACCGTCAAGCGCCGTTGGCAGAATATGCCTGGCTTGCTACGGCGGCCATTGCGGTAGTGCTTGGCTCGGGGGTGGCGTTGTGGCCGCTGGCCAAGTGGCTAAAGCTGGATAGCAAAATCTTCCTTCCCCCGATGATGTTCAACAACGCCGGTAATATGGGCGTGCCGCTGCTGGTTTTGGCGTTTGGTGATGAGGCGCTGCCCGCGGCGGTGGTGGTATTTATCGTTGAAATGCTGCTGCACTTTTCGGTGGGACTTTACATGCTCAACCCGCGCACCTCACTGTGGCGAATGCTGCGCATGCCGATTGTGCTCGCGAGCCTGGCGGGCTTGGCGGTGAATATCAGTGGGCTACCGCTGCCAGGCTGGCTGCTAGAGGCGATGCATATGCTGGGCGGGGTATGTATTCCGCTAATGCTGTTTGCGTTGGGGGTGCGGCTGTTGGAGATCGACTTTAGCGACTGGCGTACTGGGATTCTGGGAGCGATACTCTGCCCGCTGTCCGGGTTAGTGATTGCCTTGCCGTTAATGTGGCTATTGCCGCTCAATGCATTGCAGGCAGCAGTGCTGCTGGTGTTTGCAGCGCTACCACCTGCGGTGTTGAATTATTTGGTCGCAGAGCAGTACCAGCTAGCACCGCAAAAAGTGGCTTCGCTGGTACTGATTGGTAATCTGGGGAGTTTAGTTGTAATGCCGCTAACCTTGGCAGCGGCATTCACGTGGGTATATGCACCGATTTAACCGGCGGTGGAATGAATGACTAACTTTTTAACGATCACTTTTGACTTCATAACTGCCTTCTAACGCGTCCTGATGGCCTGGACGATGTTGCGCAGAAGCGTGAGGGTTTGTATTCCCTTCAGAGTAGCCACCGCCGATATCCTGCGCCTGCTGGGCGCGCATCTGCTCCATACGTTTTTTCATTTTATGCCTTACAAACGGCATCATTGCCCAGCCAATCAGTAAGAAAAACAGGCCGAGTACCACGCCGACTATCATTAACGCGCCAAACGCCAACCATGTGAACAGCAGCTTTAGGCTGCCTGCCAAGCCGGTCGGTTGGGTTTGCGCAGCACGGGCGCGCCATTGGTTTGCCGCTTGCCATGCAGCGTTGCGTTGGTCGCGATTCATCTGTGGCATAAGAGCCTCCATCGGTTATTCGCACCCATTGGAACACAATTGATCTAGCAAGTTCACTGCTGGGCAATAGTGCGGAGGTGTGTCGACTATACCTACGATTATCTGCGTACAGTGCGATTAGGTTTTTCAACTGTTACCATTAAGCTGTACAGGACAAGTTTAGCTGTACAAGCATGCGGATAGTTGCGCAGTGCTTTTCTAAACAGAGCTCATCTAACAGGACGGTTATATGGCTAATCATGGAGGCAAGTCGGTCTTCATCGCATCAGTGGTGATTATCTTTGGCTTGGTAATTGTTGGAGCGTCGTTTCCTGAAGGGTTTGCTAACGCGGCAGAGGGTGCGCTGACCACCATTACCGGGCTATTCGGGTGGTTTTATCTATTCTCAGTGTTCGGTTTTGTGATCTTTCTATTTGGTCTGGCCATGAGCAAATATGGCAAGGTGCGTTTAGGTCCTCAGGACAGTCGGCCCAACTATACGTTTTTCTCGTGGATCAGCATGCTGCTGGCCGCAGGCTTTGGTGTCGGGCTGGTGTTCTATGGCATGGCTGAGCCTATGTTTCACTTCATTGAGCCGCCTTATGGCGATAGAACCGCCGAAACCGAAGCGGCAGCCCGCTACGCGATTCAATACAGCTACTTTAACTGGGGGATACACCAGTGGGCAGCCTTCTCGATCGTCGGTTTGATTATTGCCTATTTTCAGTTTCGTAAGGGGCAGGCTGGGTTAGTCTCTTCCGTGCTGTCATCAATTACGGCTAAGAATCCTAAAATTCGCCCCTACGCTTCCTGGTTGGATGTGTTTGCGGTGGTGGCCACGGTGATGGGGGTTGCTACCTCGTTGGGCTTGGGTGTGCTGCAGATGAACGGTGGTTTAAACGCCGTTTTTGGCCTGCCGGAGAACGGTTTTTGGCAGTTTGTGATTCTCTTCGTAATGTTCTGTGCCTATATGGCATCGACTTGGTCGGGCTTGGATAAAGGTATTAAACGCCTCTCTAACCTCAATATGATTCTATGTATCGGGCTAATGCTGTATGTGCTGTTCACTGGCCCGACCGTGGCGATACTAGAGACCATCACGGTGGGCATTGGTGACTATCTGCAGAACTTTATTGGTATGAGCCTGCGCATTTCGCCCTATAGTGATAATGAGTGGGCGAGCAGCTGGACGATTTTCTACTGGGCCTGGGTCATTGCCTGGTCGCCCTTTGTCGGCACCTTTATTGCCCGGGTATCCCGTGGCCGTACCATCAAAGAGTATGTCTTTGGGGTGCTGTTTGTGCCGCCGCTGCTAGCCTGTTTGTGGATCGGTGTGTTTGGTGGCGCGGCGCTGCATATGGAGTTGAATGGCACCGATGTGGGGCTTGCGGCTGCGACCCAGGATAATATCACCGTCGCGCTATTCGAGATGTTTGAGTTAATGCCCTTCACGGGCGCGCTGTCAGTGGTCGCGATGCTGCTGATCTTTATTTTCCTGGTGACCTCCGCGGACTCGGCCTCGTATATCGTGGCGCAAATGACCGATAATGGTTCGATCAATCCGCCGCTTTACAAGCGCGTCATTTGGGGGGTGCTGATCGCCGCTATCTGCCTGACGCTGATCGCCTCGGGTGGCTTAACCGGTCTTCAGTCGGCCTCGGTGCTATCAGCACTGCCGTTCACCTTTATCCTGTATATGATGGTGTTTGTGTTAGTCCAGGAGCTACGCGCAGACCGCAAAGCCATGCTTACCCAGCTTTATCGTCGCCATGGCGAAACGCCGGTGGGCGCCGACGCCTTTGAAGCCGAGCTATTAGGTGAGGAAGAGCGCTTACGCCGTGCCCCGAGTGTGGTCAACCGGCGCATTAATAGTTAGCATCACTCATCAGCACTAATAAAAAGTAACCAAGCCTGGGGTTGCGGGGCGGGGTAATTCGGGAGCAGTGACACATGAAGCGAACATGCTAATGGCGCGGCAAGGGCGCCATGGCGCGACGCGAAGGCGATCCAAGGGGGTTGCCTTTGATCGCTGGCTAGATCGGGTAGTGACAGTGGCGGTGCTAACGGCGATGGTCATTGGTCTGGCTGCTGTGGCTGCGCACTGGCTACTCTAAAACGCTTGCTCTCAGCAATGTTGGTGCTTAACGCCTGGCTTTATGCCGGGCGTTTGCGTGTCTCGACCCGGTTTCGGCCCAGTCGTTTGGCGCGGTAGAGGTGCTGGTCGGCGCGTTCTATCAGCGCGTCAGCGCTAATCAAAAAGCCGGGCGACATGCTGGCAACGCCCATGCTAACGGTGAGGTCTGAGTGGGTGCTTGAAAAAGCGTGGGGAATGGCCAGCGACAGCACGGCTTCGCGCAAGCAGTTGGCAATGCTGACTGCGTCGTCATGATCCTGGTCCGGCAGTACACAGACAAACTCTTCGCCACCGTAGCGGGCGAATAAATCCCTGGCGGGGTCGATACACTGATTGAGCGCATTAGCCACCGCGCGTAGCGTATCGTCACCCATGGCGTGACCATAGTGATCGTTAAACTCTTTAAAGTTATCGATATCGATAAAAATCACTGAGAGCGGCTGCTGCGTTTGCTGTGCCAAGTGCCAGTGGTGTTGATAGAACTCATCAAATTGGCGACGGTTCGCCACGCCCGTTAAGCCATCCATATTAGAGAGGTGATGGAGTTGGTCGCGCTGTTCCAAGCCTTGCTGAAACGCTGTTAGCAAATGATCCAAACTATCCACCAGATGACCCAATTCATCATACTGATGGCCCTTCAGCGCTGGCTTGGTCCATTTTCCAGGTTGGGTGGGGTCCGTTTGGGCAATAGCTGCGTGTACTTTGAGCAGGGGTCGGGTAATGAAAAGATGAAAAAAGGTGATGATGACAAGGCTTAGAATAAACGCCTCTAAAATACTCACCCCAACCACCGTATAAATACGCGCCAAAAACTGCTGGGTTAAGTAGCCTTCTGCCAGCATCAGTTCAATTTCACCGACGACCGCTTCCGGCATATCGCTGCCCATGTAATAAGCGAGGGAAGTTCGATAGTGCAGTATATCGCCAAATAAGTACTGGCTGAACCAGGTCGAATCAGCCTGTTTGGGCCTATCAAATTCAGCTAGCGCGCGGCCAAAATCGTCACGAATCGACACCCATGCGACCTCATTGTTATTAAATAGCCCGTAGGCAATTTGGTGGGCGAGGTCGGGGTTAAGCTGGAAAGCGGCTTCAGCTGCGGCGCCGTTGACAATCGCCAGTTGATGGCTGATTCGTTGTTCGGTCTCCTGGCGGATGTGGGTAGCGTGGCTGAGCAGTTCAATACTGCCCGCTATACCACTAATCAACATGGCAATCAGCAGTGTGAGTAGCGCTTGCTTGGTGGTCAGGCTGCCTTTTTTAGGGCCGGGGGCTGAGAGAGGAATCCGCGGGCGGGGGCTGATCACTGGCGCTCCTCCTGCATATTGCGGTGCAGGGTATCCAACTGCGTTTGCAGTCGCGCCAGCAGCGCTTCAGACACACTGGGGTGGCAAGCGAGATAGAGGGGGGTGCGGTAAAAGGTAAACAAATGCGCTAACGCGATGTCCTGTTCTTGTGCCATAAATTCACCGGTTGCTTTACCTGTCACGATCACATCTAGCAGGCCCGCCTTTAAACGCGCGATATTTTCTCGCTCCGTAGGAGCAAGGAGAACATTAGTGCCGTTAGAGGCAACGTAATCGCCTACGGCATCTTCGCGAAAACCGCCCACTCGCCAAGCGCTAAGCTCAGAAAGTGAATCGATGCGGAGTCCGCGCTCGGCTAAACTAAACGCAGCCCACTCATTGACCACCAGCGGCCCCACCCAGTGAAACAGCGCTTCACGCTCCTGGGTGCGGGTCGTGGAGTAGACGCAGTGATTATCACGTAAGCGTGCTTCAGTGTAAGCGCGTGCCCAGGGCAGTAGCCGAAAATAAGCCTTGATGCCTGCTTGGCGTAGCGCATTCCGTAGCAGCAACGTTGCACTGCCGATAATTCGCCCTTGGTCGTCCAAATAGTTGAACGGTGGGTACTCTTCAGTGTTGATCGTTAGCGGCAGTGTTTCTGTTGAAGCCTCTAGCGGCATCGCAGAGAGTGGCATACCGTAGCTGCCGAGCGTAGTGAGCAGAGCAACGCCCATGCGGTACCGCCATCGGCGAGTAACGTCATTAGCCATCGTCAACTACCTCTGGGGCCGTTCCGCTATCACCTTGTCTAATGCCTGCTGCATCAGCGTTACCAAGCGTTGGTCGGTGGCTTGGTTTATGGCAAAGTATAGCGAAGATTCACTGAGAGTGTGTATCGGGATTAAATCATCTTGAGGATAACCTTCGGACTCCGCTATCCAGGCTGCCACATCTTTACTATAAGCCCATAAATCAACGCGCCCGCGGGTCAGCATATTGAACGCGCTGCGGTTATCAATGGCGGGTACCAGTAAGTGTTCAGGGTAGCCTGCTTCCAGCAGCGCCTGGGCGCCAATATCTTCGCGAATGACCACCACGGTCAGGTCACGATCAATCGCCTGCGTCAAAGACTCAATCGTCACCGGTGCGTCGCGATGGGCAAGTAGTACGACCCGATCTTGAGCAATCGGCCCCACCCAGTGAAAACTGGCTTCTCGGGCTGGGGTGCGAGTGGTTGAGAACAGCACCGTGTTAGGCTGACTTAGCACCAGCTCATAGCCGCGAACCCAGGGGTAGTAGCGCACGTCATCGCGGCTGAGAGGCGTCTTAGTGGCCGCAAAAATAGCCTCTAATAAATCAATTGATATACCGGTTAATTGTTGATTATCGATATAGTTATAGGGTGGGTACTCTTCAGTAATAAAGGTTAATGCCGCCAAGCTGTCGGGCTCATCAGCCTGTCCGTTTGCGACGATTGCCATCCAGAGGCATAGCGCGACCACCAACCTGACTAAGGGTTGTCGGTACAATGGCCGTAGAGATGACTGGGCTAATCCCATCGCAGTTTTATCCGTATTACTGATCTATCAATCAAACTTAGAGCAACGCTGGTCGGCTGTCACCTTTAATCTGCCAACGCAAGCCGTGGCGCCTTGGCGGTTTCATCTGCTAGCCTTACGGCTCCCCCTGTGAGAGAAAACTAATGCTGCCTGCTAACACTGTTAAGGCGCCGGATGGCTACGCATCGCGTCGAGAGATTTTCGGTTGGGCGATGTTTGATTTTGCCAACCAGGCCTACACGCTACTGATTATTACGGTGGTCTTTGGCGAGCTGTTTACTACCGTCATTGTGGGTGATAGGGGCGATAACTTCCGGCTTGCCAACTTCTTATGGAGTCTGGCCCTGGCGGTTAGTTATCTGATGGTGGTGATTACGGCACCGCTGTGCGGCGCGGTGATGGATTATCGAGCGGAGAAAAAGCGCTTTCTGCTCATCAGCTACCTTGCCACTGTGGTCACTACGGCGATGCTTTATTTTGTTGAACCGGGCTATGTCGTCATCGGGCTGTTACTGATTGTGCTGTCCAACTACGCTTATTCCATGGGGGAGTCGTTTATTGCCGCTTTTTTACCCGAGCTTGGGCCGCCGCAATCGTTGGGCAAAATTTCCGGCTTTGGCTGGGCGTTAGGCTATATTGGCGGGTTATTTGCGGCGGGCTTCACCCTGGTGGTGTTAGGCGAGGCCAGCGCGGAAAATTTTGAACGCATCCGTTGGGTGGGCCCCTTTGCTGCCGGTTTTTTCCTGATTACCGCTATTCCGACTTTTTTATGGCTGAAAGAGCGCGGTACGCCCCAGCCTCGTGGCGTTTCTTATCGGCATATTGCCATTAACCGTGTCACCACCACGCTTCACGAATTGCGCTATTTTAAAGACCTGACCGTATTTCTGATTTCGCTGCTGTTCTCGATGGCCGGGGTCTACATCATCATTGCGTTCGCCTTCATATATGGCGCTCAGGTGATTGGCTGGGATGAAAGCGTGCGCAATATCATGTTCATTATTGTCCAAATTACCGCTGCGGCAGGGGCCCTGGGATTTGGCTGGATACAGGATCAGCTAGGCGCCAAACGCACTTACCAAATGACCCTGGCGCTATGGGTGCTGGCGATTATTGCTATCTGGGCAACGCCTGAACTTACCCAGTGGATCAACGGCCGTTTTGACCTGCAGTGGCAGGCCCAGCACCTGTTTCTGGTGGTTGGCTGCCTGGCGGGCCTTAGCCTAGGCTCTAGCCAGTCGGCGAGCAGAGCGCTGGTGGGGTTGTTTTCGCCCTTGGCTAAATCAGCAGAATTTTTCGGTTTCTGGGGGTTGGCAAATAAGCTAGCGGGGGTATTGGGCATTGTCATGCTGGGTGTCCTGCAAACGCTGATTGGCTTGCAAGCGTCTATTCTACTCTGTGTGGCCCTGTTCGTTATCGCGATGCTGATTTGCGCCAGGGTCAACGAGCGCCGTGGCCGTGAGGCAGCGCTCGCCTGGGAAGCCAAACAGTCCTAAACAGCCATAAGGCTTGAAAGGGCGTCTGACCTCAGTGAGGTGGAGTATGGCAACGCACATGGCAAGTCAAACGACCCAGCGCGGTGGCATCGTTATGATGCTACTGTTTTGGGTACTGTTAATGGCGGTAGGTACTTGGTGGATTCACGGTGGCCTGGAAGAGATGATGCGGCCCAACGCGAATATTGTGCATACGCTGCCTGCGGGTGAGCCGGTTACCTTAAAGCGTAACCGTGCTGGGCATTATGAGGCGCCGGGGCGCATCAATGGTACGCCGGTGACCTTTTTGCTCGACACGGGTGCCACTTATGTGGCGGTACCGTCTGAGCTAGCCAACGAGCTCGGTTTGCAGCCTGGGCGTAGCGCTTGGTTTAATACCGCCAATGGCCGAGTTGAAGGCACTTTAACCGAACTGGATGAGATTTCCCTGGGCGGACTAAAAGTGCAGAATGTCCAGGGCTCAATTAGTCCCGGCATGGAGCGCGACACGGTACTTCTCGGCATGAGCTTTCTGAATTTATTGTCGATTGAAATACAGGCGGGCGAGATGGTGTTGAGCCTTCCCGAGCAGTGAGTTCAAGTGGTGAGTGTGGGATTGATAGTTGGCCGGAAGCTTAAGGCAAAAAAGGCAGACCTCTGAGGGTCTGCCTTTTTGGTATGCTTTAGTCATCGTTACTCAATCATACATTACTCAAGGGTGTCGTTTCCTTCACCGGGCGGCGCCTTATAATGCCCCGGGATTTTCAACTTTTCCCCATTGGGCAGGTCGCGCACTTGGGTTGGAACGTAAACACGTTTAATGACACTTTTCGTTTTGCTACTTCCCATAACAGGTTCCTCCTGTCAAATTGTCGACAGTTAGCGCTTTAACACTAGCTCCCGCAGGTGCGAGAATCAAGTGTTAGGGTGAACGTATCCATCAATAAGCGTGATTGTAACGACAGAAGCGGGTGTTTTGATGGTTTTGAGTTATCCTGAGTGTCAATAATGGGCGCCTGCGTTGATTTTGGGTGAGCGGGTGAAAATATAAACTGCCTAAGCGGAGTGCATAAAGAGGATGGTAGATCATTTGGAACAGCAATTTCAGGCGCTTGAATCGCAAGAGTCTGTAATGCCTGACTATCCCGATCAAGATCATGTCTTGATCATAGAGGACGATAAGCGTCTAGCCGAGCTTACCCGTGATTACTTGGAAGCAAACGGCTTCCAAGTAACTCTGGAAGCCGACGGGGCTAAAGGAGTCGATCGTATTTTAACCCTGCAGCCCGATCTGGTGATTTTAGACTTAATGCTGCCAGGGGAAGATGGCTTGGCGATTTGTCGCCGGGTTAGACCCAATTTTGCTGGCCCGATCATGATGCTGACAGCGCGCACCGATGACCTTGACCAGGTGTTGGGTCTTGAAATGGGCGCTGACGACTATGTGCCGAAACCGGTACAACCACGTGTGCTGTTGGCGCGTATGCGCGCACTACTGCGCCGCGCTGACGGGCCAGCCCCGGACGGCGAAATGCGGCTGCGCTTTGAAAATCTGGAAATTGATAACGCCACTCGTGAGGCCTGGTTGTCTGGCGAGCGTATCGACTTAACCAGCGCCGAGTTCGACCTGCTTTGGCTGCTGGGCCGCAACGCTGGCCGTGTGCTCACCCGTGAAGAGATATTTAGCGACTTACGAGGTATTAAGTATGACGGCCAAGACCGCTCTATTGATGTACGCGTATCGCGCATACGTCCTAAGATTGGCGATGATCCTAATCAGCCTCATCGGATCAAAACCGTGCGCAGTAAAGGTTATCTCTTCGTTAAGGACAGTTGATTATTCATAGGGACAGCATCATGCGGCGGGTGCTCAGTAACGGCTCTTTTTTACGCTTCTATGTGTTGCTGGGAATTGCGCTATTGGTGGTGTTTGCGATCGCGCTAGCGGGACGCTCCTTTATCGAACAGGTACGCCGCGAAGATTACCGTGAGCAGCTCGCCGCGCTACCCATGTCGCTGATGACGCAACAGCTCGCCGACGCGCCGCTAGAACAGCGTAATGCTTTGCTTGAACGTTTCTCACAGCAGTTGGGTGTGCAACTGACCTTGCAGCCCATCAACGAGGCGGCTTTGGACTATTTTGACCGATCTCGTTTGGAGCAGGGCAAAATACTGGTCGCCGAAAGCCCATGGCTATTGCAACAGCGTCTGCCCGGCGACACCTGGCTGCTGCAAGCGCGCCTGGATGACTGGAGCGAGCACCAGTGGTATGGCAGCATTGAGCTGCTGGGCGAGTGGCTCGCCGCAGCGCCCGCGCAAGCGCGAGACGACCGTATCGCTAAATTGCGCCCAGGAAGCTGGCCTTTGCAGCTTTTGTCATCGTTGCCTGCGGAGTTAACGGCGCAGCAGCAGGCCCAACTAGCCAACGGTAGCGTCATCACCCGGCTAGTGTCCGATAAGCTGTCGATTACCCTGCTCTATCAGTTACCCGGCGAGCCACAATGGCTGCAAGCAGGGCCTATATCCCGGGGTGACACCTTGCCGCTGAATTTGCACTTACCCCTTCTGGTGGGGCTGATGATCGTGCTCAGCCTAATTATCTATTTGATTATGCGTAGTATCGAAGCCCGCATGGCACGCTTGGAATTGGCCGCCACGCGGATCGCCAGTGGCCGCTTGGAAACCCGAGTGAAGGTCGAGAGCGGTGACTTTTTAGGCCGCTTGGGCATGGCGTTTAACGGTATGGCCAATCAGGTGCAAAGCCTGCTGCGCGGTCAGCAGGAGATGATCCGGGCGGTTTCCCACGAGCTACGCACCCCGGTAGCGCGCATCCGTTTTGCTGTGCAAATGGTTGAGGATATGACTGACCAGCCCGCCATCCGCCGCCAGCTTCAGGGCATTGATGCGGATATTGCTGAACTCGATGAACTGGTCGATGAAATCCTCACCTATGCCCGTCTGGGCGGAGAAACGGTTAACGGTGCCGAGCTTGAAACAGCCCTGGTGGAGTGTCGGGCCATGGCCGAACGGGTGATTGATACGCTGTCGCCGCTACACAGAGGTTTAGCGCTGGCGCTTGCCCCGAGCCCTGAAATCGAGCTGCTGGCAGAGCCGCGCTATCTTCAGCGCGCGGTACAGAATTTAGTCGGTAACGCCTGTCGCTATGCTAAATCTCAGGTGGTGATTCAACTCTGGGATGAGCCCAACCTAGTGCGTATCGATGTCGAGGATGATGGCCCGGGTATTCCGCCGGAAGCGCGGGGGGATATCTTCAAACCCTTTGCCCGATTGGACGATAGCCGTGCCCGTAGCTCCGGTGGCTATGGCTTAGGGCTTTCGATTGTGCAGAAAATCATGGCCGGGCATGGGGGAAGCGTCACTATCGATACCAGCCCGACCTTGGGCGGGGCGCGCTTTACGCTGCTGGTTCCGCGTCGCGATCCGCCGGTTTAACCCCGGTTAGCACTGCAAAGGAGGTTTCCCGCGCAGTGCGTAAGAAATCCTGCATCCACGGCGCTTCTCGGGTCTCTTCGCGAATCGCCGCATACAGCGTGCTCCATACCCCCTGCTCACCCAGTTTCACCGCACAGACGTAATCGCGCTCTAAATACTCGGTTAGCGCCCAGTTGGGCAGTGCGCAGACGCCGCGCCCGCTAGCTACCAGCTGCATCATCATGATCGTCAACTCGGCGGTGCGGATCTCCTTAGGCCGCACATTCGCTGGCTGCAAAAATTGGGTAAAAATATCCAGCCGCGACTGCTCGACGGGGTAGGTAATTAAGGTTTCATCGGCCAGCGCCTGGGGCTCTATAAAGCCTCTACCTGCAAAAGGGTGCTGGCGGGCGACGGCCAATAGCCCTTCATAGCGAAATAGCGGCGCGTAGTGAATACCTTCAAGGGGCTGGGGATCGGCGGTGATGACGAGATCTAGCTGCTCGCGGGCAAGCGCTGGAAGCGGGTCAAAATGGTGGCCGCTGGGAATATCGATTTCTACTTCTGGCCAGTGATCGCGAAAATAATCCACCGTCGGCATTAGCCACTGGAAACAGCTGTGGCACTCAATGGCCATATGCAAACGGCCCTGTTCCGTGCCTGCCAGGCGCGCCAAATCACGTTCCGCCTTGCGGACTTCCGGCATTACCTGATCGGCCAGGGCGAGCAGGCGCAGCCCCGCGCGGGTAAATTCCACCGGGCGGGTTTTGCGCACAAACAGCGCGCTGTTTACGCGGCTCTCAAGATCTTTGAGCTGGTGCGATAGCGCCGATTGGGTCAAATGCACGCGATCAGCGGCATCGACCAGAGAGCCGGTTTCGCGCAGCGCTAGCAGCGTGCGTAGATGTCGTAACTCAATCATGTAGTGGCTCAATCATTGTGAGTATTTTTCATCTTTACTATTAGAAACTTTAGTTTGATTCACTAAGGTGTAGTGCCCAGACTGTGTGAAATTATTCACGTTGGTAGGGTTCATCATGACAGTTTCTCATATTCTCGGCTATCCCCGCATCGGCGGCCAGCGCGAGCTTAAAAAGGCCACGGAAGCTTACTGGAAAGGCGAGTGCACGCGTAGCGAGCTGGAAAGCACCGGCCGCGCGTTGCGTTTACGCCACTGGCAGGCGCAGCAGGATGCCGGGTTGGATTTAGTGAGCGTGGGCGATTTCGCCTTTTACGATCAAGTGCTTAACATTTCAGTGGCGCTGGGGGCGGTGCCTGGCCGCTTTAACGCTCAAGCAGAGGTGGCTGACGGCGAGATCGACCTTGATACTACCTTTCGCATGGCCCGCGGTCGAGCGCCCAGCGGTGAGCCCGCCGCGGCGTGTGAAATGACCAAGTACTTCGATACCAACTACCACTACCTGGTCCCGGAACTGCACGCAGGGCAAACCTTTACCCTGGCGTCTAACCGTTTATTTGATGAAGTGGAGGAAGCGCTACGCGCAGGATTCACCCCTAAGGTAACGCTAACGGGGCCGCTAACCTGGTTATGGTTAGGCAAAACCAAGGGAGAGGACTTTGACCGCCTGACGCTGCTCGACAGCGTACTCAACGTGTATGGCGAAATATTGGCGCGGCTCGCCACCCAAGGCATCGAGTGGGTGCAGCTGGATGAGCCTGCGCTGGTGCAGGACTTGCCGCTGGCATGGCAGCAGGCCTATGAGCGCGCTTACCACCGTCTTCAGTCTGCGCCGCTAAAGCTATTGCTGGCTACTTACTTCGGGGGCTTGGGCGATAATCTCTCGCTGGCGACCCGCCTGCCTGTGGAGGGTCTACACATTGATGCCGTGCGCGCGCCGCAGCAGGTAGAAAGCGTGATTGACCGCCTTGGTCCGCACCAGGTGCTATCGGTGGGCTTTGTTGATGGTCGCAACATCTGGCGGGCCGATTTGGCCACCTTGCGCGAACGCCTGCTGCCGTTAAAAGTGCGCCTGGGCCAGCGGCTTTGGTTGGCTCCCAGCTGTTCGCTGCTGCATGTGCCGGTGGATTTAGCGCAGGAAAGCGATCTTGATGATGAGTTAATCAGCTGGCTGGCCTTTGCGCGGCAGAAGCTAGACGAGGTAGTGACCCTGGCGCGCTTGATCGATAACCGCGCCACACCTGCCGATGAGCAGCGTCTGGATCAGGCCACTCGGGCCTTGGATGCCCGACGCGAATCAAGCCGTATTCACCAATATGTGGTCAGCCAGCGCTTGGCAGCGGTTAGCCCCGCCGATAGCCAACGCCAGGCGCCTTATCCTGTCCGTGCTGAGGCTCAGCGGCGGGCGCTAAAGCTGCCGCTATTTCCCACCACCACGATTGGCTCTTTCCCGCAAACCGATGATATTCGTGCCGCCCGTCGCGCTTTTAAAACCGGCGAGCTAGCGCTAACCGACTACGAAGCCCGGATGCAGGCCGAGATCGCCTACGCCGTTGAGCGCCAGCAAGCTCTGGATATCGATGTGCCGGTGCACGGTGAAGCCGAACGTAACGACATGGTGGAGTACTTTGGTGAGCGGCTTGAAGGGTTTGCCTTTACTCGCTTTGGCTGGGTGCAGAGCTATGGTTCCCGTTGCGTTAAGCCGCCGGTGATTTTTGGTGATGTCTCTCGCCCTACGCCAATGACGGTACGCTGGAGCGAGTACGCCCAAACCCTGACCGACAAACCCATGAAGGGCATGCTGACCGGCCCGGTGACGATTCTGCAGTGGTCGTTTGTACGCGATGACCAGCCGCGGGAAACCACCTGCCGCCAGATTGCCTTGGCGCTACGCGATGAGGTGCTGGATCTGGAAAAAGCTGGGATCAAGATTATTCAAATAGACGAACCGGCGCTGCGGGAGGGATTGCCGCTGCGCCAGCATGAGTGGCAGTCGTACCTTGATTGGGCGGTGGAGAGCTTCCAGCTAAGCGCTGCGGGTGTTGGTGATGCCACTCAGATTCATACCCATATGTGCTACTCGGAGTTCAATGACATCATTGGCGCGATCGCAGCCCTTGATGCCGATGTGATTACCATTGAAACGTCGCGCTCGGATATGCACCTGTTGGATGCCTTTCAGGACTTCGCTTATCCCAACGAAATTGGCCCAGGGGTTTACGATATCCACACCCCCAATATTCCCGAGGTGAGCTGGATGGTTGAGTTGATGGAAAAAGCCCTGGAGAAGATCCCCGCCGAGCGGCTGTGGGTCAACCCTGACTGTGGGCTAAAAACCCGCAATTGGGCGGAAGTAGAGCCAGCGCTGGCCAATATGGCGAAAGCCGCCAAGGCACTCCGTCAGCGCTATGCTTGACTGAAAGTAAGGGGGCTTACTGGCTTGTTAAGCCCCCGATACCCACTCCTTGCTAGCTTTTCGAGGCCTAGCTTTTCGAGGCATAGGCATAGAGCAGGGTTTCCTGGGCACTGATTGCGTCGGCATCACCTGGGTCTTGTAGCTGGTAGCTGCCGTCGGTCTGGAGTATCCAGCTCTGGCAGTTATCCACCAAGTACGTCTCCAGGTCTTTACGCACCCGGGTGGCGAGCTTCTTATCCAGCAGCGGAAAGCAGGTCTCTACACGGTGGAACATATTGCGCGACATAAAGTCCGCGCTAGAACACCAGGTCTCCGACTTGCCGTCATTGTGGAAATGGAATACCCGGGTATGCTCCAGCAGCCGGCCAATAATCGAGCGCACGCGAATGTTGTCGGAAACCCCCGGCACGCCTGGTTTCAAACAGCACATACCGCGAATAATCAAATCACACTCGACCCCCGCCTGGGAGGCTCGGTAGAGTGCTTTGATAAGCTTGGGCTCGGTTAACGAGTTGCACTTAATAATGATATGCCCGCGCTTACCCTTGCGCGCTATCTGCGCCTCGCGCTCAATCATTGCCACTAGCCGCTCATGTAGCGTGAACGGCGCGTGCAATAGCGTGTCGATTTTGCGCGCACGGCCCATCCCCGATAGCTGCTGAAAGACTTTATGCACATCCGCACATAGCGCTTTGTTAGCAGTCAGTAGACTGTAATCGGTATATAGCTTGGCGGTCTTGGCGTGGTAGTTGCCGGTGCCCAGGTGGGCGTAGTAGCACAGTTCGCCCTTTTCACGCCGCACAATGTGCAGCATTTTGGCGTGGGTCTTGTAGGCCATAATACCGTAGACAACGATCGCCCCCGCTTCCTGCAAGCGTGAAGCCAGCTGCAGGTTGTCGGCCTCATCAAAGCGCGCGCGAAGCTCAATGACCACCGTGACTTCTTTCCCCTGGCTGGCCGCTTCTACCAGGGCATTAACAATAGCCGAGTCTGCACCTGTACGGTACAGGGTCTGCTTTACCGCCAGTACATGGGGGTCGCGTGCGGCTTCGCGCAGCAGATCTTCAATCGGTGTAAACGATTGGAAGGGGTGATGGAGCAGAATGTCGTTCTTGGCAATAGCATCAAACAGACTGCCCGCCTTAAGCGCTTTGGGAATGCTGGGGGTGAACGGCCGGTAGAGCAGTTCGGGGCGATCCACGTCGCCTAGCACCGACATCATGCGGGTTAGGTTGACCGGCCCTTTAACGCGATACAGATCACCGCTCTCGAGCTCAAATTGGCGCAGCAAAAAGTTGATTAAGTCATCCGGGCAGCTGTCGGCGACTTCCAGGCGCACGCCGCTGCCGTAGCGGCGTGCCAGCAGCTCACCGCGCAGCGCCGAGGCGAGATCCGAGACCTCCTCAGGGTCAACGCTCATATCCGCGTTGCGGGTCAGCCGGAATTGGTAGCAGCCGCGCACACTCATGCCGGGAAATAGCTCCTCGGCGTGGGCATGAATCATCGACGACAGAAAGACATACTCGGAAAAGCCCTCTTCGCATAGCTCTTTAGGCAGTGCCATCAGGCGCGGCAGCGAGCGCGGCGCGGGGAGAATCGCCATACCACCGGCACGACCAAAGGCATCCTTACCCTCCAGCTCGACAATAAAGTTAAGGCTTTTATTGACCAGGCGCGGGAAGGGGTGTGAGGGGTCAAGCCCGATAGGGCTGATAACCGGCATAATTTCATTATCGAAAAACGCCTTAACCCAGACTTTCTGCTCATCGGTCCACTGATCACGGCGCCGAAAACGCAGCCCATGGGTTTCCAGTGCGGGTAGCAAGGTGTCATTGAGTATCTGGTACTGACGGTCGATCTGCGTATGAGCAAGCTGCGATATCTCCGCCAGCACTGCTTTGGGCAGGCGGCCATCGGCGGCGGTGGTGTCGTCGCCCAGGGCAATTTGATGCTTCAAGCCCGCCACACGAATCTCAAAGAACTCGTCCATATTGGAGGAGAAAATCAGTAGAAACATCAGCCGGTTGAGCAGCGGATGGGCGTCGTCTAACGCCTGTTCCAGCACGCGGATATTGAATTGCAGATGCGATAGCTCGCGGTTGAAGTAGAGCTGGGTATCATCAAGATCGGTTTCAGGCTGTACTTCACGGGCTTGCACCCCTGTCGGGGTACGATTAATCCGTAGCGGCATATCGCCGTCGCTGCTGGTGTGATCAGTAGACGATAGTGGTAAAGAATCTGAAGCTTGCTCGTCCATAGTGGATCTCCCCGCGTTAATAGCTCGAAGGTATCATAGCCTGATACTGGTCTATCAGTGCAGTATGCGGGGAGAAGATGACAAACAGGTGTCACCTGGTTGTCATCTTAGCGTTGCTGAAGTAAACGCGCGGCGTCAAGGGCAAAGTAAGTCAGAATGCCATCCGCGCCTGCCCGCTTGAAGCACATCAACGACTCCAGTATCACCGGCTCCGCTTCCAGCCAGCCGTTGTCGAAGGCGGCGCGGTGCATGGCGTACTCGCCGCTGACTTGGTAAGCGAAGGTGGGCACCTGCAGTTCGCTTTTTACCCGGCGCACGATATCCAAGTAGGGCATGCCGGGCTTGACCATCACCATATCGGCGCCCTCGGCGATATCCATGGCCACTTCGTGGAGCGCTTCATCGCTGTTAGCGGGATCCATTTGATAGGTGCGCTTGTCCGCTTTGCCTAAGTTGGCAGCCGAGCCGACCGCATCGCGAAAAGGCCCGTAGTAGTGCGAGGCGTATTTGGCGCTGTAGGCCATAATACGCACGTTGTGTAGGTGCTCTTGCTCTAATACCTGGCGAATCGCGCCGATCCGGCCATCCATCATATCGGAAGGGGCGACCACGTCGGCACCGGCTTCGGCATGTGAAAGCGCCTGTTTAAGCAGCGTATCCACCGTGCGGTCATTCTGCACGTAGCCGTGTTCATCAAGGATACCGTCCTGCCCATGGCTGGTATAAGGGTCAAGCGCCACATCCGTGATAATACCCAAGTCGGGCAGCGCCTCTTTAAGGGCGCGTACGCTGCGCTGGACTAAACCGCTGGCGCTATAGGCCTCTTCGGCAAGCTCACTCTTGTGCTCGGGGCCAACCACAGGAAACAGTGCCAGCGCAGGGATGCCTAGTGCATACGCCTCGCGGGCTTGCTCGATCAAAAGGTCGATCGAGAGCCGCTCAACGCCGGGCATGGAGGCGACAGCCTCACGCTGATTTGTGCCTTCAAGCACAAATACCGGCAGAATCAAGTCTGATGGACTTAGGCTGTTCTCCTGCATCAACCGGCGTGAAAAATCATCGCGGCGCATACGGCGCATGCGCGTGGCGGGAAAATGGCGGGCAGTGGGTGTACTCAAGGTGTCTCTCCATTAGCAGTGGTAAAGATCAGGTAACGTGAACATTAAGGATCGTAAATAAACATGCCTGAAGGCCTGGAGGGAGTATATCAGCCATGCCTTGCGGCGAAAGCCGCCTTGTGACAACACGACAGAGTGTCTAAAGTGAGCGATTGCTTTGCTGTATTGCCTTCGGCAGACCCTGGGATAAGGAGATAGGCATGACCAAACAGGTGGCAGTGATTTTAGCCGGCTGCGGCGTTTACGATGGTTCGGAAATTTATGAGACCACGCTGACGCTGTTGCGCCTGGATCAGTTGGGGATCGATTACCGTTGCTTTGCCCCGGATATTGATCAGCACCATGTAGTTAACCACCTCACCCAAGAAGTCGTTGAGGGCGAGCAGCGTAACGTGCTGCTGGAGTCTGCCCGCCTGGCACGGGGTGACATTCTCCCATTGAACGAATTAGTGTCGGATGATTTTGATGCTGTCATTGTCCCCGGTGGTTTTGGCGTCGCCAAGAACCTGTCGGACTTTGCCAGTGCCGGTGACAATATGCAGGTGTTAGAGGCACTAAAAGAGGGGTTGATTGGCTTTCGACAAGAAAACAAGCCGATAGGTTTAATGTGTATTGCGCCTGTCATAGTGCCCCGCCTGTTCGATGATGGCATTGCGGTAACGGTGGGCAATGACCCGGCGGTCTCCGGGGCAATTAGCGCCATGGGGGGGCTGCACCGTACCTGTAGCGTAGAAGATATAGTGGTTGACCTTGAGCATCGTGTGGTCACTACGCCAGCCTATATGCTGGCAACGCGGATCAGTGAAGCCGCTACCGGTATTTTTAAGCTGGTAGATCGTATTGCAGAAATGATGGATTAAGCTCGACGCTGTGCTGATACAACAGCCGCCGCCATGGTAAATGGCGGCGGCTGTTAACTATCTGAGTACTGCCTCGAGCGCTTAGATATCTGCTTCCTGCTCTTCAGCAGCCTCTTTCTCCTCTTTACGCTTGCGCACTAGGCGACCAAACAATAGCCCGACTTCATAAAGCAAATACATCGGAATCGCCAGCAGACTCTGAGAAATCACATCCGGCGGGGTAAGCAGCATGCCGACAACAAAGCAGCCCAGCAGAATATAGGGGCGCTTTTTAGACAGACTCTCTACTGTGGTGGCGCCAGATAAAATAAGCAAAAAAGTCGCAATAGGGATTTCAAAGGCTACACCGAAGGCAAAAAACAGCTTCAGAACAAAGTTCAAATACTGGTTGATGTCGGTCATCACGGCGACATTTTCAGGTCCTGTTTGGGTAAAAAACTCAAACAGCAGCGGAAAAACCACGTAATAGGCAAACGCCGCGCCGCCGTAGAACAGCGCAATGCTTGAAACCAGAATCGGAATCGCCAGCGCTTTTTCATTGTCGTAAAGCCCTGGGGCGATAAAGGCCCAGGCTTGGTGCAGTACGAAGGGAATAGCGATAAACACCGCCACAACCAAGGTGAGCTTAAACGGCGCCAAGAACGGCGAAGCCACTTCCGTGGCGATCATCTGCGAGCCTTCAGGCAGAAGCGCCATTAACGGCTCGGCCACAAAGGTATAGATATCATTGGCAAAGGAGTAGAGGCCCAAAAAGACCACCAAAATCACGATCACGGCACGCATTAGCCGCGAGCGTAACTCGATCAGGTGCTCAATCAGGGGGGCTTGGCTCTGTTCTTCCCGCGGCTCCTTTGAATCGCCAGACATACTCATTGGTGATTACGATCCTTTTCAGATTCAGCCGTATTAGGTGCAGCCGATTCAGGTGTAGCCGTTTCAGCTTCAGCGTCGCGGGCGAGCTCCGCTGGGGTGGAAGAAGATGGAGGCGTTTCTTCACGCACCGTTTGCAGGGCGTCATCCAGCCGGGAACTGGCCTTGGCAACCCGCTGTTCAGTGTCGCTCTGCTTCGCTGGCGCAGCGTCTGAGGGCGTATCAGCAATGCTCTCTACATCCAGCTTGGCTTTCTTCAAGCTGTCATCGAGTTTCTGCTGCTGCTCGTTAAGCTTTTGACGTAGCTCTTCTGCTTCCAGCTGGGCGCTGATTTCACGCTGCATACCGGATACCGTACGCTTGATTTTGCCAATCCACATGCCCGCCGTTCGGGCCGCGCGGGGCAGGCGCTCGGGACCCAGCACCAACAGCCCGACGACGCCAATCAGCATCAGTTCAAGAAAACCGATATCCAGCATGGTTTATTTGCGCTCTTCGTTGTGGGCATCCGAGGGGCGGCTTTCAGCCGCTTTTTTCTCTTCTGCTTGAACGTCATAAGTGTTACCAGGCTCTTCATGGCTCACCTTGGCATGGGGCTGGTCGGCCTCCTCTTTATCAGACTCTTTATTTTTCTCTTCGTCGTTGATGGCTTTCTTGAAGCCCTTGACCGCCCCGCCCAGGTCGGTGCCCACGTTACGCAGTTTTTTGGTGCCGAAAACCAGGATGATAATGCCCAGAACAATCAGCAACTGCCAAATACTAATGCCACCTAACATATGCGTTTCCTCATGGGAGCAGATTAACTTTCTTGGTTGTTGATGAAACCGTTGATGCAAACGTTGATGCAAATGTCGTCACTATTGAGTGTAACCACCCTATGTGTATGAACACCATACGACACCCACGTTACCACCATGCGACACTTTGTTTGACCGCTATATGTGTCAACCACAGGTGTCAACTACGGCTGGCGGGCGGCTTTTTCCGCATGTCCGGAAATGCCAACGCGCCTTGCCAGCTCGTCTAACACAGCTTGATGATCCATCCCCAGGTGCGACAGCATCACCAGACTATGAAACCACAGGTCGGCGGTTTCAGAAATCAACGCCTGGCGTTCAGCCTCTCCACCGTGCTCAGCATCTTTTGCCGCCAGCACTGTTTCGGTCGCTTCTTCGCCCACCTTTTCGAGTATCTTGTTCAAGCCCTTATGATGCAAGGAGGCAACATAAGAATCTTCCGCCGCTGCATGGCGCCGCTGCTTTAATACCTCATTGAGCGTATCAAGTACATGCGTATTGCTAGGCGATAGCGAGTTATTGTCCATGGAAATCCTCATAGTCGTTGAATCACGCCCTTCTATTGCCACACTAACAGCAGTAGGCCAATGGCCGCGGCCGCTAGTATCGGCCACTCCTGAAGCGCAATCCAACCGCTTAATGGCTGCCAAGCCAGTGCCAGCGCCAGTAAAATCAAGCCAATCCTGAGACGGTATAGCCGCTTGCCCTGGCGTGCCATTTGTTCGCGCATGGCGTTGATCGAGTCGACCTGCTGGTGGCGTTGTCGATGCTCGTGCTCCATACGGCTAAGTGCTTGGTGCGCGAGTACTGGCAACTCAGGTAGCTGGCGTGAAAGTTCCGGTGCCTGACGTTTCATCGACTCCCATAAACCGCTGACCCCCGCACGCTCTTTCATCCACTGCTCTAAATAGGGCTTGGCGGTGCTCCACAGATCTAGATCAGGGTAGAGCTGGCGTCCCAGGCCTTCAATATTGAGCAGCGTTTTTTGCAAAAGTACCAGCTGCGGCTGCACTTCCATATTAAAACGCCGCGCGGTTTGAAACAGCCCCAGCAGCACCTGACCGAAGGAGATATCTTTCAACGGCTTTTCTAATATGGGTTCGCAAACGGTACGAATCGCCGCCGCGAACTCATTGGCACGGGTGTTTTCACCCACCCAGCCGGACTCAATATGCAGTGCAGCGACTTCGTAATAGTCCTGGTGGAAAAACGCTAGCAGGTTGCGCGCCAGATAGTCCTGGTCTTCCCGGGTCAGACTGCCCACGATGCCGCAGTCGATGGCAATATACTGAGGGTCTTCGGGATTGTCGCAGTTGACGAAGATATTGCCCGGATGCATATCCGCGTGGAAGAAATTGTCACGGAATACCTGGGTAAAGAACAGCTCAACGCCGCGTTCGGCAAGCTTTTTAAGGTTGGTGCCCCGGGCAATCAGGGTATCTAAATCGGCGACCGGAATGCCGCGTATACGTTCCTGTACCATCACATGGCGGCGGGTGAAGGGCCAGTAGATGGTGGGTACAAACAGCAGCGGTGAGTCTTTAAAGTTCCGTTTAAGCTGCGAGGTGTTGGCGGCCTCTTTGTAAAGATCCAGCTCGTCAAACAGCGTGGCTTCGTAGTCGCGAATGACTTCCACCGGGCGCAAACGGCGCGCTTCGGGGATTTTGGAAAATAGCTTGGCGACTTGGTACATCAGCGCCATATCCTGACGCATTACGCGGTCAATACCGGGGCGAATGATTTTCACCACCACGTCCTCACCGCCGTGCAGCCTTGCCGCGTGCACCTGGGCAATCGACGCCGAGGCCAGTGGCACTCGGTCAAACTCAGCAAAGGCCTCTTCCAGCGACATTTCCAGCGCTTTCTCGACGCGGGCGGCGGCTTGTTCGCCCGGGAAAGGCGGCACCTGATCTTGCAGGCGTTTCAACTCATCGGCGATATCCGCTGGCAGCAGGTCGCGGCGGGTCGAGAGCATCTGGCCAAATTTAATAAAAATCGGCCCCAGTGCTTCCAGCGACAGGCGCAGTCGTTCGCCCCGTGAGCGCTTGCCAACGGGGATCAAACGTAGCGGAGAAAACCACAGCAGCGCCCGGAGCCACCAGGGCAGCCGCTCTAACGGCAGCAGTGTGTCCAATCGGTGGCGGCTGATCACCCAGCTTATCCGCAGCAGACGCAGGCTCATGGGCGTGACTCCTGTGGCGCAGGCTGCAGCTGTTCTAATCGTCGCTGTAAGTGGTTTAGGCGCGCTTCCAGGCGATCGGTCGCCACCTCTAACTCGGTCAGGTGCTCGCGGAGTAGGCTACGCTGCTGCCGTCCTGGCAGCAGGCGTGCCTCTTCAAAGACATACTCCGATACATCCTGCATCAGCTCATCTTTGGCGCGTAGCCCCCAGCGGGCAGCACGGCGCAGGCCTTCGGCCAGGGAGTGGGCGGGCAGATCGCCCAGCCAGTGGGCCAGCTCGTTCTCCCAGTCGATATCCAGGTCGAAGAGCAGGTCGCGGGTCGCTTCGAGCAGGTGGATGCGCCCGCGGACGGCCAGTTTGCCGTCAAACATAAGGCGCTCAACCGACGCCCCGCTGAGCCACTCGGAAAACGTTTCTGGGGTGAGTTCGACCACGGCGTCTACGTCAGTTTCATCAACGTCATCGCCGCGCATCAGGTCGAGCCCGGCGTGATGGTAGTGAATGACCAGCGCTAAGTGAGGCTGCTCCAGGCGCACCAATAACCGACTACCCGCCAACGCCGCTAGCCGTGCAGGCGCCGCCGGGTCACGGGAAAGTAGGGCGTTGAGCGTGCGTTCACAACCGGCCAGCAGCAGGGTCGGGGTTACCAGCATGCTGACCTCTTGGCAGAAAACGTCAGGGCACAACAAGTCAGAGCACAAACATTCATAGCTTAATGCCGCGGTGCAGTGCCACGATGCCGCCGGTCAGGTTGGTGTACTCAACCCGCTCGAGACCTGCCGTTTCCATCATGGCTTTGAGCGTTTCCTGGTCCGGGTGCATGCGAATCGATTCCGCCAGGTAGCGGTAGCTATCGCCGTCCCCCGCCACCAGTTCGCCCATTTTGGGCAGCAGGCGGAAGGAGTACTCATCGTAAGCTTTGGAAAGCAGTGGGTTGTTGGGCTTGGAGAACTCCAGCACCAGTAGCCGACCACCGGGCTTGAGCACACGGGCCATGGAGCGCAACGCGGCGTCTTTGTCGGTGACGTTACGCAGCCCAAAGGCGATGGTGATGCAGTCGAAGCTGTTGTCGGGAAACGGCAGGCTTTCGGCGTTGGCTTGCACATACTCGACGTTGCCGCCGACGCCGTTATCCATCAGTTTGTCGCGGCCCACTTTAAGCATTGAGGCGTTGATATCGGCGAGTACGACTTTGCCCCGGGGGCCGACCAAACGGGAAAATTTAAGGGTTAAATCCCCGGTGCCGCCCGCGATGTCCAGCACGTGTTGACCGGGGCGCACGCCTGCGCGCTCGATGGTCATACGTTTCCATATCCGGTGGATGCCCATGGACATCAGGTCGTTCATGACATCGTAGCGGGCAGCCACGGAGTGGAAGACATCGGCCACTCGCGAGGCTTTTTCATCAACGGGGACTTCCTGAAAACCAAAGTCAGTGGTGCGTTTTTCTGTGGGGCTCATTGGGCAGTAGCTCCCGAATTCGAGGCGGTGGCAAATCAACCCTAAGTCTTTTGACCTATGGGTCGACGCGATTAAAAGTTAACGCCATTGTAGCCTTCTCCACCCGGGCTTGTCTGCCTGGCTTCTGGTAAGGGGCCTGAGTCAGGTGGTCACAGTTGTTTGAATTGAATGCTGGCGGGCTCGCGCGAGGCACCGGCCTCTTCTAGGCGCTGCAAATAGTTATTCCAGTAGGCCTCTTGGTGGGTGGCGAGGTCATACAGATAGTTCCAGCTGAACAGCCCGCTGTCGTGACCATCGTCAAAGTGTAGTTTCAGCGCGTAGTTGCCCGCCTGGGTAATATTTTGCAGGCCGACGTCTTTTTTACCCACTTGCAATACCGCCGTGTCGCCGCCGTGACCGCGTACCTCGGCAGAGGGGGAGTAGACGCGCAGTAACTCCACCGGCAGTCGGTAGCTTTCGCCGCTGGCGTAGCCAAGTTCCAACTCGCGGGCCTGCTTATGGTAGTGAACCCGATTGGGGATAGGGGCATTCATCGGTGGGCCTCTTTAAACGCCTATTTATTAGCACAGCAGCTTGACCGTAAAAGCGGGCAAGCTGCTGCTGACAATGCCTAATATGACAGCCCGTGGGCGGCTTACAAAATATACCGCGACAGGTCTTCGTCGACCGCCAGTTCGCCAAGCTGAGCGTTGACGTAGTCGCCGTCAATCACCAGCGGGCTCTCCATATCGCCACCTCGGAAAGAGGCCTCTTCCAAGAGCCGTTCCATCACTGTGTGCAGGCGGCGGGCGCCGATGTTTTCGGTGCCTTCGTTGACCTGCCAGGAGATCTGCGCAATACGCTCGATACCGTCGGGAGTAAACTCAATGTCGAGCCCTTCGGTGGCCAGCAGCGCCTGATACTGCTTGGTCAGCGACGCAGAAGGCTCAGTAAGGATGCGCTTGAAATCGTTGGGCGTGAGCGCATCGAGCTCAACGCGAATCGGCAGACGCCCCTGAAGCTCTGGAATCAGGTCCGACGGGCGCGACAGATGGAACGCGCCGGAGGCGATAAACAGAATGTGGTCAGTCTTAACCATGCCGTACTTGGTCGACACAGTGGAGCCTTCGATCAGTGGCAGCAGGTCGCGCTGAACACCCTCGCGGGAGACTTCGCCACCGCTGGATTGGCCGCTGCCCTTGGCGACTTTATCGATCTCATCCAGGAACACGATACCGTGTTGTTCCACCGAATAGACCGCGCGGGCCTTGATCTCTTCCTCGTTGACCAGCTTGCCCGCTTCTTCATCGCGCAGCAGTACCAGCGCCTCTTTCACCGTAACGCGGCGGTTTTCGCGCTTCTGCTGGCCCATGTTAGAGAACATGCTCTGCAGCTGGCTGGTCATCTCTTCCATGCCCGGCGGGGTCATGATGTCGATGCCCTGGCCCTGGGAGGCGATTTCGATATCGATCTCTTTATCGTCCAACTGCCCTTCGCGCAGCTTCTTGCGGAAGGTCTGGCGGGTGCCGTTGTCTTCACGGGGCTTATCTTCCTGACCCCGCGGCGGCGGCAGCAGGGCATCCAGTACGCGGTCTTCTGCAGCATCTGCGGCGCGGTGGCTGACTTCTTCTTTGGCCTGTTCGCGCACCATCTTGATCGCGGCTTCCATTAAGTCGCGAATAATCGACTCAACGTCCCGGCCTACATAGCCAACTTCGGTAAACTTGGTCGCTTCCACTTTGATAAACGGCGCTTTGGCCAGCTTGGCCAGGCGGCGGGCAATCTCGGTTTTACCCACGCCGGTGGGGCCAATCATCAAAATATTTTTAGGCGTGACTTCCGGGCGCAGGTCGTCATCGAGCTGCATGCGGCGCCAGCGGTTGCGCAGGGCGATGGCAACGGCACGTTTGGCATCCTGCTGACCAATAATGTACTGATCCAGGGCGTGAACAATTTCGCGGGGTGTCATCTGAGTCATATCGGTAACCTTAAATGTGCATTAAGCAGCGTTGGGTGGTCGCGTGGACTAATTAGCGACCGTCAATCGACAGCTCTTCGAGCGTTACGTGGTGGTTGGTGAATACACAGATATCACCAGCGATCGCCAACGACTTCTCGGTGATGTCACGCGCCGACAGCTCGGTGTTTTCCAGCAGCGCTCGAGCGCTGGCCTGGGCGAAGTTGCCGCCAGAGCCAATGGCGATAATGCCGCGCTCGGGCTCGACCACATCACCGTTACCGGTAATGATCAGCGAGGCGCTATGGTCGGCGACGGCCAGCAACGCTTCCAGACGGCGCAGCGCCCGGTCGGTGCGCCAATCTTTGGCCAGCTCAACGGCGGCCTTGGTCAAATGGCCCTGGTACTTTTCCAACTGGGCTTCGAAGCGCTCAAACAGCGTGAAGGCGTCCGCAGTGCCACCGGCAAACCCGGCCAGTACTTTGCCACGATAGAGGCGGCGTACTTTGCTGGCGTTACCCTTCATTACGGTATTGCCCAGCGACACTTGGCCGTCGCCAGCGAGGGCGACCTGGTTACCACGACGGACAGAGACAATGGTGGTCATGGAGATAACTCCTTGGGGGGAGGCGCGCTCCCGATGACTGATCGGCCGCTGCAGGCGACCGTAAAAAAAGCGATTCACAACAAAATGCGGGCGGCTGATAAAAAATCAACCGCCCGCAGGGTATTCAGGAGGGGATTATCAGTTTTGCAGTTGAATAAGCAGCGGCTCGATACCCTGGGTATTCATTAAATCCTGGGCCCGGTTCAGCTCTCGGGTGTCCTCGTAAGGCCCCACCTGTACCCGGTGCCAGGTATTGCCATCCGCCTGTACTTCGCTGATTTCCGCCAGCAGGCTTAAATTGCGCAGCCGGCCGCGCAGCTGTTCGGCGTCGCTTGCTTTTCGAAATGAAGCTGCTTGAAGCATATAGCGCCCTGGGGTGTTGGTGGCCGCTTCATTCTCCTGGGCCGCCGAGACCTGGTCTTCAGGCCGGGTATTGGCGGCAATAACCTGGGCAATGGGGTCGTCACCTGCGGCGCCAGAAGCCGCATCGCTATCGGCTGCCTGTTCGGGTGCTTCCGGGCGCACAACGCTGGAAGGGAGCGAAACGCCTGGCGCAATGACCTCGGTTTCTGGCAGCAAGGTGTAAAACTCAAACGTCGGCATTGACGGCTCGGCGGCCTCCTCGGTTTCCCGAGCGGCAGCGCGCTCTTCACTACCTGAGGGCTTGGGCATCACCGTGGCCTGGGGCGTTTCACTCGGCTGCTCTTGCCAGGGGGCGGTGCCGTGCTGGTGCTGCGCCAAAAAGAAGCCAGCCGCCATACCGGCAAGGCCCCACAGCCAGCCGGGTAGGCGAAAGCCCCCGCCTGAGCTGCGGGAGGACTTGCGCTGCGAGGTGGCGCCGCGGCGGGGGGCGGGCTTTTTACGCGGGCTAGCCATTACTTACATCTCCTCTGGGGCGCTAACCCCCATTAAATCAAGCCCGTTGCGCAGCACTTGACGGGTGGCAAGGCCCAGCGCCAGGCGGGTATTGCGTAGGGTGTCGTCCTCGACCATGACTTTGACAGCGTTGTAGCAGGTGTGGAAGTCGCCGGAAAGGTCGAGCAGATACTGGGCAACCTGCTGGGGTTCACGATTTTTGGCAGCCGTTTCAACGACTTCAGGGAAGCGCGCTAAACGGTTTAGGACGGCTTTCTCCTGGTCACTGTCCAGCAGCGCCAGGTTGGCCAGTGCCAGGGCATGATCAAATGGCTGGTCGGCATCCTGGGCTTTACGCAGCATGCTGCAGACCCGGGCGTGGGCGTACTGGATGTAGTAAACCGGGTTGTCGTTGGACTGCGAGCGGGCCAGGTCGATATCAAAGGTGAGCTGTGAGTCGGCGCGGCGAGCGGCGAGGAAGAAGCGCGTGGCATCGCGGCCTACTTCGTCGATCAAGTCGCGCACGGTGACGTAGCTACCGGCGCGCTTGGAGAGTTTTACCTCAACGCCGGAGCGGGTGACCATGACCATCTGGTGGAGCACATAGTCGGGCCAGCCTTTGGGAATGCCCACTTCCAGCGCCTGCAAACCGGCGCGTACGCGGGTAACGGTGGAGTGGTGGTCGGCACCCTGTTCGTTGATCACGGTTTTGAAGCCGCGCTGCCATTTGTCCAGGTGGTAGGCCACATCGGGCAGGAAGTAGGTATAGCCACCGTCCTGTTTGCGCATCACGCGGTCTTTGTCATCACCGAAGTCGGTGGTGCGCAGCCACATGGCGCCATCTTCTTCATAGGTGTGGCCCGCGTTCACCAGTTTCTCAACGGTG
Source organism: Halomonas sp. AOP13-D3-9 (assembly GCF_052379125.1). Taxonomy (NCBI): domain Bacteria; kingdom Pseudomonadati; phylum Pseudomonadota; class Gammaproteobacteria; order Oceanospirillales; family Halomonadaceae; genus Halomonas; species Halomonas sp. AOP13-D3-9. The sequence continues at coordinate 217,477 of NZ_JBQSYH010000003.1, read as the reverse complement.
GCGTCTACCTTGCCATGTTCATAGAGCGATGACTCTAGGAAATAGACGTCAAACTCGACGCCGAAGGCTTTGAGGTCCAGATCCTGCTCGCGGCGCAGCCACGCCACGGCGAACTCTTGAATCGCCTCTAAATCATCCGGGTCTTTTTTGGCGGTGACTTCGCGGTCATCGGCACTGACCGTTTTGCCTGCCAGGTAGTCGGTGGCTACATCGACGATATACTCGCCGCGATAGCCGTCTTCGGGCCAGCTATCGTCGTCAGGGCCTAAGCCTTTCACTCGCGCTTGTACCGAGCGGGCCAGGTTGGCGATCTGGGCGCCAGCGTCGTTGTAGTAGAACTCGCGGGTGACATCAAAACCGGTGGCTTCGAGCAGGCGGCAGAGGCAGTCGCCAATCGCTGCACCACGGCCGTGACCGACATGGAGCGGGCCGGTGGGGTTGGCGGAAACGAACTCAACCTGCACTTTCTCGCCTTTGCCCACCATGCTGCGGCCAAAGGTGTCGCCACAGTCGAGTACTTGGGCAACAATTTGCGCGGCGGCGTCGGCGGCGGCGAAAAAGTTGATAAAGCCGGGGCCCGCAATCTCGGTTTTTTGGATGGCGTCGCTTTCTGGTAGTGCTGCTACCAGCGCGTTGGCTAATTCACGCGGGTTTTTGCCGGCCGGTTTTGCCAGCATTAGCGCCAGATTAGTGGCGTAATCGCCGTGGGCTTTATCTTTGGTAGGGTCGACTTTGATGCTGGGCTGAAGGTCGTTGGGCAGCACGCCTTGGTGCTTGAGCGCGGTAACTGCGCCTTCGAGCAGTGAAACTATCGTATCTTTCATTGAGGTATCCGGTGTCGTCGGTGGCGGCGTGTGCTAACGCGCAGCTGTAAAAGGTGCGTCGGTAAGGCGGCTATTATCGGCAATTGAGCCGCAGTTTCAAAGGCGTGTTGCTAAACAAGTGCCAAGAGATAAGCGCTACGCGAGGGTTTGTGGGTCGATATCAATCGACCAGCGTACCTTGCGTGCTTCGCGATTGGCTTCAAGCCACTGCACCAGCCAGCTAACGGCGGGGTGCAATTGGCTGCGTTTATCGGCTGCCAGCATAACGTGTAAATGGTAGCGGTTCTGGCGTCTTTCCATCGGGGCGGGCACTGGCCCTAGGCAGCGGGTGGCCACGCGGGACTCTTTAAGCCACTGGCGCAGGGCCTGGGCGGCTTGCTGCGCCATGGCTAAAGCGGCCTCCTCTTTGGGACTTTCGATGCGTAGCAGCGCCATAAAGCAGAACGGGGGCAGCTGGGCGATACGTCGTTCTTCGAGCATATTGCGCGCTAGCGCCCCATAGCCATGCTCGGCCAACTGGCCCAGATGAGGATCGTCGGGGTGCAGGGTTTGCACCAGCACGCGGCCTGGGTGGGCGGCGCGACCGGCCCGGCCCGCCACTTGCTCAAGCAGCTGGGCGCTATGTTCGAGGGCACGGAAATCAGCGGCGTAGAGGCCGCCATCGGCATTGACCACCACGACCAGCGTGACATGGGGTAGGTGGTGGCCTTTGGCGAGCATTTGAGTGCCGACCAACACGCAGGGTTCACCGCGTTGAATCTCTTTTAATACTTGCTCAAAGCTATCCTTGCGTCGGGTGCTATCGCGGTCGATGCGATGGATGGTGGTCTTCGGAAACAGCGTTTGCAGGGTCTCTTCGGTGCGCTCCGTTCCGCTACCCAGGGCGCGTAGGTCGCCGCTGCCGCATTCGGGGCAGGCATCCGGTAGGGCGCGGCGGCTATCGCAGTGGTGACAGGCCAGCAGCGGTGGCTGGCGGTGCAGCGTCATGCGCGCGTCGCACTGGTTACAATCGGCCATCCAGCCGCAGGCGTGGCAGGCAAGCGTCGGCGCAAAGCCGCGCCGGTTGATAAAAATCAGCACCTGCTTGCCTGCAGCGAGCGTGCTTTTAATCGCCTTGATAGCACCGGGTAGCAGCCCACCCTGGCGGCGCTGGTGGCGTAGGTCGATTAATTCCAGCTTGGCCGGTGGGTGTTGGCTGGGGCGCTGGGTAAGGCGCAGATGGCGGTAGGCACCGGCAAGTGCCTGATGCAGGCTCTCCAGCGAAGGGGTGGCGCTGCCCATTAGCAGCGGAATTTTATGGTAGTGGGCGCGTGCCACCGCAAGATCGCGGGCGTGGTAGCGTAAACCGTCGTGCTGTTTGTAGGAGCCGTCGTGCTCCTCGTCGACAATAATCGCGCCGGGGTTGGCTAGCGGGGTGAAAATCGCCGAGCGGGTGCCAATAATAATCAGCGCCCGGCCGCTGGCGGCGGCTTCCCATACGTCGAGCCGCTCGGGGTCGGTAAGGCCTGAATGCAGCGCCACCACAGGAACGCGGAAACGGCTTCTAAAGCGCGCGAGCGTCTGCGGTGTGAGGCCAATTTCTGGTACCAGCACCAGCGACTGCTTGCCTTTGGCGGCGATGGCTTCAATCAGTTGGAGATAGACTTCGGTTTTACCGCTACCGGTGACGCCTTCGAGCAAGCAGGGGTGGTAGCTATCGAGCTTTTCGTGCAGCGCTGCCAGCGCCGTTGCTTGCTCACGGTTAAGGGGGAGCGCTGGGGTTGCCAATAAGTTGCCGCTGGGCGGCGTTGGGGCCATCAGGATGTGTTCCTGGCTGGTCGCTAAACCTTTCTTCTCTAGCGCTAATAGCTGGTCGCGGGCAAAGCCGTGGGCGCTAACCGCACGACTGGGTAGGCCGTGTGGGTGTTGGCGCAGCAGCGAATATAGCTCGGCTTGTTTGGGGGCGCGGCTGAGTATCTCTTCTGCGCCTTCGCCCTTGGCGAGCCATAGGGTTTGGGTGCGTCCCGCCATGGGATGTCCCTGGCGTAGCCGAGCTGGCATGGCATGGTGGAGGGTGTCGCCCAGGCTGTGCTGGTAGTAACGGGCGGCAAAGCGGCATAGCCATAGCCAATCTTCCGGCAGCGGGGCATCATCCAGCGTTTCACTAATCGCCCGGAGTTGGCTGCGCGGCAGGTCGCTGCTGTCAGCCAGTTCGACCACTACGCCAACCACTTCGCGCCGCCCAAACGGCACCCGCACTCGCAGCCCCGGCTGCCAGCCGCAGGGAGGCGTTTCCCGGGAGGGCAGATAATCGAACAGGCGGCGCAGCGGAGAGGGCAGGGCTACTTTAAGCACCTGATCGGGTGCTTGAGCAGATCCTTGAAAAGATGCCTGTGAAGAAAAGGAGTCAGCCAATTGGCCTCCGGCGTTAGTTTTGCTAGAATATGCGACCGCTCTGAATCTTAACGATCTTTATCGATCTATTGTAAAGGTTTCTCGTAACGACAGAGCGGCTAACCGGTTAGTCGTTTTTCCCAAACCCGTATGCGGTACCTGGCAAGAGATCAGGTGGCGGCATATAGCTTCGTGAGGCTCGAAATGAGACAAGGTATTCACCCGAATTACAACACGGTCACCGCCAGCTGTTCTTGCGGCGCCACTTTCCAGGTAGGTACGACCTCTGGTCAGGACTTCTCTCTGGATGTGTGTTCCAACTGCCACCCGTTCTACACTGGTAAGCAGAAGCAAGCGACCACTGGTGGCCGCGTAGAGCGCTTTAACAAGCGTTTCGGCGCTGCTGTTAAGCGCGGCTAATCCTAGTCGGATAGCCATATCGCCAGCATGCCTGTGTATATCAGGTTCAGCTCGCGCAAAACCCACGCCTCGGTTCTGTATAGTACATAAAACTGTGTAATTTTGATAAAAACCCCCTTAACTGGGGGTTTCTTTTTCCTGAAGACTGCGCTATATGTATAGTAAATACTGTGTAATATGTGTAGGGTTCAAGGATGTTTGCAACGAAGGTTACAGCCAAGGTAGTTCAGGACAAAAGTGGAGTGGCCACAGAGATCCCTGTCATTCTGACCGATCAAGGGGTTCTGGGGTCAGTCACAGATTATGTGCTTAGCCTTCACCTAAATGGCACCTCACTTTCAACAATCACTAACCATATTCAGTCGATTAGGCTCCTCATCGAGTTCATAGATGCCAACGAAGGCATGTTCGATGAACCTGAAGCGTTATTCGCGGCCTTTGTCCGACGGCTCTACAGCGGCACAATCGGTGAAGATGGATTGGACCCCTCTGGCCTTTATTGGATACCGGCCAGTAATGGCACGATACATCGACACATCAGCAATCTGACGAATTTCACCAATTGGCTCTCGGACAAAGGCCTGGGCAAGCCTCTTAATACCTTGCGGACAGCCACTCGACATGAGGAGCGCATCCAGTATGCCGCTTGGTTTAGGCGCAACCAGAACGATTTCCTCGGACACATCAAACACAAGTCGATCAACAATACTGTCAAGAGAGCCCGCAGCATCAAGGGCAGAACGCCTCTGGCAAGAACCAATGACGATGCCATTGCCTTCCCTACGGGAAAGTTTGAAGACTTCTACATGAAGGGCTTGGGAGGAGCCAAAGACCCGCGAGTTGCGCTGCGGGACAAGCTTATCTTGCTCCTGATGCACGCGGCCGGGTTGAGGCGTAGCGAAGCACTGTTGCTTTGGGTCACAGATGTCTTCGAAGATCCCTCCGATCCGGATCGGGCAATCGTGAGGATCTATAACGAGATAGAAGGTAAGGCACCTGAAGGATGGAAGTCCCGAAAAGGGATAAAAAACCGCAAGGCGTACCTACAAGAAAAGTATTCACGCATACCGCGTCAGGAGATGCAAAACACCCAGCATCTTGGCTGGAAATCCAAAACCCTGGATCACAAGGATGGTTACCTGGAGGCGTATTTCTTCCCGCAGGAGTTTGCTCGGATATTCATGTTGCTGTGGCGACAGTATTTGGTTTTCCGTGCATCGTTGGAGTGCCATCACCCCTATGCGTTTATCAGCTTCGACTCTCGCTATCTGGGCAATCCCTATACCTACAACGCCTTCACCCAAAGCTACGCTGCTGGACTAAGGCGAGTTGGCCTCGAACCCAACAAGAGCGTAGGGCTCGATCCTCATGGCCATCGCCACAACTATGGCCGTCGATTGACGGATGCCGGGGTCGACCCACTCATTCGGAAAAAGTGCCTGCATCACGCAAGCCTGGAGTCTCAGGTTCCTTACACCATGCCCTCCAGCGTGCAAGTCTCAGAAGCGCTATGCCAGGCAACACAACAACTTCAGTTGGGATCGGATAAGGAAAAGCCTCCCGCCTCTTTCGACTGGAAGACGTTGGCAGAACACGGTTTTGAACACCTCGATCCAAACGGCCACTTCACCGGCAAGAATCCACGGTTAGGGAAGCGATAACATGACCAAAAAATCGGGAAGCAAAGGCTACACCACGGATCTGACGCTGGGATGGGTGACTGAGGAACTGGGGCACGACTGGCTACAATGGCAGCAGTACGCCGTTGAATGGCTAAAAACGCAAGACAAAGGCATTAGTAAGCGTTTGGAGGGGATAAGAAAATTTCTTCTTTACCTGAACGCAAAAGCCCCGTATGCCGCTGACGTGGCCACAATGTTCAAGGGCCATCCGAGCGGCCACAAGGTCTCCAGTGAAGAGCTTGAGGCCTTTCTGGTTAGCAGTGGAACGACTGCTATTAACTCTCAATACGTTGCGCTCATGGTCGAGTTATGCGACTACATCCTCAAGCACCATCTGAGTGCCGAGGATGATAACGGCGTCGAGCAGCCCCTGTTCCTGAATCCGCTCGATAAAATCAAGAAAAACACATCAAACACCGAAACCGTCCACAGCCCATTACCCTATCGCTATATCCAACAAACCAGGCACATTCTTTGCCCCTATCCAACCGATGACCCTGGGAATAAAACGCCATGGATCGGCTTTCATTTCCGGGACTGGCAGTGGGCTATCGACTACCTTCAGTATGGCAATTTGGCTTGGATGGCAGTGCCTTCGGAGGTCATTGATTCCGATGATCCGGATTGCGTTGCCCGTACACGGATTATTAACAGGAACAATAAGAGCGTTGAGGTTCATGAGATCTGGTCGCCTGTGATGGCGATGTTTCTATTTACCAAGCTCCATTTGCCGCTTCGTTCTTACCAGGTGCGGTTTCTAGACTCCGGCGAAGGCGATACCTGGCGTTACGAGCGCGGTCATTGGGTCGAGAACATCCAGCACCCGTTCAGGTACGGAACACCGAAACGCCCCTATCAGAAAGGCGTATTCCGGCGCATTTTTGACTCGATGATGGAGAGCTATGCCACTGGGCTGTACGTCTCGACCAACAAAACCGCCGATCAAAACAAAGAAGAAATTCAGCGAGGGTATACCATCCCGTGGCAGCACGAAGAACTGCTGTATTGGCTGGAAAAACTCCGCAACTGGCAGGAAAAATATAACCCCATCGACCGGTTGATCGGTGGCACAGAGCTTCAAACAAAACACGTTGGCGCAGCCAAATCCAAGAAGCAATTAGCCGAAATGGGCGAGTTCGCCTTTCTGTTTCGGGAGCGAAATTCCGCGTTTCCGATCACCACAGGATCTATCAAAAACCCTTGGTACCGCCTTTTGTCGAAACTGGAAGAGGATGTGTCCCAGTCAGGCCTGACGATGAAGAACGGCGACCGCCTTCGGTTCGTGAAAGACTACGGCGATGACTACGAGGGGCAAGAAGTGAGCAAGGTGGGAACGGAATACCCGCTGCACAGCCTCCGCGTGTCGTTGATCACCTGCTACACCATGGACACCAATCTGCCGTTGCCGGTGATCTCCAAGCTTCTGGCCGGTCATATCCGGCTGTTAATGACGATCTATTACAACAAGATCACGCCCTCAGTGATGGCCGAGAAAATGACTGAGGCCGACTCCGCTCTGGTTGAGCGCGGGGAAGCGTCGCTTAAGAACTTTCTTCAGGACGCAGAGATGAGGCAGATTCCGCTCCGGGCTGCCTTTCACAACGACCAGCACAATTCCGTCGAGAGCGTACTTGCCAACCGGAATCCCATTGGCTGGGAGGAACGGGCCACGGGCTTGTGCCTGGTCGGCGGTAACTCCGTGCGTTCGGATGAGCTATCCACCCTTGGCGGCTGCTGGAACGGTGGGCCGCTTGTCAAAGATGCCAAAAACAGTGAACAGAGGGTTTATGGCCCGGTACCCTACGGCCCGGAAAACTGCCCCCGCTGTCGCTGGCACATCACCGATGCGACCTACCTGCCAGCGCTGAATTCCAAGTTCAATCAAGTCAGCTACAAAGCGCACCAGGCGGCTGAACTGGCCGTTGAGATTGAAGGCCAATTAGAGGCCCTGAAGGATGAGATGTTCATTGCCGAGGAAGACGGTAAGCCGTTCCTCAAGCACAGCGAACTTCAGGCGCTGGAGCGCCGGTACGAAAAGCAGCGCGTGGAGGCAGATGAGTACGCCAAGGACTACATCGCGATCTTCAATCTGATCAACAAAGTGGTCCAGATCGAGAATGGGCGAACTGAGGACGATGATCGTCAAAAGCTAGTCGCCGTGGGGTCTGCGGAAGACCTCAATGTTAGCATGAAATTCATCGAAACCGACTCGGAATTGCTGCACCTGTCTTTGCTCTGTGAGGACGCTGAATTCTACCCCGACCTTCACGATGACCTGCGCAAGACGCCTGCGATTGCCAAGCGTACCAACGCCTTGAGTCGCATGATGGCCCGCTCCGGGTACAAGCCCGTCTTTTTGGAAATGGACGAAAACACGCAGTTGATCGTGGGTAATGCTCTCATTCGAAAGATGGCTAAGATCGCGGAACCAGACGAAAAAATGGAAGGCTACCGAATCGCAACAAATTACATCGAAGCGCAAGAGTACCTGGAGAACGATGGACTGCTGAAATCCGGATTTGAGGCAGTCAAAAAAATCACCCCGATCACGCTGTCGTCGGGCGGTCTCAAACGGATTCCGGCCTTGGAGGTGTCCGATGAACATTGATGTTGATGCGATTCTGGACACCCTTAAAGACGGCAAGACCGCCAAGACGAAGGCCTCTCTGGATAAGCTCCACGAAACGTTGAACGCCTACTTCGACTCCGGTGCTCGGGACTTTTCCATCACCACCATTGGTCGCGTATCCGAGGAAGATGGCGGTGTGGGCTATCAGTCGATCCGTGCCACCGCAAACAAGCATTATCGGGATCTGGTCGAAGCGTGGGCTGCCAAGGCGAAGACCACCACGAAGAAACCACCGGTAGGGCCACCCAAGAGAATGAGCCAGGATCACCAACTTCTGGAGCGTATTGAGGACGCGGCGGTGCGTGCGCTGTTCGGACAAATCATTCGGGAGCGGGATCGCTACAGAAGCGAAGCCAACATGCTGAAGAGTACAACCGAGATCGTGATTGATAAGCGTCCGACGACTTACGTGGAGCCCCAGTCTGACGCCAGCGTGGAGCTGCTGCCCTCGTTAAAGGGGATCTGTTCGGAAAACGAGATCAAGGCGTTGCAAACCGTCTGCACCGAGGAATGGTTGGAGAAACTCGGATTTAGAGCGAACGCACTGGGCCAAGTGAAAGATGAGCTGGGTACGGAAATCCTCCCTCGCGGGTTTCTAACAGCGATCAAAAAGATCCTGGGGGAAATGGATGAGTAATGGTCAGGAAAGATCAGGTGATGGTAGTGAGACCATAATTTGGCCAGTATTGAGCATAGATTGGCCGCTCTTAAAAAGCGGACCTTTTGGGGCTGCGTATTTCTGGTGGGTAAAGTGCGCTGAGGTCGCAAAGCGAACGTTCAGATCTAAGCCAAGTCTGGGGAAATCTAATTGCGCATGCGCCGAGTTGAAGGGATGGTTACAGTTGGTTCGCAGGGGTAGCGCCAGAGAGAAGCCACTTTAGCTTCATCAAAGAAAAAGTTTACAAAGTTTGTTCTTGAGGAGCGGGTCTCATCATTGTTTTCGGAAGTCCGATGTGCCAAAAATACTTACGGCCGAGCGGTATTGTAAAAGGGAGTCTCTGTGAAAATTTCTAAGTTCAAAGATATTGATAACCTGCACCATTCCGATTTTGAGATATTCGTCAAAGACCTTTTTATATCGGCTGGCTGGAAAGACGCCTATATAACCCAGCTTGGCGATGGGTTTAGAAGCGGAGATGGAGGTGTCGACATATTTGCGTACCGTAACCAGCGAAAATACGCGATCGAGGTAAAGCAGCGTGACATAAAGACGGCGGTCGATGTAAAAGCTTTAAACCAATTGCACACCGGAGCAAAGCTAGGTAATGCTTCGAATTCAATCTTGGTAACAAACTCCTACTTCACGTCTGAAGTGAAAATACGAGCACTTCGATTGGGTGTCGAACTAATAGATAGGGATGAGTTGCAGAATCTCTGGTTGGAAAAGAAATCTGAAATCGGAAGGGAGATAAAGCCCCATAATTTCCAAAAGGACATAATAAATGAATGCCTGTCGAAATATAATAAAAAGAGGACAAAATTATTGATTGAAATGGCGACCGGCCTCGGTAAAACCTATACTGTAGCTCTTTTTTTGAAGAAGTTAATGGTCTCTCAAGGTGGTCAGCCAAAAGTCTTATTTTTAGCTCACCAGATCGAGATTTTATTGCAGACCGTTACAGCCTTTAAAAACGTTTTTGGAATAGGTAGATACTCATTCAGTGCTTGTTTTTCAGGCGCAGCGCCTGAAAACACCGATTTTGTTTTTGGTACATTTGATACACTTTATGGACAGATATCGAATTTGAAAAAAGAGGAGTTCGATTTCATCGTTGTAGATGAGGCACATCACACACCTGCAAACACTTACAGGCAGGTAGTAGAAGCATTTGATCCGAAGCTGCTTGTAGGACTGACGGCAACGCCTTTCAGAGCTGATAACAAAAACGTGAATAAATTTTTTGGGGGCGACGATGGACACGTGGGCAAATACGACCTAATTTGGGCGTTGGCCAACAAAAAGCTCGCATTTCCGAGATACCACGTCCTATTAGATGATCTGGACCAAGATAAAATCGATCAACTTGAATCTGGGCTGTCTATTGCAGATCTTGATAAGAAGCTTTTTTTGCATAAGAAAGATGAGGAAGTAGTAAAAGTTATAGAGAAAACGGTAAAGGAAAAAAAACTGGACCCAGTTAAGGGCATAGTATTCTGCCGGAATATCTCTCACATAAATCATCTTATTGGTTTTTTTAAACTTGGAACTGCGATTTCTATTCATTCACACCAGACGCAGGATTTACGGCGTGAGAACTTGAGAAAATTCCGAGAGGATCATTACAAATTCATTCTTGTGTGCGATCTTTTTAACGAGGGCGTTGACATCCCTGAGACCAACCTTCTTGTTTTTATGAGATATACAGGTTCACAAACAGTTTGGTTGCAGCAACTCGGAAGAGGCCTTAGAAAGACCGAAGCCAAGAAATATGTTGACGTCTTGGACTTCGTGGGTTCCCTTGATCGTTTAGATCAGATAAACAAATTCTCAAGTGCAGTCAAGAGTACAGCGCAAGATCCAAAGGAACGACCTGAGCCTGACGAAAGGCCCTCAAGCGAAAATATTCACGATTCAACTATTGATGTACTATATAGTGAATCTGCTGCGAGAGTGTTGGACCTTATTCAAGATTTGAAGTATCGCTTGAATTCCCGAGCTGACTTGATTGCGAAGCTTAAAAATTTTGTACATCAGGAAAATTATATTCCAAAGTTGAATCAACTAGAGATACTTCTCGATAATGTGTCAGTCGATCAGGTCTGCACTCATTTCGAATCTTACTATGGATTTCTGTCGGAAACATTAGGCCATACATTCAATCCATTCGGAATAATCTCCCAGGTTGAAGAATTTGTAAGAGATTTTAAGGCTCAAAACGGCGTTCTTCCAAGCTCTAGGGCAATCGTCAATGGATTGTCATTCGAATCACTTGCGCTAGTTTCCGAGCGGGATTTGCATAAATTACAGATCCGATCCACTGGAATCGGCGATGAGACCAAGCACGAAAATGACGTTGACACAAAAAATTCACGGATTGATGAAGGTAGAGCTAAGATTGAGCCGTCTGCAGATATGGAAAATGACCTCGGTGAACAGAATCTGATTCTTGAAAAATATGCCGGCAAAGTATATGGGCGGAAAGATTATCAAAGCCTCCCATCGAAAGACAAAGAAGAAATTGCGACGGCATTCAAGTCTCCGTCTATATTTCTTAATAAACTTCGTAAGGTGCGTGAAAAGTAATATGAGAGCTTCTGATTTAGATGCAAAAATATTCGAGATAAATACACAGGGAAAATATAAGAAGCTTATTAAAAGGCTCTCCTTTGGAGTGAAAGAGGGGTATGTCGGAAACGGAAGCGAAACCGAATTAAGGAGTATTCTTGATGAGGATGAGTCTGTCTTAAGAAAAATTCCCTATTTTGGTGTCAAATACCTTGAATTATTCCGTAGTCTGAAGCAAGAGCTTTCAAGTTCGGAATCGCACGGTCTTCTTCGTCATTCTCAGGATGAAAGACAATGGGAGGAGATTCTCTCCCTTGCAGACAGCTTTGAAATCTCACAGGCACAACTTCCACTAAAGACTATCGCAGCTTTAAAGAAATTTTCAGCTAGAGGTTTTGACGTTTCTATTCAGGGTCTTCTGATGCTTCAGCGAGGTGATTTGACCGGCCAAAATGGGGTTGGCCCTGCTTCAGTCAATCATGTTTTGAACTTGCGACAAAATTGCATATCTGAATTGGATGCTCACATAAAAGGTGATTTGGATATAGACGCTTTCGAGAGCCGATTAGTCATCCCTAGAGATAAAGGCGATATGGGCCTTTCGGAAATCGATGAGATTTTGATAGAGGATTTGGATAGTTATCTCGATAAAATCTCAGAAATAGAGGCGCTCGTTTTTTGCAAGAGGTTAGGTTTTACCGATAAGAAATGCACTCTACAAGAAATCGGTGAGGAGGTTGATCTAACTAGAGAGCGAGTTCGACAGATTGAGAAAAAAATTATCGATAATTTCAATCTTTCAAAAAGAATATCTTCGAGTTCAATGAAAATAATTATACTTGAAAATTTGAGTCTGAATATTGCTTCAGGCTTTCCGTGTTTATCGGAATGTTTTGATAACGAGAGTGATTTCCTTTCTTTTCTTGGTACATGCGCGAATGGATTAAACATTAAGGATCGTTTGCGGCCGGATCTGGATAAAAGCATTCTCATAGATATTTTCACTTCACACGGTTTTCCTATTACGAAACCTGAATTGCTTGAATTTTTGGAGCCTGCAATTGAAGCAGACTTTAGCTTGGATCTTGTGCTCGAATATTTGAGTGATAATGGCGATATTCAGTTAAAGTCAGATCTTTGTTTTCCTGGAAAATTAAATAAGAGTGACGCCATAGCTGGAGTGCTTGCCAAAAATAAACGGGGGTTGCCTTGGAAAGACGCTGGGAGAATCATCAATAGCTCTGGTGTTTGTGCTGCCAGATTTGACCCAGAGCGCATCGATAGTTCCGCGTTTAACGATTCAGAAAATGTCTATTTGGCTGGAAAGGGAATCTATCGTCATACAAAATTCCTCCCTATTGAAAAATCGAATTTCGAATGCCTCATTAAGATTGTTAAAAATAAGCTTGAGGAATACCCGAGAAATGTAGCTCATTTAATGGAGGTTATAGAGGTTTCTGACGCTCTAAAAGAAGTTGACTATTATGGTCTCCGATACATTATTAAGATGTTTGGACCTGATTTCGGTCTGTTTTTCAATGGGAAGTCGCAATCTGACTCAATAAGTTTGCAGCGGAAATTTCAGAATGTGAACCAAAAAGACGTCATTCTTGAGAGGCTTCGAAGTAGCCAATCTGCGATGACGAAAAGTGAAATAGCGCAACTCATAAAAAGTAAAAGCTTATTCCATGCAGCACTCTATATTGACGAAATGACATATGATAAGAAAATCATCCAGGTCGACAGGATGCTTTACACAACTCCAGAGCAAGCGTTCGATAATATTGATGTTGGTGCATTGTCTGAATTTTTGAGTAAGAGGATTCTTTCATCCACTAAACCTGTCCACCCCAGCAGTTTGGCTGCTTTAGCGAATTCGGAGTTTGGTTATTCCTATAATTGGAAGTTTTATAATGCGTTCCTTAAATTCTGGACTGACGACCTAAGCCTCCATCGAGCCTCGCATTTTTTCTCAAAAGATCCGATTACCTTTCAAAATTTCGTTGATTTGCTCAATAAAAATGTTCATTCGGAAGTTTCTTTAAACACGGCGATAAAGATCATTAACGAGCACGTTTGTGTAGAGCGCCTAGTTGCTGAAAGAGCTTTCTGGAATTGGCGTAACGCTAAAGAGTAATAGACCTTAGTCTAAGTGCCGCTGAGCCAATTTACCTAATGGTATGCAGACCATTAGAGTTGGTCCGCAAGATATTTCGGTGCAACAGATCGTTTAAGTGTTTATCGATAACTTTTTGCCATTGCACGTTTTTTTGGAACTAATGCCTTGACCACATAATGCACATTATACAACCTGGAAAATATAGCCAACTGCGGGGGGAGGCATCACAAGCCAGGCGAAGTTCGACAGTAAAGGTGCGAATATCCGCTTTTGTTTAGGAGCCTCAGCTAGTCTGACCGCCGAGGAAGGTCCCCTTTTGAAAACAGAGCGGCCAACGTGTGGTGACAATCCGCGGCCAAACTAAGGTATTACTACCCCGTAAGAACCTGAGTGTCTTCCAAAGCTACGTGGCCACCCAATTTTACACACGAAATTACAGACTGTGTAATAATGAAAATGCCCCAAAAGCCCTAGCCATTGGGGCATTCATTCACTCACAGACTGAAGTACACGAATTTCACTATATACTCTGCAAGCGTGGGTTTTTGTTTTGTGGAATAAATTTTCACAAATGCTGCGCTACAGCAATAAGCAAAGCGTTATAGATCAGACCTATTTACATAAGTTTCAGCAAATAACTACGAAATGTGGCGAATATGAAGGGAAAATTCAGTTAAACGAGCGTTTTGTTGTAAGTTGACGGCGCGCTTGAGGCGCTCTGGTTTTTTCTATATTCTGAAGTGACTTATCTACTTTATGTTAACTGGACTCTGACCATGACGGATGCAAATAAGCAGGCTGCTTTGGATTATCACGCGAAACCGATTCCCGGTAAGCTTTCGGTGGAGTTGACCAAACCCACCGCGACTGCACGGGATTTGGCGCTGGCGTATAGCCCGGGCGTGGCTGAGCCAGTACTTGAAATCGCCCGGGATGCGGAAAATGCTTACCGCTATACCGGCAAGGGTAATCTGGTCGCCGTCATTACCGACGGCAGTGCTATTCTTGGCTTAGGCAATTTGGGTCCACTGGCGAGCAAGCCAGTCATGGAAGGTAAAGGCGTGCTGTTCAAGTGCTTTGCCGGTATCAACTCGGTGGATATCGAAGTGGATGCGGAAAGCCCGCAGGCGTTTATCGATACCGTTGCACGCATTGCCGATACCTGGGGCGGCATCAACCTTGAAGATATCAAGGCGCCGGAGTGCTTTGAAATTGAGAAAGCGCTGATTGAGCGCTGCAGTATCCCGGTATTTCACGATGATCAGCACGGCACCGCAATTGTCACTGCAGCCGGCATGCTGAATGCGCTGGATATTGCCGGTAAAAAAATCGAAGACGTTAAGATTGTTTGCATGGGCGCTGGTGCGGCGGCGATTGCCTGCATGCGGCTGCTGGTCTCATGTGGTGCGAGTAAAGAGAACCTGGTGATGCTGGATCGGCGTGGCGTTATCCATACCGATCGCGAAGGCATCAACGAATATAAAGCCGAGTTCGCCCGCGATACCAAGATGCGCACCTTAGACGATGCCATCGACAACGCCGATGTGTTTATCGGTTTGTCAGGCCCGGGGTTACTGTCTGCTGAGCAGGTCAAGAAAATGGCGCCCGATCCGGTGATTTTTGCCTGCACCAATCCTGATCCTGAAATTCACCCTGACGTGGCCCGCGAAGCTCGTCCGGATGTGATCATGGCGACCGGGCGGTCGGACTTCCCCAACCAGGTCAATAACGTGCTGGGCTTCCCGTTTATCTTTCGCGGTGCTTTGGATGTTCGTGCCACGCGCATCAATGAAGAGATGAAGCTGGCTGCCGTGCATGCGCTGAAAGATCTGGCTCGCGAGCCGGTGCCCCAGGAAGTGCTCGACGCCTACGAGCGCACTGAAATGAGCTTCGGTCGCGAGTACATTATTCCCACGCCTGTCGATATTCGCCTGCTGGCGCGGGTCACCTCGGCGGTTGCTCAAGCTGCGGTTGATTCTGGCGTCGCGCGTAAGCCGTTCCCGGCACACTATCCACTGCAATCCATCAACGACGTTTACGGTGGCTAAGGCACTGTGTCCTGATTAGCTTACTTACGCCCGCTTCTTAGCGGGCGTAAGTGTTTTGAGAGGCTGCCCTGTTAGTCTTTTGCATAGCGTGTCAGCCCCTCCTGAGCAGTAGAGGCCACCAAGCGGCCGTCGCGGCTGTAGATATGCCCCCGCGCCAAGCCGCGAGCGCCGCCCGCCCAGGGGGAGTCGATCACATAGAGCAGCCAGTCGTCCAAACGGCTGTCCTGGTGCAGCCAAAGGGCATGATCAAGGCTGGCGATGCGCAACTTGGGGTCGCGGTACTCAATGCCGTGGGGAATCAGGCTGGTGGTCAGCAGGTTGAAGTCTGAGGCATAAGAGAGCAGGTGACGATGCAACGCTGGTTCGTCCGGGAGCGTGCCGGAAAGACGAAACCATAGGCATTGGCCCGCTGGCGTGCCGTTGTCGGGGTTGCCGGGTAGATGCACAAACTCAATCGGGTGACCGGGAAAGCGGTCGTGCTTGGCTTCGCCGCTCTCGATTAACGCTTCGGGGGTTGGCACATCCGGCATGGCGCGCTGATGGCTAAAGCTCGTTTCTTCGCTTTGGAACGAAGCGCTGCAGAAAAAGATAGGTCGGCCTTTTTGAATAGCAGTGACGCGGCGAGTGGTAAAGCTGCCACCGTCGCGAATAGTATCCACCTGATAAACAACGGGTCGATGGGGGTCGCCGGGGCGCAGAAAATAGCCGTGTTGAGAGTGCGGTCTGCGCTCGTCGGGCACTGTGCGAGCGGCGGCTGCCAGCGCTTGGCCGAGTACCTGACCACCATAGAGCTGAGGAAAGCCTAGATCCTGGCTCTGGCCACGAAACAGCGTCTCTTCCAGCGTTTCTAGTTCCAGTAACGCTACCAGTTTGTTCAGCGCGTCTGTCATTCTCGGTATCCTTGCGGCTGTCTCTATCGAATGCTGTCGGTGAAGGGGGGCTGTCACAGCGATGGCAACCCTTTCATACGATCGTTTAGCTACCTTAGCGGAGTTTACGTTTATGCGCAGCGATGAATTTTACATGCACCGGGCGCTTGACCAAGCCCACTTGGCCGCTGCCGCAGGCGAAGTGCCCGTGGGGGCGGTGGTGGTCGATGCGCAGGGGGAGATTATTGGCGTTGGCTGCAACGCGCCGGTGGCCAGCTGCGATCCCAGCGGGCATGCGGAGGTTTGTGCCCTACGCGAGGCGGGCAAGCACCAGCGTAATTATCGGCTGGAGGGCTGTACGCTGTTTGTCACCTTAGAGCCGTGCATGATGTGCGCAGGTGCGATGATACACGCACGCCTGGCGCGGTTAGTGTATGGCGCCACCGAACCCCGCGCTGGCATGGTTGAATCAAAGGCTAACCTATTGGCGCAGCCGTGGTTTAACCACCGGATAGAGGTGTCTGGTGGCGTTTTGGCCTCGGCCTCGCAAAAGCTGCTAAAGCGTTTTTTTGCCGCGCGGCGAGCGTCGGCTGATCAATAGACGCTAGGCATCTTCCGTTGTATTGAGTTCGCCGCACTCGACCCGGTTACGCCCGTTGTGCTTGGCGTGGTAGAGCGCCTCGTCGGCGGCTTGCATCATGCGCGCTAGATCGACGTCTTCAGGGCAATTAAAGGTAACAACCCCGGCGCTTAGAGTGAGGGAGTTGCCGTCGGCATGGGAGAGGCTTGAAGTGGCCAATTTTTGACGCAGTTCATCCGCTACCTTAAATGCTGAGGGCTGGTGGTGGTCTGGCAGCCAGGCGACAAACTCCTCACCGCCGTAACGGGCAAAAATGCCGCCATGGTATTCGATATGCGCTTTACCCAATTGCGCAAAAAAGTGTAAATGCTCATCGCCGACTAAGTGTCCTAACTGGTCGTTAATCCGTTTAAAATAGTCGATATCGAACAGTACCAGGCTGATCGGGCGTACCGACCGCATGGTTTTGACCTGTTCTAGAAAGTGGCGACGGTTAGCAATCCCGGTTAATTCATCATGGCGCGCCAGCCACTCAACTTCCTGCTGTAACTTACTGCGCTTGCGTATTTCCTGTTGCAGATCGGCGTTGCTGTTTTGCATCGCTGCGTGCTGATGCCCCAGACGCTGAAAGGTATACAGCACGAGATAGAGTAAGTACGTCAGGGTTAAGCCGGTGGCCAAACTGATGGTTGGCAGCCGCGATAGTTGGCTGACCAGGTAATCCCAGCGCGGTTGATAGGAAAGTATGAGCGCTTTATCCAATAAATGAACCGGGTAATCGTATGCCCAGGGGCCGGGGTGGGTGGCGTCGCCGTGGTGCGCCAGCAGCTGAGTGCCGTCGTGCCAGCGGATAACCCCTTCTTCGGCAGGTAGTTGGGCAAACAGTGTTTCAGCAAAGAGAGGAAAACTCACCGCCATGGCCGCCGCGCCTAGAGGGACACCATCCGCATTAAGTACCGGAAAGTAGTGGATGACGCCTGACCCGCCTTGCAGCAGCTCAATAATATCCGTACTGCCTTCTTGCTGCCCCCTAAGCGCTGGCTCTAGCGCTTCGCGCCCTGCCGGTTGAACGTCAAAAAGGCGTTGTCCCAGGACACTTAAATTGGTCGTGGTAAAGGGGTAAACGTGGCGTATAACGCTATCAGGCGTGACAAAGGCGATATTGATTAAATAGGTAAAGTCCTGTCGGTAGCCCGCCGCTTGATCCGTCCACTGCTGATAGGTTGGCTGTCTCCTTTGTAGCTGCCAAATACGGGCGAAACCGCGCATGGCATTTAAGTGCGTGTCGATTTCAAAGGAGAGTTGGTGAGTCGCTTGTTGGGCGCGTGCCTCAACTTGCTGATACAGCCCTTGTTCCGCCTCATGGTGGAGCTTTTCCCAAAGCATCAGGACCGCGATAAGCAGTCCACAGGCTGGCCAAAGCGCGTTAGTCAAATAGCGTTTGCCGCGCCAGAAGCGTAATGACAGTAGGTATTGGCCCAGCAGTAATAAGCCCAACGTTAGCAGGCCAGGCCAGTCGGCCGTATAGCGCAGCAGCGGCGCAAAGGGTTGGCTGCTGGGGATCAGCTGTAAACCCGTGAGTAGCAGGGCCGTGAGCAGCAATAACGGTGCCCCTAAACGGGCACGCTGGCGAAGCAGTATCGCTAGCGCGCTCAATTGAAGGGCCAGTGTCATTAGCAGCGGCGCGCGAAAACTTTCAAATGCTACGGGCTGCGCCCAACGGGTAAGCGTTTGCCAGCCCGCGGTGGATACCCAGCTTTCGGGTGTCAGGTAGCTAATAAGCCCTGGCAAAAGGAGTCCAATAGCGCTAATGCACAGCAGGCAAGTGAGCCAACGAAAACCTTTCAGCGTACTCAGTTGGGCTAGCGCCACCAGTACCAGCGCGATTGAGCTAACACTCGTCGCAATAACAGCCAGCGTAATGGCACAGCAGGCAGCAATAATCGGTAGCCAACGCGCTGCGCGTGCAATGAGTAAGGGCATCGCATCCTCACGTTAATTAAGCGGCGGCACAAGCTCGAACAATAGCAGTGGATCATCGTTGACAGGCGTTTGTTCTAGCTGAAAAAACTGCTGGCGGCTGCGCTCAACATACTCAATCATTTCGTAGTAGCGGCGGATGTTGCGTACATATATCACCGGCTCGCCGCCTCGGGCATAGCCGTAGCGTGTCTGACTATGCCATTCACGCTGCTGGAGTAGTGGCAACGCGGCGCGCACATCGGTCCAACTGTCGGGGTCGCCGCCGCGTGTTTCGGCGATCTTGCGAGCATCGTATAAATGGCCTAGGCCCACGTTATAGGCCGCCATGGCCATAAACAGCCGGTCATCGCCGGTGATGCTGTCCGGTAAGCGGTCTTTAATACTGCGCAAATAGCGGGCACCGCCGTCAATGCTCTGGGCTGGATCCGTTCGGTCACTAATGCCCATTTCACCCGCAGTGTCATTGGTCAGCATCATCAAGCCGCGTACCCCCGTCGGCGAGACAGCGTCCGGATCCCAGTGAGACTCCTGGTAGCCCACCGCAGCGAGTAGCTTCCAATCAAACCCCGTTTCACGAGCAGACTGTTGGAATAGCTCGGTATAGCGGGGCAGGCGCGCATCCAGGTGATCAAGAAAGGTGCGGGTGCCGACATACTCCAGGTAGTCGTCATGACCAAAGTAGCGGCTAACCAGACGGTTCAAAGTGCCGCTCTCCTGCAGGTCTTGCAGAAAACGATTAGCGGCTTCGAGCAACCCCAAGCCGCGGCCGCTGGGCACTGCCCACACCATGGAGAGCGGATCGCCGAGAATGAAGCCACGCTCCACATTGGGGAAAAACAGCCGGTTTAAGCGGAACTGATGCTCGAAAATAACCGCAGCGTCCAGGGTGCCATTCTCTACCCGCGCCAGCAGTTCGGCGACTTCCAGCTCATGTGACTCTTTCCAGCTCAGGGTAGGGTGGAGAATCTGCAGATCGCGCAGCGCCTCGCTGGTGCCCGCTTTGCTAAGTGTACCCAACTCCAGACCGACAAGGTCGCTGGGCTGCTGAATGCCGTGTAGCCCACGCCGATATACGACGAGTGGCTGCATCTGAATAATCGGCCGGGTGTAGTATATACCCGGGGTATTGGGCAGCAGTGGAAGTGCGGCGGCCCCCAGGTCGCCGTTTTTACGCACTTCGGGCAGCACGCTCTCTGGGTGATGGCTGGCGTCAAGGTTAAGGCTCACCCCCAAATAGTCCGCAAAGCGATGCATAAGCTCGTACTCAAAGCCGGTAGGGCCTTGGCGGCCTTGGTAATAGGTCGTCGGCGTGTTGCGGGTATGCACGGTAATAAAATCTTTTGCGCTGATCTGCGTCAGATGCTCGCCGGGAGGAACCAGGGAGAGAGTTGGCACTAAGGTCAAAAGTGTAATGGCGATCAGCGCATAATAAGCGCTGGCCTGGGCTACAAAATGTCGGCAAATCAACGTCAGCATGGCGTCTTGTCGGCATGAAACAAGCTGCCACGATACCCAGCCAGGAGCAGGCTGTCACCTTGTTGATTTCGTGTGGCGGCTGGTTTCCAGTATCATAGTGAGATTGCCGCACTGCGGCCTGGTGATTTCCCTGCTCGAATTTCCCTGCTCTAGAGGCTTCAGGATATGCTTGAACTGCGAGGCGCGCCCGCCCTTTCTGCCTTCCGTCATGCTCGGCTGTTAACGGTGTTGCGTGAACGTGTTCCCGAGGTGGAAGCGCTGTCTGCCCACTATGTTCATTTTATCGATGTTCACTCCCACGACGAGCTAGATGACGCTGCCCGCGAACGCTTGGTGCAGTTACTGGATTACGGTACTCACTTAAACGTAGAGGTTCCTGAGCGTGCCCAGCGCTTTTTGGTGGTGCCGCGCCTAGGTACCCAGTCACCCTGGTCGTCAAAAGCCACCGACATCGCCCATAACTGTGGCTTGCGCCAAATTAGCCGCATCGAGCGCGGCATCGATTACCGGGTCAGCTTCACCGCTATGCCGGACGAAGAGAGTTTGAGCGCGCTGGCGGCACTACTGCACGACCGTATGACGGAAACCGTGCTAGCAGATGCCTCCGACGCCGCTAAGCTGTTTGCCCAGCACGACCCGGCACCGCTGGGCAGTGTGGATATTTTGGCAGGCGGGCGGGAAGCCCTGGCAACGGCCAATCAAGCGCTCGGTCTAGCGCTGGCAGAAGACGAAATCGATTACCTGGTCGATGCCTTCAATGAGCTGGGGCGTAATCCCAGCGACGTTGAACTGATGATGTTTGCCCAGGCCAATTCCGAGCACTGTCGTCATAAAATCTTTAACGCCGATTGGATGATCGACGGCGAGTTGCAAAGCCACTCGCTGTTTAAGATGATCAAGAATACCTTTGCCTCATCGCCGGATAATGTGCTCTCGGCCTACAGCGACAACGCTGCGGTGATTAAGGGCAGCCAAGCCGGACGCTTCTTTGCCACGCCATTGACCGGCGTTGATGACGAACGTGCGAACTACGCCACTCATCAGGAGCCCATCCATATCCTGATGAAGGTAGAGACCCACAACCACCCCACCGCGATTGCCCCTTTCCCGGGAGCGGCGACGGGCTCCGGTGGGGAAATCCGTGACGAGGGCGCTACCGGCATCGGCGGTAAACCCAAGGCGGGCCTTTCAGGCTATACCGTTTCCAATTTACGCATTCCTGAGTTCGTGCAGCCCTGGGAGGCGTTTGATTACGGCAAGCCCGAGCGCATGCAGTCGGCGCTTAATATTATGCTCGATGGCCCCATCGGGGGCGCGGCGTTCAACAATGAGTTTGGTCGACCCAACTTAACCGGCTACTTCCGTACCTACGAGCAGGAGTCGCTGAACGATGGCGGCATCGAGCGGCGCGGCTTCCATAAGCCGATTATGCTCGCCGGTGGTTACGGCAATATTCGTGCCCACCACGTTCAGAAGGGCGATATCCCCGTCGGTGGCAAGCTGATTGTGATGGGCGGCCCGGCGATGCTAATTGGCCTTGGCGGCGGTGCAGCCTCCAGCATGTCATCCGGCACCTCTAGTGCCGATTTGGATTTTGCCTCGGTACAACGTGAGAACCCCGAAATCGAACGCCGTGCACAGGAAGTGATCGACCGCTGCTGGGCGCTGGGCGATCACAATCCGATTCGCTTTATTCACGATGTGGGCGCAGGCGGGCTCTCCAACGCGCTCCCAGAACTGGTTAAAGATGGCAACCGTGGCGGCCGCTTTGATCTACGTGCGGTACCCAACGCCGAGCCGGGCATGAGTCCGCTGGAAATCTGGTGTAACGAAGCCCAGGAGCGCTACGTGCTGGCCGTTGCGCCGGAAGATTTAGCCACCTTTGACGCGCTATGTAAGCGTGAGCGCTGCCCCTATGCGGTGGTTGGCGAAGCGTTGGACGCGCATCACCTTGAAGTGCGCGATGGCCACTTTGACAGTAAGCCGGTCGATTTGCCGATGAGCGTACTGTTTGGCAAAGCGCCTAAGATGCAGCGCGAATTTGAGCGCCACGAACCGGCGCTTTCCGGCATGATGCTCGATAACCTCGACCTGCGCGAAGCCCTGGATCGGGTGCTGCGTCTACCCACCGTAGCCTCCAAAAACTTTCTGATTACCATCGGTGACCGCTCAATTACTGGCCAAGTGGCCCGCGACCAGATGGTCGGCCCCTGGCAGGTGCCGGTGGCCGATGTAGCGGTTACCACGGCAAGTTTTGATACCCACACCGGCGAAGCCATGGCCATGGGCGAACGCCCGCCGGTGGCGTTGATCAATCCTGCCGCCAGCGCTCGTTTGGCCGTCGCCGAAGCGATTACCAACTTGGCCGCAGCGCCGATCGCCAAGCTAAGCGATATCAAGCTCTCCGCTAACTGGATGAGCGCCGCCGACCACCCAGGTGAAAACCAGGCGTTGTATGATGCCGTTTATGCGGTGGGCATGGAAATGTGCCCGGCACTGGGCATCGCCATTCCGGTGGGCAAAGACTCTATGTCCATGCGTACCGCCTGGGTCGATGAGAATGAGCAGGATGAAAGCGAACCTGAAGAGAAAAGTGTAACCTCGCCGCTTTCGCTGGTCGTCACGGGCTTTGCCCCGGTGACGGATGCCTTGGCGACGCTTACCCCGCAGATCAATCTGGATCAAGATGAATCGGATCTGATTTTGATTGATTTAGGCAGCGGCCAAAACCGTCTGGGCGGCTCTGCTTTGGCGCAGGTGTACGGCCAAGTCGGCAATGACTGCCCGGACGTGGACGACCCGGAAGATATCAAGGCGTTCTTCGAAGTCATTCAGGGTCTTAACCGCGACGGTAAGCTGCTGGCTTACCACGACCGCAGCGACGGCGGGCTAATCGTCACGCTACTGGAAATGGCTTTTGCCGCTCATGCCGGGCTAGAGATTAAGCTCGACTGGATGATCGATGAGCCGGTGGAGGCGTTGAACGCGCTGTTCTCCGAAGAGTTGGGTGCGGTGATTCAGGTCAACCGTGAATACACTGAAGAGGTGCTGGCGCAGTTTGCCGTGGCGGGTATTGAAACCTGCGGCGTTATCGCTCGCCCGCGTTACGACGATCAAGTGCGCGTTACGCTGTTTGAAGAGCCGCTGCTGGAAACCACGCGTCAACTTACCCAGCGCACCTGGGCGGAAACCAGTTACCGCATGCAGGCGCTGCGCGATAATCCCGAATGCGCTAAAAACGAATTCGACAATCTGCTCGATAGCCGCGATCCGGGGCTCTCCGCAACACCGACCTTTGATATCAACGACGATATCAGCGCACCGTTTGTGAATACTGCCAAGCCCACCATGGCCGTGCTGCGCGAGCAGGGCGTTAACGGGCAGGTGGAGATGGCCTGGGCCTTCGATAAGGCCGGGTTTGAAGCAGTGGATGTACATATGAGCGACATCCTTGAAGGGCGCGTGTCCTTGGAAGCGTTCAAAGGCCTGGTGGCCTGCGGCGGCTTCTCCTATGGCGATGTGCTCGGTGCTGGCGGTGGTTGGGCCAAGTCGGTGCTGTTTAACGAGCGCGCCCGGGAGCAGTTTGCGGCGTTCTTCGCCCGCGACGACAGCTTCTCACTGGGTGTGTGCAACGGCTGCCAGATGCTGTCACAGTTGAAGACGTTAATTCCCGGCGCTGAAAACTGGCCGACCTTTGTGCGTAACGAGTCAGAACAGTTTGAAGCGCGGGTCTCCATGGTGCGGGTCGAGAAGAGCCCCTCGATCCTGCTTGCTGGCATGGAAGGGTCAAAACTCCCCATCGCCGTGGCCCATGGTGAAGGACAGGCGGCGTTCCGCGACAGCGCTCATTTGCGCAGCATGCAGTCGAGCAGCCAAATCGCTCTGCGTTACATCGATAACTATGGCCAGGCAACTACCCGCTACCCCGCCAACCCCAACGGCTCGCCTGCTGGTATTACCGGCCTGACTACGCCGGATGGTCGGGTGACCATTATGATGCCGCACCCGGAGCGTGTCGCCCGCGCAATCACCAACTCTTGGCGCCCGGCAGAGTGGACGGAAGATGGCGCTTGGCTACGGCTATTCCGCAACGCTCGGGTTTGGCTCAACTAATATCACTAGCGCTGCAAGCCACGCGATGGGAGTAGCGAACAGATTAACGGCGGTTTTTGCCGTCGTTAATCTGTTACGTCAATTGTTAAGAGTGCTGCTGAGGCGTGCTTGCCGGTGTTTCATCTGCTCCCGTCGGCGGCAGTCCTAGCTTGGCTTCCAGTGTTTCAAGCTCTAAACGGTAGCGCTCAACGAGGTATTCGAAGCGCCCAAAATCATGTCCGCAATCCATACAGAACACATGGGCTTGACCACGCCGTGTGGCGGGTAGGCGTTTTAAACGGCTACTGCATTCTGGGCATTCAGGGCTGAAATGATTAGTTGTCATGGCAAACCTCTTGATTAAACTTTCTCTCCACAACGCGGGAGATTAAAAGTGGATTTGAAAACCTTCACTATTAAGATGCGACGAAAGTCGCAATAGTTCAATAGCAGGCTATTTAATTTGCCGATACCCAACGCCTCACGGACGTCTTCTCTAACGCCCCAGCTTCGCCCCTATCAGCAGGAAGCGGTAAAGCGCGTGGTGGTGCATTTCCGTGCCTCCAGCGATCCTGCTTTGGTGGTATTGCCTACTGGCAGCGGCAAATCCCTGGTGATTGCTGAGCTGGCGCGCTTAGCGAGGGGGCGTGTGCTGGTGTTGGCCCATGTGCGCGAGCTGGTGGAACAGAACCACACCAAGTACCAGGCCTATGGCCTTGAGGCGGATATTTTTAGCGCCGGTTTAAAGCGTAAAGAGGCAAGTCGCCAAGTGGTGTTTGGCTCGGTGCAGTCGGTGGTGCGCAATTTGGAGAGTTTTAACGACGCTAACTTTACCCTGTTGGTGATCGATGAGAGCCACCGCGTATCGCTTGATGAGGACGCCAGCTACCGCCAGGTGATTGAGCACCTGCGCCAACACAACCCGCAGCTTAAAATACTCGGACTCACCGCAACGCCGTACCGTTTGGGGCAGGGGTTTATCTATTATCGCCACCACCACGGCATGGTACGGGGCAGCGAAGAGAGCTTTTTCCGCGACTGCGTGTTTGAGCAACCGCTACGGCTGATGGTTAAGCAGGGCTATCTCGCCGCGCCCAAGCGACTGGATATGGCCATTGAGGGCTACGACTTCTCTGCGCTTAAGCCCTCTTCAAGTGGTCTGTTTGCGGAGGAGGCGCTTAATCGCGTGGTGGCGGGTAGCCGCGCTACGCCGGGCATCATCGGGCAAATTATCGAACGTGCGGTTGAGCGCCAGGGGGTGATGGTTTTTGCCGCCACCGTGGCCCACGCCGAAGAAATTATGGGCTATCTGCCCAGAGCAGAGGCGGCGCTCATTACCGGCGCAACGCCTTCCCAGGAGCGCACGGCGCTGATCGATGCCTTTAAAGCGCGGCAGCTGAAATATCTGGTCAACGTGGCGGTGCTGACCACCGGCTTTGATGCCCCTCACGTGGATTTAATCGCTATTTTGCGGCCTACCGAGTCGGTGAGCCTTTATCAGCAGATGGTGGGCAGAGGCCTTCGCCTGTCGCCGGGTAAGAGTGACTGCCTGATTCTGGATTACGCCGGTAACCCCTGGGATATCTTCGCCCCGGAAGTGGGCGAGCCAAAGCCGGATAGCGACAGCGAACCGGTTCAGGTAGAGTGCCCCGACTGCGGTCATGCCAATCTTTACTGGGGAAAGCGCGACGGTGATTTAGTGATTGAGCACTTTGGCCGTCGCTGTCAGGGGCTAATTGAAGATGATGAAGGAAGGCGGCGCCAATGCGACTTCAGGTTCCGCTTCAAAGTCTGCGATGAGTGCGGCGCCGAAAATGATATTGCTGCCCGCCGCTGCCACGGTTGCGAAAAACTACTGGTAGACGCGGATGATAAACTCAAAGACGCCCTAAAGCTGAAAGACGCCAAGGTATTGCGGGTAAGCGGTATGCAGCTGGAAGCGACCACCAACGGCCGTGGCCTGCCGCGCTTAAAAGTCACCTATCACGACGAAGATGGTACTCACCTTGCCGAGTGGTTTGCGCTGGAAACCCCCGCCCAGCGGCGCGCCTTCTATGCCGCTTTTCTGCGTTATCACCTGCGCGCCCCAGGGGGTAAATGGCAGCCGCTAAGCGCCGAGGAAGTCGTCGCCGAACAGCGCCGCCTACGCCATCCTGATTTTGTCGTAGGGCGCAAAGTGGGGCGCCATTTCCAAATCCGTGACAAGCTGTTTGACTACGCAGGCCGCTACCGCAAAGCGGCTGAGGCGGGTTAGCATGTGCCTTGTGGCGTTAAACCATCTATTATTCAATATTTAGGCTGTAAACTGCAGGAGCGCTCGATGCCGACGGTGCTACGCTTGCAGGGTTTTAGGTTCTTCTTCTATTCAAATGAAGGTAACCCTTTAGAGCCTGCCCACATCCATATATTTAAAGCGGGCGCTGAAGCTAAATTTTGGCTCTCGCCTGATGTGCAGTTGGCGAGAAATGATGGCTTTGATGCCAAAGCGCTACGCACTATTACGGCGATGATTATTCAACACCGCGATACACTAGAGGCTGCCTGGCATGACTACTTCTCCTAAACGAGTTACTTTTGATGAGGATAATTTTTGGGTTGAGTTAAGTGATGGGCGTACGATCGGCGTACCGCTGGCTTGGTACCCGCGCCTTCTTAAAGCGTCGCCCCAACAGTTGGCGTGCTATGAATTGAGTGCCCGTGGAATTCATTGGGATGCGCTGGATGAAGATGTGTCTATCGATGGGATTCTGGCCGGGCAAGGCGATTTAACACGACACCGCCAGGCTGTTGCCTGATTTCCACCACCTCAAGAGAGCCGACCCGCGTGAGCGAGACGCCAAGCGTTAATAGCGACATAGAAACACCTGATTCTCAGCCTAATGAGCCTGTGCAGATGTCGTTTGGGCGTCTGTTTAATGAGCCGATTACGCAAATGCCAGAGGATTTATACATTCCTCCGGAAGCGTTGCGGGTCTTCCTGGAAACTTTTGAAGGTCCACTGGACTTGCTGCTCTATCTGATTCGCCGTCAGAACCTGGACATTCTAACCATCAATGTGGCCACCATCACCCACCAGTACATCGAGTACGTGGAGCTGATGAAGGCCATGGAGATCGAGCTGGCAGGTGAGTACCTGCTAATGGCCGCCATGCTGGCTGAGATCAAGTCTCGCACGCTGTTACCCCGCCCGCCGAAGGCAGAAGGCGACGACGAGGAAGACCCCCGCGCTGAGCTGATCCGTCGCCTGCAAGAGTATGAGCGACTTAAAGAGGCCGCAGAAACGCTGGATACGCTGCCGCGTATGGGGCGTGACTGGTTTAGCGTGCAGGCGGGCTTGCCACCGCTGGAATCCCGGGTAATACATCCTGACGTCGAGCTCGATGAACTGCTCAGCGCGCTATCGGATATTCTCAAGCGTGCCGAACTGGTGCAGGCCCACCAGATCAGCCGCGAGGTGCTGTCCACTCGCGAGCGCATGCTCAAGATTATGGATCAGCTCAGTCACGATGACGGCCACCACCGCTATACCCCCTTTGAAGCGCTGTTTACCCTAGAAGAAGGGCGGGCAGGTGTCGTAGTGACCTTTATGGCGATTTTAGAACTGGCCAAAGAAGCCATGATCGAGATTGTCCAGAATGCGCCCCTGTCGCCGATTCACGTGCGTGCCCGGCGTGCGGCCCTTGCTGACGATGAGGAGAGAGCTTTTGAGGAGGGCGAGATAGAAGATGATGCCTATGGCGAGTCCGCTTTTGAGCCTGGCGAGGAGACGCCATGAGTAATGCCGTCACCGCGTTAGATGACATTGTTGAAGCAGCGCTGCTGGCCGCTGGCGAACCTTTGCCTCTTGAGCGTTTGGAAACCCTTTTTCTGGAAGGCGAATGCCCAACGCGCAAAGAGTTTCGCGATGTGTTTGAGCGTTTACAGCAACGCCACTCCGGCGGTGCTCTAGAACTGCTGGAAACCGTTTCAGGCTACCAGCTACGCATTCGTCCGCGGCTTTCCCAGTGGGTGTCGCGGTTATGGGACGAACGTCCCCAGCGCTACTCCCGGGCGCTACTGGAAACCCTGGCATTGATCGCCTACCGCCAGCCGGTTACCCGGGGCGATATCGAAGAGGTACGCGGGGTTAGCGTGAGTAGCTCCATTATGCGTACCTTGGCGGAGCGTGGCTGGATTCGGGTAGTGGGGCATCGAGATGTGCCGGGCCGCCCGGCGGTTTACGCCACGACGCGTAGTTTTTTGGACGATTTTGGCTTAAAAACCCTCGATGCACTGCCGCCCATGCACACGCTGGCCAGTTGGGAGGAGAGCGAACTACCTGACGAAGAGGGCTTGGTGTCCAATGGTGAGGGCGCCAATGCAGCAAATCTCCCCGATCCACAGAGTGAAGCACTAGACGAAACGCATAAAACGGTGCAGGATGCGCCTCCCCAGAAAGATCAGATTACCGCGGCTGAAATAGCCGACAAGCACGCCGAGACGGCGTTAACCCAGCCGCTGAGTTTTGCCGATTTACAGGCACGGCTAGCGGCACGTGCGCAGCGCGCTGACGACGATGAGCGCGAGCGCACGGAGACTACCGATGTGAGGTCAGACGACCATGAGTCAGAGTGATAACACCACGCCCCCCACCAGCGAAAAGCTGCAAAAAGTCTTGGCCCGTGCAGGCCTTGGTTCGCGGCGCGAGATGGAAACAGCGATTTCTGCCGGGCGCGTTAAAGTGAATAGCCAAGTGGCCAAGCTGGGCGACCGCGTTGAAGCGCTGGACAAGGTCAGCTTTGATGACCGCCCGGTGGCGCTGCGTCCGGAAGAAGAGGCGCCGCGTCGGGTTATTATGTACAACAAGCCGGAAGGCGAGCTGTGCACCCGTAAAGACCCGGAAGGTCGACGCACCGTATTTGAACGTTTGCCGCGCCTGAAAGGTGAGCGCTGGATTGCGATTGGCCGCCTGGATATCAATACCAGCGGCTTGCTGCTGTTCACCACCGATGGTGAGTTGGCCAACCGTTTGATGCATCCCTCTACTCAGGTAGAGCGCGAGTATGCGGTTCGCGTGATGGGGGAAGTGAAGCGCGAACATATCCTGGCCATGGTCGATGGCGTTATGTTGGAAGATGGCCCGGCGCGCTTTACCGATGTGCAGGAGTTCGGTGGCGAGGGTATCAATACCTGGTTCCACGTGGTGATTCTGGAAGGGCGCAACCGTGAAGTGCGGCGTCTTTGGGAGTCCCAGGCGCTGACGGTGAGTCGTCTGAAGCGCGTACGCTATGGTAATATCTTCCTCGATAAGCGGGCAAAAGCCGGCGAATGGGTCGAACTTACCCAGGATGAGGTGGATGACCTAGCCACGTTGGCTAACTTGGAAACCCGTAAAGTGCCCGCGCTGACGCCCGATGAGAAGAACCGCTGGAACCGTGATAAGCACAAGCGCAAGCCGGTACAGGCGCTGCGCAAGCCGAAAAGCAAAGCCCGTTAAACGGGGCTGTCTGAGCCCTCTCTTGGTCTCCGCCGTTAGCGTTTAGACTCGTAAGCATGCCTGCCCGCATTGAGTGATGTGAGCAGGCACGAAAATGGTTCATTATCGTAGAGTGAAGGCAAAAAACGCTTGCTATCAATAAGCTGTAAGCGTAGGATATGCATCCGTTCAGGCGGGTCGTTAGCTCAGTTGGTAGAGCAGTTGACTTTTAATCAATTGGTCGCAGGTTCGAATCCTGCACGACCCACCATTCAAACAGCTGATCCGTTTAGATGAAGTCAGTTTGAATTCAGTGATGGACGTTTAATGTAGGTAGCATGTGTGCTGTAACGTTAGTAAGCGAGTAGTAAAGAGCAGCAAAGCAAGTTTGGGTCGTTAGCTCAGTTGGTAGAGCAGTTGACTTTTAATCAATTGGTCGCAGGTTCGAATCCTGCACGACCCACCAAATTCAACGCCCTTGGCAGTTTACTGCCAGGGGCGTTTTGCTATGCAGGCAGAAAATTATCTGCTGTGACAAGTTGCTTGCAGCAAGCAGCAATTTCCCACCACAATAGTTTAGAATTGATTCTAAAGCGGTAGGCCACCGCGAGAGACGCATCGGCCCACCGCGCACGCAGCGGCATAGGTATAGCACGATAACTGGCCTATGCCGTGACCCAGTGTTTAACAGGGGGATTCCCTGTTCGTCACAGTGGTAGACACAATGACTATTATGACCATTATGAGGCAAGCTGAGCTAAGGGCTTCGCAAGCAGAACTCAGTGCCCAGCTACCCACCGCCTACTGTCCGACTCGTATTCCGCCAGAAGATCAAGCCCGGGTTGAAGAGATCAAGCGACTGCTGAAAGCCCACAATGCCGTCCTGGTTGCCCACTACTACACCGATGACGCCATTCAGCAGCTAGCGGAAGAGACCGGCGGCTGTGTCGCTGACTCGCTGGAGATGGCGCGCTTTGGTGCTCGCCATGACGCCACCACGCTGGTCGTTGCGGGGGTTAGATTTATGGGTGAAACCGCCAAGATCCTCTCGCCTGAAAAGCGCGTGCTGATGCCCACCCTGGAGGCCACCTGCTCGCTGGATATTGGCTGCCCGGCGGGTGCGTTTAGCGCTTTTTGCGATGCCCACCCTGATCGCACCGTGGTGGTGTATGCCAACACCTCTGCGGCGGTTAAAGCACGGGCGGATTGGGTAGTGACCTCGTCGATTGCGGTAGAGGTGATTGAGCACCTGCAAGCCAAGGGCGAGAAAATTCTGTGGGCACCCGACAAACATTTGGGCGGCTATATCCAGAATAAAACCGGCGCCGATATGTTGATGTGGGACGGCGCCTGTATCGTCCACGAGGAGTTTAAGGCCAAGGGCGTTGAAGACCTCAAACGTATCTATCCCGATGCCGCGGTGCTGGTGCATCCAGAGTCGCCGGAGGGGGTGGTTAAGCTGGCCGACGTGGCAGGCTCCACCTCGCAGCTGATCAAGGCGGCTAAAGAGCTGCCCAACGATAAGCTGATTGTGGCGACGGATAGGGGAATCTTTTTCAAGATGCAGCAGGCGGTGCCCGACAAGACCCTGTTTGAAGCGCCTACAGCGGGCAACGGTGCCACGTGCCGCAGCTGCGCGCACTGCCCCTGGATGGCCATGAACGCGCTGGATAACCTGGCGGGTGCGTTGCGCGAAGGGAGTGGTGAGATTCAGGTGGATGAAGCGCTGCGCCTGCAGGCCTTAAAGCCCCTGGAGCGTATGCTTAACTTCAATGCATAACTTCTCAGTCAATAATTGCTATCTATAGCTTCAGCGCTTGGCTCGACAACCTCATATAGCGCCCATATTGGCTGATCCATGGGCGCTTTTTCATACGTCAGGGCATCAACTAAAATCTTCCAGGGCTTCGCGATACTCAATAAAGTCCTCGCGGCGCTGCTCTATTTTTGCCAGGGCCTGCTGGTCGTTCTCGCGCTCGGCGGCATCCCGGGCGATAGAGAGCTGGCGAATGCCGCGGTCAACGCGGCCGGTTAGCTGGAGGTATTCGGCACGGGCCAAATGCCCCCAGCTAGCATGGCCGCTTCGCCCGGCTGCTTCCGCCAACAGGTTAAAGCCTTGCGGGTTTTCTGGATTCTGCGCGGTAATATCGTTTAGCAGTTGATAAGCCGCCGGAGGGTCTCGCTGGAGTTGCGCTTCAGCCAGTATCAGCTGGGCAGGCAGGTAGTTGGGTATAAAGCGCAGTAATCGCTGGCTGCGCTGAATGGCCTGTTCGTAGCGGCCAGCTTCCAGCGCGACGCTCGCCGCAGAGGCGGGCAGCATGGCATAGTCAGGGTGCTGGTTGGCAAGCCTATCCAGTTGCTCCAGGGCGCTGTCGGTTTGGCCGTTGCGAGCGTCTATCAGCGCGGCTAAATAGTCCTGAGCGGCTTGTTCGGCGCCTTCCTGAGCAAGGCGTGAAGCGGCTTGCTGGGGAGTGTTGGAATAAATACTCAGCAGTGCACGGGCGCGCATCATGTCGTAGAGGGTGTCGCTGGTATAAGCATCGGCGACATTGAGCTGGGCTGCGCGGGCTTGTGCGGCGCTTAAGCGATTATCGGTGACCGGGTGGGTGAGCAAGAACTCCGGCGGCGTATCGCCCTGCAGGCGGGCCATGCGCTGCATGGCCGAGAACATGCGCACCATTGCCTGGGGGTCATAGCCCGCGTCGGCCATCGCCTGCAAGCCGATGTTGTCGGCTTCCTGTTCAAACAGCCGTGAGTAGCTGAGCTGATCCTGAATCAGCGCCGCCTGGGAGCCCATGGCGGCCGCCATGCCAACGTCGCCACCCCCGCTGGCAGCAATCAGCATGCCTGCCAGCATGGCCGCCATGGCGGGTAGTTGGGTCTGTGACGCGCGGGCACTCCCCCTGGCATAGTGGCGTTGAGAAAGGTGGCCCAGTTCGTGGGCTAATACCGAGACAAAAGCCCCTTCATCTTCGGCAAACGCGAAGAGACCTGAATTGATACCCACTACACCACCAGGTACAGCAAAGGCGTTAAGGGAACCGTTATCGACCATCACGGTGATCGTGCGCAGTCCGCTAATTTGGCTATGGGGGGCTAGTCGGGCAATTAGACTTTGCAAATAATCATTGGCAATGGGGTCTTGCCACTGGGGGGCTTGGGCACGAAACTGGCGCAACCAGGCGCGGCCCAGGCGATACTCTTCATTGCTGACGGAGGTAGAGGCTGCTCCTAAACTTGGCAGGCCGTAATCGCTATTAGCCGCGCTGGGTGGGCTAAACAGTAGGCTGCCACAGGCACAAGCGAACGCACATATCCAACTTGGGTAAGCGGTACGAAGGGTCGGCATGGCATCCTCTTAAGTGGTGGTGAAGTACAGCGGTCAGGGTATGCATCGATTGAGAGTGTGACATTGATAAACACGGGGAAGTGCCGTTAAATCGACTACCTAGTGAAATCAATCGCTAAAAGACAGTGTATGCCGCAGGGTTTATTAAACAATGTTTATGCAACAGCATTGATAAATCTATGTAACCAATAGGCAAGTTATTTTGAGGGAGAGTGTATGTCTGAGCAAACCGGGGGCTTTCAACCCGACACGGTGCTTGACGCTTGTGGGCTGCATTGCCCTTTGCCATTGCTAAAAGCGAAGCAGGCTTTATCGAGCCTGGCGGCAGGTCAATTATTGGAAGTACGTTCAACGGATGTGGGTTCGTGGCGGGATATGGCGTCGTTTACCGACCAGAGTGCACATACGCTGGAAGGTCGTGAACAGCGCGACGACGTTTATGTGTATTGGATTAGAAAAGCTGGGGATGCGCAGCCATGACTCTGCGCACGATTCTAAAAAGCTGGGTGGAGCGTTACTTCTCGGACGAAGAGGCGCTGATACTGCTGGTCGTTCTGGTGGCGGGCTTTGCCGCGATTATTTGGTTCGGGCGGATGCTGGCGCCCTTTTTTACCGCGTTGGTGATTGCGTTTCTGTTGCAAGGTGTAGTGAGCGCATTCACTCGGCGGGGGGTGCCACATCTGCTAGCGGTGATCCTGGTTTTTTTAGCCTTTATTAGTGTGCTGCTTACCCTGGCGTTTATTCTGATGCCGTTGATCTGGAATCAGCTAGTCGGGCTGGTGCAAGAGACGCCGCGGATGTTCGCCAGTGGTCAGGGGTGGTTGGATGAGTTACAGGCGCGCTACCCGAATATTATTACGCCGGATCAGATGCAGAGCTGGATTGGGGTGGCGAGCCGTGAAATCAGTCAACTGGGCCAGCGCGCCTTAACGCTCTCGCTGGCGTCGTTGGGCAATATCATGTCGCTGATTATCTACCTGGTACTGGTGCCGATTCTGGTCTTCTTTATGCTCAAGGATCGCGAGGTACTGGTTGGTTTTATACTTTCGCTACTGCCCCAAAAGCGCACGCTGCTATCGCGTATCTGGCGTGAGATGGACGATCAGATAGCCAACTATATTCGCGGCAAGTTCATTGAAATCATTATTGTGGGTACGGTGGCGTTCTTTACCTTTGCGTTCTTTGGCTTGCCGTATACAGCGCTGTTGGCCGTGCTGGTCGGTTGTTCCGTGTTGGTGCCGTATATTGGGGCAGCGGTGGCCACCCTGCCGGTCGCCGCGGTGGCGGGGTTTTATTTTGGTCTGAGTGAGGATTTTGTCTATGTATTGGTGGCTTATGGCGTGATTCAAGCGCTGGATGGCAACGTTTTGGCACCGATTCTGTTCTCTGAGACCAATAATATTCACCCGGTTTCTATTATTGTGGCGGTGCTGTTCTTCGGTGGGATTTGGGGGTTCTGGGGCATTTTCTTTGCCATTCCACTGGCAACGCTGCTGAAGGCGCTAATCTACGCTTGGCCGCGGAGCATGCATGGACGTGATGAGTGGCGGGGGCTGAAAGCGCCTGCGGCTCAAGAGGCCGAGTGAGGTTCACCCATTACCCGTGGCGGTTCGGCACCGGGTAATGGGGTTAGCTGAAAGGCGTGTTGGAAAAGCTAGCTAGCAGCGTTAAGTTGTTCAGCCGCAGCCAGCACTTCTTCAGCGTGGCCAGGCACTTTCACGCCGCGCCACTCCTGGGCTAGCTTGCCTTCCTTGTCAATCAGGAAGGTACTGCGTTCGATACCCAGATGCTCCTTGCCGTACATTTTCTTGAGCTTGATAACGTCAAACAGCGTGCAGACATTTTCATCTTTGTCGGAGATCAGGTCGAAATTGAAATCCTGCTTGGCCTTAAAGTTCTCCTGGGCGCGCAGGCCATCGCGGGAGACGCCAAGAATCACCGTATTCGCCGCGTCGAAGGCGGGTTTGCGGTCGCGGAAATCACCGCCTTCGGTGGTGCAGCCGGGTGTGCTGGCTTTGGGGTAGAAGTAAATAACCACTTGTTTGCCGCGTAGTTCCGACAGCGTCACGCGGGTATCCCCGGTGGCCGTGGCGGAAAAATCTGCGACAGGCTGGCCGATTTCAACAGGCATGATGAGATCCTTATTAACGGTGGATGTTAAGGGTGATTACACGCAAGCCAGGGGCTGTTGTCAAAGCGCAAAACAGGGTGACGAAAAACTCACACCGCTTTACGCTGTACAGGCTTGAATCGCCTGAGTACCATTTGGCCTCTGTGCGAGTTGTCGCGTGATGCGAAATAGCGTGATCGCGCTCGGTTTTGACAAGCATCTATAACAGTTAGCACTTAAAAACCTAGACTTAAACATCTAGATAGTTGATATCACAATTTGGCTGGTGAGGAATAAACGGATGATCACAGGCAGCATTGTCGCCCTGGCGACGCCTATGAAGGTCAATGGCGACATCGACTGGGAGGCGCTTCGTCGCCTGGTGAACTTCCATCTCGACAATGGCACCGATGCCATTGTGGCTGCTGGCACCACGGGCGAACCGACGACCATGTCCTTCGCAGAACACTTTGACGTTATTCGCAGCGTGGTAGAAGAGGTCAATGGTCGTATCCCCGTGATTGCGGGCACCGGGGCCAATGCCACGTCTGAGGCGGTGGAGCTGGCGCGCTACGCCGGTGAAGTCGGGGCCGATTACTGCTTGTCTGTATGCCCATACTATAACAAGCCCACCCAGGAAGGCCTCTACCAGCATTTCAAAGCGGTCGCTGAGGGCAGCAAACTGCCGGTGATTCTGTATAACGTGCCGGGCCGCACCTGCTCGGATCTCTACAACGAGACCGTGTTACGTCTGGCCGACGTCGATAATATTATTGGTTTAAAAGACGCCACGGGGAACCTGGAGCGTGCAGAAGATCTAATCACTCGCCTAAAGGGCAGTGGTTTTATGCTTTACTCCGGTGACGATGCGACCGCCTGTGACTTTATGCTGATGGGTGGCCATGGCGATATCTCGGTCACTGCCAACGTTGCCCCTCGGGCGATGCATGAGCTTTGTACGGCAGCCGTGGCGGGTGATTCCGATAAGGCGCACCAGATTAATACGCGGTTGATGCCGCTGCACACCAATCTGGGCATAGAGTCAAATCCTATCCCGGTGAAGTGGGCGCTGAACCGTATGGGTTACGCGGACGCAGGTATTCGTTTGCCGCTAACCTGGCTGTCGGAAAAATACCACGCCACGGTGAGCGAAGCGCTGCAGCTGGCGGGCGTCGTAGAGGAGTAATCCGACGCAATACCCTTTGCTGCCCAGCTCACTTAACCCTGAGCTGGGTACCTGATTTGTTGACTTAAGGTGGCTTGATGAGCTCTGTGCTTGATATTCGTGCGCTTAAATGGGTTCCGCTGGCAATCGCAGCGGCTGTCGCGCTCTCTGGTTGTGCGCGGGATGGTTTTTACGACGACCGTAACCTGGACTACACCGACGCTACGCCAGCGCCGCCGCTAGTATTGCCAGAGACCCGCAATACCCAACGCTACCGCGATGCGCTGCCGGTTCCTCAAGCCGCCACCCAAGGTGCACGGCTTGACGAAGCGGCAGAGATTCGTCCCCCACAGTCACTGGCTATCGGCAGTGGGATGGAGCCTGAGTACGTTGAGCGCCGCGAAGTCGGCGATCAAACCTGGTTAGTCGTCGCCGCTGATACCGGTACGGTGTGGCCGCAGCTGGAAGAGTTTGTGCGTAGCCGCCAGTTGGAAGTGCTACAGAGCAGTGCTTCCGAGGGGGTTATCGTTACCTCCCAGGCGGAAATACAGCTACAGAGCGCGCTGCGCGCAGGCAGTAGCGAAGTTCGCTGCGAACGCGGCGGGCAAACCATGGCGAGCTGCCTCGATGCATTAGAGAGTCATCTCAGTGCACGCAGTGCCTCTGCCAGTGTCTCCTCTTCCTGGACGGCTCAGCGTCTTACCGATGAGCAGACATTGCAAATTCGTCAGCAGGACGACGAGTGGGAAGTGGTGATTCCGCAGCCGGTCGATCGGGTATGGGCCGAGTTGAATCACTATCTTGAGCTGGATTTTGCTCAGGAAGGTCAGCGTGATTTGCTAGCCGCCGACCCCGCCAGTCATGAGTTTATGGTTGAATATATGACTGAAACCGAGCGCAACCGCAACCCGCTGCAAATCGTCTTCAGCCCGGATGTGCGCAAAATGTCACAGCAAATTCGTCTTGCTCTGCAGCCTAACGGCGACCAGACGATTCTGCGTGCCATTAATGCCAGCGAGCGGGCATTCAGCGCCGATGATCAGCGCGAGCTGCTTGAGCGTGTCTCCGGCTATTTACGTTAACTTTTTGACCTTTGATCCCTTACGGAGCCCCCATGGAAAAGCGCCAAGAACTTTACGCCGGTAAGGCAAAATCTGTGTATACCACCGACGATCCAGATTTGTTGGTGCTCAGTTTTCGTGATGACACCAGCGCCTTCGATGGTAAGAAAGTGGAGTCGCTGGCCCGCAAGGGGATGGTCAATAACATCTTTAACGCCTTCATTATGGAGCGGCTGCAGGAAGCGGGGATCCCCACCCACTTTGAAAAACAGCTCTCCAATACCGAGAGTCTGGTCAAAAAGATGCAGATGATCCCGGTGGAGTGCGTGGTGCGCAATATCGCTGCGGGTGGCTTGGTCAAACGGCTCGGGGTTGAAGAGGGCATCGCCCTTACGCCACCTACCTTTGAACTGTTCCTGAAGAACGATGAGAAGGGCGACCCGATGATCAATGAGTCGCTGGCGGAGACCTTTGGTTGGGCCACGCCCGAGCAGTTAGCCAAGATGAAGGTATTAACCTTCAAGGTTAACCATATCCTCAAGGCGCTGTTTGCTGAGGGTGATATGCTGCTGGTGGATTACAAGCTGGAGTTCGGCGTATTCAAAGGTGAAGTTGTGCTGGGCGATGAATTCTCCCCGGATGGTTGCCGTCTTTGGGACGCCAACACCCGTGAGAAGCTGGATAAAGATCGCTTCCGTCAGGGGTTGGGCGGTGTGATTGAGGCGTATGAGGAAGTTGGCCGCCGTTTGGGTATTACCTTTCCTGCTTAAATCCGCACGTCAGATTCATTGTTCGGCGTAAGGCTCGATAGCCATCACCTCCAAGGTGGTGGCTTCGCCATTTTGGCGAGGGCAAAACTTAACGTCCACGTCGCGCAGGCGTACGCCATAAAGGCGCTCAGAATCGCTATCCTTTTGCTTATAGGCGGGCCTGGGGTCCTGGCTTAGCACCTGCTCAATTAATGCCAGCAGGGTGGCGCTGTCCTGGCGCTGGGCCAGGGTATCCAGTGCGGCGGGATGAAAGGTGACCGCCATTAGTGACGGTGTCTCTGGGGCAAAGCCAGCCTGTGCGCCAGGATGAGCTTCGGCCCAGGGCAGATAAGGCTTGATATCGACCACCGGGGTGCCGCTGACCAGGTCGCAGCCCTGGAGCTGCAGAGTGACACCGTGCTGGGTGTCGATGCCGACTAATCTCACCAGCGAAAGCCCCAGGCGGTTAGGGCGGTGAGTGCTGCGACTGGCAAAAACGCCGACCTTTTTATTGCCTCCCAGGCGTGGCGGCCTGACCAGCGGTGACCAGCGTTCGGGGCTGTGATGAAAAATGAAGCTCAGCCACAGGTGGCTGAAGTCTGCTAGGCCGCGCACGGCGAGTGGGTCGTTGTAGGGTGCCGTGAGTACAAGCCGGGCATTGGCAGCGGGGGCGAGCCCTGGCTGGCGGGGAATGCCGAATTTATCGGGGTAGTCGCTGACCACATGGCCAATGGGCGTGAGGATAAAGTGCTCGTTGTTAGGGGCGTCGTCCATCACACTGCGCTGCCTTTGCTGAGGGTGATGCGCATAGGGTTGATACGCATAGGGTTGTTGAGAGTAGTATAAAGCAGACCAATGGCTTAAACGCTATCAATGGGGCGTGACCCAGTGGGCATGATCGAATGAGTCTTGATTGAATGTTAGCTGAACAGCTCAGAGGTGACGCATGACCAATACCGCAGAGCAACAAGCGCCGACGCCGACAAACGCGCGCGTCATGTATCGGGCGGCGCTGGCACGCGATGCCGCCGACCAGGCTGAAGTGTTTTACCATGCCGTGATGCAGGGTGCAGCGACGTATTACACGCTCTCAGAGCGAAAAGCCTGGGCACAGGCATTGCCCCGTGAAGGCAGTGCCTGGGGCGTGCGACAAGCGCTGTATACCACCTTGGTGGCTGCCTGCGATGGCCGCTGCGTGGGGTTTTTGGAGTTGGACTTAGCCGCTGGGCGGGTTGAAACCCTCTACGTTTGGCCGTCGCTGACCGGCCGCGGTATCGGCACCACGCTGCTGGTGCATGCCGAACGGCTGCTGCTTGAGCAAGGCAAGGGGCAAATTGAGATAGAGGCCAGTTTAATTCTTTATGAGCGTCTACTGCGCCGTGGTTGGGAGAACCACGGCGAGGAGTGGGTCGAGCGAAGCGGGGAACGACTGCTGCGTTATAAGCTCACCAAGCGGCTTAACGCCGTCGAAACGTAAGCAGAGTTACACGCTGTAGCTGCGCGTAATGCGCATTGAGAG
Source organism: Halomonas sp. AOP13-D3-9 (assembly GCF_052379125.1). Lineage (NCBI taxonomy): Bacteria > Pseudomonadati > Pseudomonadota > Gammaproteobacteria > Oceanospirillales > Halomonadaceae > Halomonas > Halomonas sp. AOP13-D3-9. The sequence goes on along the minus strand of NZ_JBQSYH010000003.1, from coordinate 177,748 downwards.
ATCAATGGAGGCGATATCTTTGGTCAGTGCGCCGCTGGAGATACAGTCAACGCCGGTATCGGCGATTGCGCGCAGGGTGTTGGCATCCACATTGCCTGAAGCTTCCAGGGTGGCGCGGCCGCCGTTGATTTCAACTGCAACGTGGAGGTCTTCAATGGCAAAATTGTCGAGCATGACAATGTCGGCACCGGCTGCCAGCGCCTGATCCAACTCCTCAAAGGTTTCTACCTCGACTTCCACGGGCAGGTCGCTGGCCAGCTTGCGCGCTTGCGCAACCGCCGCTTTAATGCCCCCGCAGGCAGCGATGTGGTTCTCTTTGATCAAAAACGCGTCCCACAGGCCAATGCGGTGGTTATGACCGCCGCCGCAGGTGACCGCATACTTTTGCGCCAGACGCATGCCGGGTAACGTTTTGCGGGTATCCAGCAGGCGCACGCCGGTACCATCGATCAGGTCGACATAAGCGCGGGTGGCGGTGGCAGTGGCCGACAGTGTTTGCAGCACGTTCAGCGCCGCACGCTCCCCAGTGAGCAGAACGCGGGCGGGGCCTTCCAGGGTTAAAAAACACTGTTCGGCCGCTAGCTTATCGCCGTCGGCGGCGTGCCAGGTCAGGCTTACCCGACTATCCAGGCGGCGAAACAGCTCATCTACCCAGGGTGCGCCACACAGCACTGCGGCTTCACGGGTAATCACGTCGGCGCTGGCCCACTGGTGTTCAGGGATCAATTGCGCGGTAATATCACCCGGGCCAACGTCTTCTGCTAGCAAGCGAGCGGCGCTGGCGCGGATTTCTTCAGCAAGAGCGGATTGATAATGCATGGCCGTGGATTCCCTGAACGTCGTCTTCGATGACGGGCATTGTAGTGAAAAACAGCGGTGAAGGTGAAAGAGAACACAGTAAAGAGAGCGCTAACGTAGAGGAGCCCTTGCCAGTGGAAAACAAACAACCCCTTGACGGGTGGTGGGAAAGCGCGCGTAAAGTCGTTTCACCAAACTGTGACTCTCGGCCCACCGGTGAGGTGTCGTTGCTAGTGATTCATGCGATCAGCCTCCCCCCTGGTCAGTTTAGTGGTCATGCGATTGAGGCACTATTTACCAATCAATTGGCGCTAGATGAGCATCCGTTTTTCGCCGAAATTGCCCATTTAAGAGTCTCTGCACACCTGCTTATTCGTCGCGATGGTGAGTGCGTGCAGTTTGTTGATACAGATCAGCGTGCTTGGCATGCCGGTCGCTCATGCTGGTGGGACGCTCGCCAAGCAGGGTGGCGAAGGGCGCTCAACGATTTTTCGGTGGGGATTGAACTTGAAGGGGATGACGTTACCCCCTATAGCAGAGCCCAGTATGACGCGCTGGTAGACGCGGTGGTGTGGCTAATGGCGCGCCACCCCCAGCTAGATAGCAGCCGTATAACCAGCCATGCCCATGTGGCGCCGCTGCGCAAAACAGACCCTGGTCCGGCGTTTGACTGGGCGTATTTTCAGCAGCGGCTGGGATCGCGCCTTGAGCGTTAGCGGTTGGAATACGTTTTCCCGCGCTAAGTATTTCACTAATAACGTAATAAAACGGTAGTTTAATTACATTGGGTGACTGGTTGGTAGCCCTGAAAACTGCTCTATGTATTGCTTATGTTGCAGTGCAATAGTTTGTTTTCGATAGGCTTTTCCGCTGCGACAGAATTGGCAGCGTGGCGACTTTGAGGTATCTTCCCCTATACAAAAGGCTAACTTTTAACAAAATTGTGTAGCTTTACTACATCAATAAGTACGTAGCTTATTGAATGTAGAGCTAAAACCCCTATCCGGCGTTTAATCACCGGCTGAATATTGGCGAGTGGTGGAGTTCCACACCGCCGTCCCAGGCCCTTCGGGTAGCGGGGATTATTGTCATTTATCGTCATTCGGAGAGACCTCTATGAGTCTGGAGACAAGAGAAGATCTCGATCCGATCGAAACCACGGAATGGATTGATTCCCTGGAATCGGTATTGGATCGTGAGGGCGAAGATCGTGCCCGCTACCTGATGACCCGCCTGGCGGATCGCCTGCGCCGGGACGGCATGAAGGTGCCCTTCTCGGTGACAACCCCGCACCGTAATACGATCCCGGTTCACCGCGAAGCGCCGATGCCTGGCGACCTGTTCATGGAGCGCCGTATCCGCTCTTTGATCCGTTATAACGCCATTGCGCAGGTGATTCGTAATAACCGTGCCAAGCCCGGCCTGGGTGGCCACATTGCCAGCTTTATGTCCTCGGCAACGCTGTATGACGTGGGCTTTAACCACTTCTTCCGTGCGCCTCAGGGTGATTTTGCCGGTGACCTGATTTATATCCAAGGCCATGTGGCGCCAGGCATTTATGCCCGTTCATTCCTGGAAGGCCGTCTGAGCGAAGAGCAGATGGATAAATTCCGCCAAGAAGTTGATGGCGGCGGTCTTTCCTCCTACCCGCACCCCTGGCTGATGCCGGACTACTGGCAGTTCCCCACGGTCTCCATGGGTCTCGGGCCGATTCAAGCGATCTATCAAGCCCACGTGATGAAGTACCTGCATCACCGTGAGCTGAAGGATATGTATGACCGCAAGATCTGGTGCTTCATGGGCGACGGTGAGTGTGACGAGCCGGAATCCCTGGGTGCCATTTCACTGGCCGGTCGTGAAAACCTCGACAACCTGATCTTCGTTATCAACTGCAACCTGCAGCGCCTTGACGGTCCGGTACGCGGCAACTCCCGCGTCATGGACGAGTTCGAAGGCGTCTTCCGCGGGGCTGGCTGGAACGTCATCAAAGTTGTTTGGGGCCGTCACTGGGATCCGCTGTTCGAGAAGGATAAGAAAGGCATCCTTCAGAAGCGTATGGACGAAGCGGTCGACGGCGAGTACCAGAACTACAAGGCCAACGGTGGCGCTTACACCCGCGAGCACTTCTTTGGTAAGTACCCAGAAACCGAGGCGATGGTCAACGACCTCTCTGACGAAGATATCTGGAAGCTCAACCGCGGTGGCCACGACCCGTTCAAGGTTTACGCGGCCTACCACGAGGCGGTAAACACCTCTAACGGCAAGCCCACGGTCATCCTGGCGCACACCGTTAAAGGCTACGGCATGGGTAGTGGCGATGGCGAAGCCGCCAACGAAGCGCACCAGGTCAAGAGCATGGAATACGAGGCGCTGAAGACTTTCCGTGACCGCTTCGGCATTCCGATTACCGATGAACAGCTCAAAGACGTACCCTACTACAAGCCGGAAGACGACTCTCCCGAGCTCAAGTATATGCACCTGCAGCGCGAGCGACTGGGTGGTTACTTGCCCAGCCGCCAGAGCGACTTTGAGGCCCTGGAGATTCCTAGCCTCGAAGACAAAACCTTTGCCTCGCAAATGGGTGGCTCGAAAGGACGTGAAGTCTCCACCACTATGGCGTTTGTACGCGTCCTCAATGGTCTGGTGAAAGATAAGCAGTTGGGCAAGAAAGTCGTGCCGATTATCCCCGATGAGGCGCGCACCTTCGGTATGGAAGGCATGTTCCGTCAGTTGGGTATCTACACCTCGGAAGGCCAGAAGTACGAGCCGGTCGATAAAGGCCAGATCATGTTCTACCGCGAGGATCAGAAAGGTCAGATCCTTGAAGAGGGCATTACCGAAGCGGGCGCGATGTCGGCCTGGATCGCCGCGGCGACCTCCTACAGCAACAACAACGTCACGCTACTGCCGTTCTACATCTACTACTCGATGTTTGGCTTCCAGCGCATTGGTGACTTGGCTTGGGCGGCTGGCGACCTACAGGCGCGCGGCTTTATGGTCGGCGGCACCGCGGGGCGTACCACCCTTAACGGCGAAGGCTTGCAGCACCAGGATGGTCACAGCCTGATTCAGGCATCCACCATTCCCAACTGCCGCAGCTACGATCCGACCTACGCCCATGAAGTGGCGGTCATCATGCAGGATGGCCTGAAGCGTATGTTCACCGATAAGGAGAACTGCTTCTACTACCTGACGGTGATGAACGAGAACTACGAGCACCCGGCGCTAGAAAACGTACCTGCCGACGATATCGTCAAAGGCATGTACCTGCTACGCGAAACCAAGGGCGACAAAGGCCGTGTGCAACTGCTGGGCTCGGGCACTATCCTGCGTGAAGTGGAAGCCGCCGCTGAGTTGCTCGAGAACGATTGGGGCATTGGCGCCGACATCTGGAGCGTGACCAGCTTTAACGAGCTGCGTCGTGAAGCGCTGCTGTTGGATCGTGAAGCCTTCCTAAGCCCAGAGGCCGAGGCCAATAAGCCCCACGTCACCAAGTGCCTGGAAGGGCGCGACGGCCCGATTATCGCCTCGACCGACTACATGAAGCTGTATGCCGATCAAGTGCGCGCCTGGGTGCCGGGTGACTACACTGTACTGGGTACCGATGGTTTTGGCCGTTCCGATACCCGTGAGAAGCTGCGTTACTTCTTCGAAGTAGATCGCTACTTCGTTACCGTGGCGGCGCTGCGTGCGCTGGCTGAACGTGGTGAGATTGATCGCAAGCAGGTTGGTGAAGCGCTTAAGAAGTACGGCATTGATGCCCATAAGCCTAACCCGCTGACTAGCTAAACCGCTGACCGGTGGGCGCTTGCCCACCGGCTCGATCCGATTTGGAAGGAGCGCGACCTTGAGTAGCGAAATCATCAAAGTTCCCGATATCGGCGGCGATACCGATGTCGAAATCATCGAGATTGCGGTGTCAGAAGGCGACGTCATCGAAGCGGAAGACACCCTAATCACGCTGGAATCCGACAAAGCCAGCATGGATGTACCGGCCCCGAAAGGCGGCAAAGTACTGAAAGTGCTGGTCAAAGAAGGCGATAGCGTCTCCGAAGGGGACGATATCGTTGAGCTGGAAGTGGAAGGTGGCGGCGACGAGCAGCAAGAGAGTTCGTCGGAGAGCCAGCCTGAGGAAGCTCCAGCGAAACAAGATAAGCCGGCAGAGCCGTCTCAAGAGCAGAAGCCCGCGGCTAAAAAATCAGCGGGTGGTAAGCAGACGGTTGATATTAAAGTGCCGGATCTCGGCGGCTCGGACAGCGTCGAAATTATCGAAGTCGCCGTTAGCGAAGGCGATGAGGTCGAGGCCGAAGACACCCTGATCACCCTGGAGTCTGACAAAGCCTCCATGGACGTGCCCAGCCCCCATAGCGGCAAGATCGTTAGCTTTACCGTGAAAGAGGGTGACACGGTCTCGGAAGGCGATGTGATCGGCCAGATGGAGATCCTTGGCGAAGGCGATGACAGCGAAGACGCTGCTGACGACCAGGCATCCAGTCAAACCAGCAGCGAGCCGGAAGCGGCGGCTGAGCAGGATGACGAGCCAGAAGAAGCCGCCAGCGAATCGCCTGCGCGCAAAGAGATTCGCGTGCCGGATCTTTCCGGTGCTTCTGACGTGCCGATTATCGAGATTGGCGTAGCGGCAGGCGACGAAATCAACGAAGAAGATCCGCTGATTACCCTGGAGTCCGACAAGGCCTCTATGGACGTGCCTAGCCCCTTTAAAGGTAAGCTCCTTGAGCTAACTGTTAAAGAGGGCGACACCGTTTCCGAAGGCGATGTGATCGGCTATATGGAAGTGGCGGGTGCTAAGAGCAAGCAAGCCGCACCGAAAAAAGCGGCGCCCGAAAAATCCGAACCTAAAAAAGAGGCCAAGGCCACTGAGTCTCCGGCGGGCACGCCCAGTCCAGAAGCCCAGATGGCGGCCCATAAGCCCCGTGATGGCAAGCTGGTTCACGCCGGTCCCGCGGTGCGTATGCTGGCCCGCGAGCTGGGCGTCGACTTGGGGCTGGTGAAGCCCAGCGGCCCGAAAGATCGCGTGCTCAAAGAGGACGTGCAGTCCTACGTGAAGCAGGCGATTGCCAATCAGGGCAAAGCCCAGCCAGGCGCGGCAGCCGCGGCTACCGGCGGTGCGGGTATTCCGCCCATTCCGGAAGTCGACTTCAGCCAGTTTGGTGAAGTGGAAGAGAAGCCCATGGGGCGTCTGCTCAAGATGGGCGCGACCAACCTGCACCGCAGCTGGCTCAATGTGCCCCACGTCACCCAGTTCGACGAAGCGGACATCACCGAGCTGGAAGCTTTCCGCAAGGCGATGAAGGCCGAAGCGGAAGCCCAGGGGGCCAAGTTGACGCCGCTGCCGTTTATGGTTAAAGCCTGCGCCTTTGCGCTGCGTAAATTCCCGCAGTTCAACGTCAGCTTGAAGGGTGACGGTGAAACCCTGGTATGGAAGAACTATGTCCATATCGGTATTGCTGTGGATACGCCCGATGGTCTGATGGTGCCGGTAGTGCGCAACGCCGATACAAAGTCCTTGATCGAGATTGCCAAGGAGATGGCGGAGCTAGGCAAGAAAGCCCAGACCAAAAAGCTCAAGCGCGACGAGATGACCGGTGGCTGCTTCACTATTTCGAGCCTCGGTTCGATTGGTGGCACAGCGTTTACCCCGATCGTCAACGCGCCGGAAGTGGCTATTTTGGGTGTCTCGAAAGCGCAGATGAAGCCGGTATGGGATGGCAGCGCCTTCCAGCCGCGCTTGATGATGCCGCTATCGCTCTCCTACGATCACCGGGCGATCAATGGCGCCGACGCGGCACGCTTTACCGCCTTCCTGGCCGATGTGCTGACCGATATTCGTCGCTTACTGCTGTAGTGGGTAGCGATGTGCTTTCACAAGCGGCGCCCCTCGGGGCGCCGCTTGTGTTTACTCAACTTAAAGGCTGCCTCAACCTCTCGCAGGGCGACCAAAGTGGTAGATTTAGGGCATTTGGCTGTTTTAATTTAAAAAAATTGAAATAAAAGCGGGTCTCTCAGGCTTTTGGGGAGTTGTGTCGCCTGAGAGGCGCGGTTATTGTCGGTTAACAGAATTTGCATACTCATTTTTCATACGCTTTTTCATACCAAGAACTTCAAGGAGCAGTGCCATGCGTTTAATCCTGTTGGGTGCCCCCGGCGCGGGGAAGGGGACTCAAGCTCAGTTTATTTGCGAGCAATTTAAGATTCCTCAGATTTCCACCGGGGATATGCTGCGCACGGCCATTAAAGATGGCACTGAGCTGGGCCTGAAAGTAAAAGAGATCATGAACACGGGTGGTCTGGTGTCTGACGACATCATCATCGACCTGGTCAAAGAACGCATCAGCCAGCCCGACTGCGAAAATGGCTTTCTGTTCGATGGTTTTCCACGCACTATTCCCCAGGCCGACGCCATGAAAGAGGGCGGCGTTAAGTTGGATCACGTGGTGGAAATTGCTGTGCCCGACGAAGAGATCGTCAGCCGCTTGGCAGGTCGCCGTGTGCATCAGGCATCGGGCCGGGTTTATCACGTAGACCACAATCCGCCCAAAGAGCCGGGCAAAGACGATGTGACCGGTGAAACGCTTATTCAGCGTGAAGACGACCAAGAGTCCACGGTGCGCAATCGCCTGTCGGTTTATCACGACCAGACCGCGCCGCTGGTTGATTACTATCAGCAGTGGGCCGAGCAAGACCCCCAGAGCGCCCCCCAGTACCATCGCATCGAAGGCGTAGGCAGCGTGACGGATATTACCCGCCAGGTAAAAGAGGCCCTGAGTTAATAAGAGCCCTTAACTGATAAAAACGCTTAGCTGACTAGAAACGTTTTTCGCCTTTGCCGATGGCCCGCATTAAGCGGGCCATCGTCGTGTTAGCGTGACAAAGGTATAATGCCGCAATCTTTCTTTCGAGTGGCCATTTGCTATGCCGTTACACCTGCTTGCCCTGGACGCCTCTTCAAGCGCCTGCTCTGCAGCCTTGCTGCGCCAAGACGACGCGGGCACCGAGTGCCTGGCGCGCTTTGAGATGACACCCCGTGCGCACACTCGTCGGCTGCTGCCGATGGTGGATGAAGTGCTGGCCGACGCACAGCTAACGCCCTCCCAGCTTGACGCTGTGGCCTTTGGTCGAGGCCCTGGATCGTTTACCGGCCTGCGTATAGCGGCGGGAGCCGCTCAAGGGCTGGCGTTTGGCCTCGACTGCCCATTGTTGGGAGTGTCTACCTTGGAAGCGTTAGCGCTGCAGGCCCACCGGCGCTATCACCTACGCCACGTAGTGACTGCCTTAGACGCCCGAATGGGCGAGGTATACGCTGCAACGTGGCACTGCCTTAAAGATACCATTACGCCGATGAGTGCGGAGGCGGTGCTCGCCCCTGAGGCGCTGCGCCTGCCGGGCGATGAAACCGACTGGGTCGGTGTGGGCAGTGGCTTTACGCTGTGGGAACGCTTCACTGTCGACGTACAGCTCAGCATGCCCCAACATTTGGATGATTTAGAGCCCCGCGCCGAAGAGATGGCGTGGCTGGCGGCGCGTGATTTTGCCGCTGGGCTGGGGCAAGCCGCGCATCTGGTTCAGCCGGTTTATCTGCGCAACGACGTGGCCTGGAAAAAGCCTGCATGAGTTTTGTAGAACGCTATGTTGAGAGCCTCGTTGAGAACGACGTTGAAGGCATTGTTCTACCAGACGACCTGCGTTTAGAGCAGCGCGATCAAGGGTTAGTGCTGATCGGTGATGAGAAGCGCTACGGCAAGCCACTCAGCGTTGATTTTGCGGCGGGCAAAGCGGCTCATCGGCGCCGCTTCGGCGGTGGCCGTGGCCAGCTAATTGCTAAGGCCTGTGGGCTTGCCAAGGGAGTGACGCCCAGTATCGTTGATGCAACGGCAGGGCTGGGGCGTGATGCCTTTGTATTGGCCAGCCTAGGCGCCCAGGTGTTGTTAATTGAGAGAGTCGCGGCGATTGCGGCGCTGTTGAAGGATGGCTTGAAGCGTGCCTACAGACATAGCGATACGGCGGATATTGCCGCCCGCATGACGCTGCGTCACGGCGATGCCGCTCAAACCTTGGCGGAGCTTGTCGCCAGTGCTGACTTTACGCCGCAGGTGATACATCTGGATCCGATGTTTCCCCATCGTGAAAAATCGGCGCTGGTGAAAAAAGAGATGCGCCTGTTTCGCGAGTTGGCCGGTGATGACGACGATGCCCCACGCCTGCTGGAAGCGGCGCTGGATGTGGCGACGCATCGCGTGGTGGTAAAGCGCCCCCGTAAAGCGCCGCCTATTGCGGGTCCAGCACCGCAGCATACCCTTGAGGGTAAAACCAGCCGTTATGATTTGTATGTCCATCGTTCATTAGTGCGTTAATCGGCTCGCTTATTAGCGCTAACGCAAGGAGCATCCATGCAGAACGCGTGGCGAGAAGGTAATCGATTTACGTTGCTACCGGAGGCCACACGCTTTCTACCCGCTATGTTTGAAGCGGTGCATGCCGCGCGGCACTATGTGTTGGTAGAGCTCTACTTGATGGAGTCGGGGGAGCTGGCAGAGCAAGTCAGCGATGTGCTGATGGAGGCTGCCCAGCGCGGGGTCTGCGTCTGCTTGCTGCTGGATGGCTATGGCGCGATGGGTCTCTCCAGCGCTGATCGTCTAAAGCTGCTGCACGGCGGCGTGCAATTGCGCTTTTTTAACCCCATTGGTTTTCACTCTTTAGCGCGTAACCTGAGCCGTGATCACCGTAAAATAGTGGTTATCGATGGTGAGCTTGCGTTTACCGGCGGCTTTGGCGCGGTGGATGAGTTTCTCAACGCCTGGTACGAAATTGCGCTGCGTATTGAAGGCCCGGTGGTGGCCGATTGGGAGCTGCTGTTTCGTCGCCTGTGGCACTCGCGGCTGACCCGCGGGGAGAAGGGCGATGGCCGGGCGGTGGCTCTCCCAGAGCGCCGCGAGCCTAAAGCGCTGGCCAATGGCGTGCCGGGGCGGGCAATGTCAGCCCGTGGCTACCGTTATCAAGCAATTCGCCACTCGCTGCACCTCCGTGTCAGCCAGGTCGAGCAGCGTCTCTGGCTGTGTACGCCCTATTTTGTGCCCACCTTTGCCCTGCGTCGACGCTTGATTAAGGCGGCTCGTCGCGGGATTGACGTGCGTTTATTGCTGCCGGGGGCCAAGCATGACCATCCCAGTGTGCGTTTTGCCGGGCAGCGCTTTTATCACACCATGCTCAAGGCTGGGGTGCGCATTTTTGAGTTTCAGCCGACCTTTATCCACGCCAAGTTTGTGCTTGCCGATGAGTGGGTGAGCATCGGTTCGTGTAATTTTGACCACTGGAATTTGCACTGGAATCTAGAAGCCAACCAAGAGGCGAAGGATCCGCAGCTCGCAGCCGACGTACGCGAGCTGTTTGAGCGTAACTTTGCCGCCAGCGAGGAGGTAGACGCCGCGGCTTGGGCGGCTCGGCCATGGGGCCAGCGCGCCCGTGAGTGGCTCTATGGCGTGCTGGATGCCATCGTGACGCGGCTTAAGTAACGTTGCTCTAAAAAAGTGCCTAGCGCTTTTTACCTTTTGCCGGCGTTTTTTTACGCGGTTTGGGTTTGGGGGTTTCCGGCGGTACGCGGTAGTGCAGGTAAAGATCCAACACCAGTTCCGGCAACTGCACCACCAGCGACTCTTGGCGCGTTTGATCTTTCGCCAGCTCGGCCATATCCGGCTCGTCGTCGAATAGACCAGAGAGCAGCATAAATGGCAGCAGCAGCGTGGCGGCGGCCTCTTCATCGTCCTGGAACCATGCGCTCTCGTCGCTGAAGACGCCCTCCATAAAGCCTGCACACCAATCGCCAATGGGGGTGTCTTCGGCGGATTCACCGCCTAGCGTTAGCTCAAAGGGGAGTTCCGGTAAGCCGCCTTGCTCGAGTACTGCCACCGCGTTATCACGCAGCAGCGTGAGCAGGGAGATAATCTCATCACGCTCGCTATCATCGGCATAGCGTGGCTCGCCCTGAAACAACTCCGCCAGCCACTGGGTAGGCGGCACTTCGCTAGGCGCCACCGCAAGCGCCACTAAAAAGCCATGGGCGGAGATCAGGTCAAGGGCGTCTTCATCGACTTGATCAGAGTCGAGGAAGTCGTCCAGTCTATCCAACTGCTCATCCTCAAGCAGTGGCTGCGGGGGCGTGTTGGTGTCGGGCGTGTCACTGCGCTCTGCCATGGGTAAAGCCTCATCTATACAATCGTTCATCAATGGTTATCTTTAACGGCTAGTTTATCACTAATGAAGACATTACCACTGCCCCCTTGGCCCGCCGCTGATTTGGCCGCCATGTCGGAAACAGCGTTACACCGGGCCGCGCGGACGCGCGTCGAACAGGCGTGGCAGCGCTGCTGTGAAGTGAGCCCTGCGCTGCCAGCGCCCAAAGTGTGGTTTAACCTACGCGGCGCGTCGGCTGGTCAGGCCCACCTGGGGCATGGTGGCTTACGCTTAAACCCGGTGCTGCTGAATGAAAACCGCGTAGCGTTTTTTGACGAGGTGATTCCCCATGAAATGGCCCACTGGTTGGTGTTCCATTTGGACAATGGCCCGCGCCTGAAACCCCACGGCCGCGAGTGGAAAACGGTAATGCGCGATCTGTTCGGCCTAGTGCCCAGCGTGACTCACCGGTTTGACATTAAGCAGGCGCAGTCCGCACCTTATCGTTACCAGTGTGATTGCCGCTTTCATCAATTTACCCCGCGGCGTCATGCTTTAGTGGTAAATGGGCGTCGCTACCGCTGTCGACACTGCGCTAAGACCTTGGTCTACAGGCCTGAAGTTGTCTCGTGAGTCGAGTATAAATGTTTGTTTTTTAAATAAAAAATGATAATACCAATGTCTAAAGGGAAGCCCGCGCGAGGAGGTTTATGCTAGGGGAACATTAATGGCAGTCGATACACCCGATAATGGCCAATAAGCCCATAAATAACCGTATCGACTACAATTTCTTAGAGAGTGCATTTTCACGGACAGAGGCAATTTTATGAGCGATCAACAGAACGTCTATCCGGTGCGCGACGATTTCGCCGCCAATGCCTGGGCCGATAAAGCCAAATATGAGGCTATGTATCAGCAGTCGATGGACGACCCGGAAGGCTTCTGGGCTGAGCAGGCCAAGCGTCTGGACTGGATTAAAGCGCCCACTAAAATCAAAAACACCTCCTTTGCGCGTGACAATGTCGATATTCGCTGGTTTGAGGATGGCCTGCTTAACGTCAGCGCCAACTGTCTTGACCGCCATCTGGACAAGCGCGGCGATCAAACGGCGATTATTTGGGAAGGCGACAATCCCGATGACTCCAAACACATTACTTACCGTGAGTTGTACGCACGTACAAATCAGTTGGCCAACGCGCTGAAAGAATTGGGCATCGGTAAAGGCGATACCGTTACGCTGTATATGCCGATGATTCCCGAGGCAGCCATGGCGATGCTTGCCTGTGCGCGTATCGGGGCCGTTCACTCGGTTGTCTTTGGCGGCTTCTCGCCGGACGCCGTTGCCCAGCGTGTTATCGGCGCCGACTCCAAACTAGTGATTACCGCCGATGAGTCGGTGCGCGGTGGCAAGCATGTACCGCTGAAAGAGAACGTGGACGCCGCGCTAACCCGCGAAGGCACCGACGTGTGCAAAAACGTTCTGGTGGTGAAGCGCACCGGCGGTGAGATTGAGTGGAAAGATGGCCGCGATGTCTGGTTTGACGAGCTGGTCGACAAGCAGTCCAGCGAGTGTGAAGCCGAAGCCATGGGCGCCGAAGACCCGTTGTTTATTCTCTACACCTCTGGCTCTACCGGTGCGCCTAAAGGCCTGAAGCACACCACCGGCGGCTACCTGACTTACGCTGCCATGACTCACCAGTACGTGTTCGACTATCAAGAGGGTGAGATTTACTGGTGTACCGCGGATGTTGGCTGGGTCACCGGGCATAGCTATATTGTTTATGGCCCCTTGGCGAACGGCGCGACCACCTTGATGTTTGAAGGCGTTCCCAGCTATCCGACCCATGGCCGACTGGGCGATATCGTTGATAAGCACAACGTTAATATTCTCTATACTGCGCCCACCGCTGTACGAGCATTGATGGCTCATGGCGATAACGTCATGGATTCGAGCAAGCGAGATAGCCTGCGTCTGCTAGGCTCCGTGGGCGAGCCGATTAACCCGGAAGCCTGGGAGTGGTTCTACCGCGTTATCGGCAACGAAAAATGCCCGATTGTGGATACCTGGTGGCAAACTGAAACTGGCGGCATCATGATTGCGCCGCTGCCGGGCGCTACGCCGCTTAAACCGGGTTCTGCGACGGTTCCTTTCTTTGGTGTGAAGCCTGCTCTGGTGGATAACGAAGGCAATATCCTGGAAGGTGCCACTGAAGGTAATCTGGTGCTTCTTGACGCCTGGCCGGGGCAGGCGCGCTCTATTTGGGGTGATCACGAACGCTATACTCAGACCTACTTCTCGACCTACGACGGTATGTACTTCACCGGTGACGGCTGTCGTCGCGATGAGGATGGTTACTACTGGATCACTGGCCGTGTGGATGATGTTCTGAACGTGTCCGGTCACCGCATGGGTACCGCCGAAATAGAGTCCTCGCTGGTGGCGCACAGTGCTGTTGCTGAGGCAGCCGTTGTTGGCTTCCCGCACGATATTAAGGGACAAGGCATCTATATCTATGTCACCCTGAACGACGGTATTGAGGAATCCGACGAGCTCAAAAAAGAGCTGACCCAGTGGGTACGCAAAGATATTGGCCCGATTGCCTCGCCGGATGTCATTCAGTGGGCGCCAGGTTTGCCGAAAACCCGCTCGGGTAAAATCATGCGTCGTATTCTGCGCAAGATTGCCGCTAACGAGTGTGATGGCTTGGGCGATACCAGTACGCTGGCGGATCCGTCTGTGGTCGATGAGCTGATTGAGCATCGCGTCAATCAATAGTGGCGACATCGATCTAGGCTGTTTAGCCGCAAAGGCCCTTGAAAAAGCCGTGCCGACCCGAGTAGGTCGGCACGGCTGTGTTTATAGATACGTGTTTATAAATATGCGTTTATAGACACGCGTTTTATTTGTATGAACTATCTATTATAAATTGTGCATGTGATGCTTGGGCATGATGAAGCCCATGGGGTACCATGCTTCACAACCGTAAGAGCCTAGCGTCGCGGCGGCAGACAACCCCGCTGCTCGAGGAACCGGAGGAATATCCATGGCAGTAGCTCATAAGTTTATCGTCGCTGACGATCACCCGCTGTTTCGTGCAGCGCTGACCCAAGCGTTACGCCAGTTGGCCCCCCAGGCGGAAATTGTCGAAGCGGATACCATGGAAGCCACCACTGACGTGGTGAATCGCCATCCTGATGCCGACTTGATTCTGCTCGATCTGCATATGCCGGGAGCCCACGGCTTCTCGGGCTTGATCCAACTGCGTGGTCAAATGCCCGATATTCCCGTGGCGGTAGTATCAGGCAGCGATGAGCCCTATGTGGTCCGTCGTGCTATTGACTACGGCGCGTCGGGTTTTATCCCTAAATCATCGTCGCTACAACTAATTGCTGAGGCCGTAGGTGAAATCCTGCAGGGCGAAGTGTGGTTGCCAGAGGCGTTGGCCAACGTGCTGGAAGAGACTAGCGAAGAGGAGTCGCGCTTTGCTGAGGCGATTGCATCGCTAACGCCCCAGCAGTTCCGCGTTTTGAATATGCTCACCGAAGGCCTGCTGAATAAACAGATCGCTTATGAACTGAGCGTCTCTGAAGCGACCATAAAGGCTCACGTGACCGCGATTCTACGCAAGCTGGGCGTTCACTCCCGCACCCAGGCAGTGATTGCTGCCCAGAAGCTGGAAGTCGAACCGCCAAAAGTGGTTTCGTAAGGACGTCCTTTATTCACCGCTTGATAAAACCACCATCTGCGGCGCTTAACGCGCCGCGCGATTGGCCTGTAAAGTGCGCGTCAGTAGCGCCCGCAGTGCCGCTGGTTTAACGGGCTTGAGCAGCAGTTGGTAGCCCGCGCGCTTAATCTCTTCAGCCACTGCTTCGGTACGGTCAGCGGTAATCACAATCCCCGGTACCGCCCCCTCAAAACGCTCGCTGAGCGCTTCTAACGCCATTAATCCGGTGACTTCGTTATCCAGGTGATAGTCCGCCAGAATAGCGTCCGGGTCACCATCCATATTGCGCAGGATCGATTTAGCCCCGCCGATACTGGTGGCGGTAAATACCTCGCAGCCCCAACCGCTCAGCATGGCGGTCATGCCTTCCAAAATCAGTGTCTCGTTGTCGATACACACAATTCGCGTACCGCTCAGCTTATGGCTGCCCCGTCGGCCCTGGGGCTCGAGCTCGGCGCTGCTCGCCTCACTGGCGGTCACAATCGGCACACTCACCGAGAAAACAGCGCCTTTGCCTACCGTCGAACGTACTTTAATGGGGTGGTCCAGCACCCGGCTCATACGGTCGGCAATCGACAGCCCCAGCCCCAGGCCTTTTTCACTCTCTTTATGGCGGGAGACCTGATCCAAGCGGCGGAATTCCTGGAAAATCTCAGTCAGTTTGGATTCGGGAATGCCCGGGCCACTGTCCCACACTTCAATGGACAGCCAGCCATTTTGGCGGCGACAGCCCAGCAGTACGCGCCCCTCTTGGGTATAGCGAATGGCGTTGGAGAGGAAGTTCTGCACAATGCGGCGCAGCATCTGGGGATCTGAGTCGACCCAAAGCTGGGTGGGTACCACTTCTAAATCCAGTCCCCGATCATCCGCCATCACCTCAAACTCGGCGCGTAGCGGGCGAATGATATCCGCCAGGGCAAAGTGACTGCGCCGCGGCGTTAAGGCACCTGCGTCCAGCTTGGAGATATCCAGCAGGGTGCTCAGCAGCTCCTCGGCGGCCTGTAGCGAGTTATCGATATGGCCCACGATGCGCTGGGTATCGGTGGTGGTCACGTTCTGCATCAGCGCGGAGGTAAATAGCCGTGCGGCGTTGAGCGGCTGCAGCAGGTCGTGGCTTGCGGCGGCCAAAAAGCGCGTCTTAGAGGCGTTGGCATCCTCTGCCAATTGCTTGGCTTGGCGCAGGGCGAGCTCTGCTTCAGCACGCACCCGGTTCTCTTGGCGCAGCGCCGCGTTGGCTTCAGAGAGTGCCTGGGTGCGTTCGCGTACCCGCTCTTCCAGGGTTTCGTTGGTCTCTTTAAGGGCAATCTCCGCCTGGCGGCGTTCGGTAATATCTTGATAAAGAGCAAAGAAACCCAGAATCGCCTGGCTATCACCAAAGTGCGGTGTGTAAGTGACCAGCATATAGCGCATGGCCTCATTCACTCGCAGTGAGACCTCAAAACTCACCCGCTCGCCTTTTAAGGCGCGCGCGACCCATGGCACGCGCTCTTCCGCCTGCTTTACCTGCAGCACGTCTTCAAAGCGGCGGCCAATCACCGCATTGCGGTCAATATTGAACACTTGCTCGTAAGCGCGGTTAGTAAATAGGTAGCGGCACTCTTTGTCGAAGTAGGCAATCAGCGCGGGCACGTTGTCGGTGTAGATACGGATATTGTTTTCTGAACGGATCAGCGCCTCTTCGATCCGCTTTTGCTGGGTAATATCCTGATAGGTATACACAAAGCCGCCGCCGGGCATGGGGTTGCCCTGGACTTCCAGCACGCTGCCATCCTGGCGGTAGCGCACGTAGCGGTGGGGTTGGCCTTCGCGAATATTGTCGAGTAGTAGTTGCACATGCTCTTCCGGGTCTCCGGGGCCATACTCGCCGTTGTGGGCGTTGTAGCGGAAGATACGGTCGATGGGAGCGCCAACGCGAATCAAGTGGTCAGGGAAGCGGAATAGCTCCAGATAGCGCTGGTTCCACACTACCAGGCGCAGGTTCTGATCAACCACGCTGATGCCCTGGTTAATATTTTCGATAGTGGCCTGCAACAGAGCCCGGTTGAATTCCAATACCTGGGAGGCTTCATCGACAATCGAGATCACATCCGAGATGCCGATGCCGCGCCCTTGAAGCGCCGAGTTAACCACGATCCGCGCTGATGAAGCGCCCAGCACCGAGGCCAGGAAGCGTTCGGTGAACTGGATAATATCAATTGAGGCGCGGGTGCCGTTGTCGAGCGGCTTCCCTACCCGGCGGGCGTAGTCTTCAAAGGCGCGGTCTACCTGGCCAGCACCCAGGAAGCGCTCACAAAGCACTTTTAAGTCGCCCACCGTGGTGGCGCCGGTCCAGGGACGGTTAACCGAGGTTTGACGCGTCTCCACGCTGTCCACAAACAGCGAGGCCTGAATGCGCTCAACCACCCGCTGCGAAGTAACCTGGGATACAAAAATGTAGCAGAACAGGTTTACTCCCAGTGACAGCATTACGCCGTGGGTAAAGCTGTCACCCAAGTTGAGGCCAAATAGCGCTGTGGGTGATAGCCAGTTAAGCCCTAGGGGCCCACCGTCAAGCCAGCCGGTGGGCAGCACCCCGGCATTGACCATGGCCGGCATCAGCAGGCTATAGACCCAGATGGCAAAGCCAGCGTTCATGCCGACAATGACCCCGAGGCGATTACCGCGCTTCCAGTAAAGCCCCCCAATCACCGCCGGGGCAAACTGGGCAGCGGCGGCAAACGACAGCATGCCGATCGAGGCCAGCGAGGTGAACTCGGCAATCAGTTGGTAAAATCCATAGGCCATGGCCAATACGGCCACGATGGTCAACCGCCGCGCACGCAGTACTAAGCGGCCATAATCCCGCGCCTTGGTATCAAACCAGCGCAACCGGAACAGTGCCGGAATAACGATCTCGTTGGAGATCATGATCGACACCGCCACCGCGGCGACAATCACCATGCCGGTCGCGGCCGAGAAACCGCCGATAAAGGTAAGCAGAGTCAGCCACTGATGGCCAGAAGCCATGGAGAGCGCCAGTACGTAAGTATCGGGCTCTACGCCGCTTTCGGAAAACAGCAGCAGCCCAGCGGCGGCCAGTGGTACCACAAAGAAGGCAATGGCCAGCAGGTAGAGCGGGAACAGCCAGCGCGCTTTGGTAGCGTCGTCAGGGTGAATGTTTTCCACCACTGCCACATGGAACTGGCGGGGCAGACACAGAATAGCCAGCATGGCGAGCAGCGTTTGCGCCCAGAAGCTCTGGCCAAAATCCTGGTTGGCTAACTGGCGCTGGAGTTCGAGCTGGCTTTCAGCGTGCCCCATCAGCTCACCCAGGCCATCAAACATACCCCAGGTGACAAAGGCGCCGAGTATTACGAAGGCCAGCAGCTTGACCAACGATTCAAACGCTACGGCGTGGATTAAACCTTCATGGTGTTCGGTGGCATCGGTATGCCGGGTGCCGAAGAGAATCGCAAAAATCGCCATCACAATGGCCACATAGAAGGCCGTATCACCAAACAGCGGCGTATGGGTGACATCGGAGGCGTCGGTGAGCACGCTAAAGGTGGTGGAAACCGCTTTTAGCTGTAGCGCGATGTAGGGCAGGGTGCCGACAAGGGCCACCAAGCTGGCAAAGGCGGCTAATGACTGGGTTTTACCGTAACGGGAGGCGATAAAGTCAGCAATCGACGTGACGTTCTGGTGCTTGGCAACGCGAATCATCTTGGCCAACACTGGCCAAAACAGCAAAAACGTCAGGATAGGGCCAACGAAGATGCTCGCAAATGACCAGCCTGCGGTCGCTGCCTGGCCGACCGCGCCATAAAAGGTCCATGAAGTGCAGTAAATGGCCAGCGCTAAGCTATAGATGATCGGGCGCCGACGGGTGGCGCCGTGGGTGCGTGCACGGCGATCACCGTACCAAGCGATGCCGAATAGAACGGCAATATAGAGTAGCGAAACCGCTACCAGTAGCCCGCCGTGAAACATGCCTTTCTCCCCGCCAGAGTGTGCGACCCACTCAACATATGCTAATAAAAAGGCTTCATTCTAGGCGAAATGGAGGGGTCTGTACGACCATTCCCTCGGCTTGTTTATACTACGGGCTGTATTTGTTTATTTATTTGACGCTGGGCAAACGTTGTTGAGTAGTGGTGAGGTTTCGCGCAGCGTGCGAATCTTTTCCAGAATAGGCTCGCGGGAGTCTTGATCCAGCGGCACTAGCTCACGGTTATCACAGTTGAGCAGATAGGGTTGGGTGATCAAAATATCGGTGTGATGACGCTCAAACTGATACAGGATAAATTCCGCCAAACGGGCGCCATCCTGCTCGCTCATGCGAATATTTTCACTATCGATCATGCTGAACTTGGTGGTCATGGGAATGGCAAAAGTCCATGGGCGCCATACCGCCGTGCCACTTTCGGTGGAAATGACCGTAGCGGTCTCGGGAAGCTGCGCCTTTTTGTGTTCAAACCAGCTGTACTCAACCTGTATTTGATAGGCCAACATGCCCAGCCCACCGCAGACCGGTACGATCCACTTGGGGAGTCGCTTACCGCTCAGTGTGCGAAGTATTAAGCCAATCCCTGCCGCCGCAAGGCCAGCAAAAACGGCGGCGATCAAATGCCAAATCATAAAATATCCTTTCCAAAAGCCGTCTATAAAAGCCATCGGGCCTCCCGAAGGAAGCCCGATGGTAAGGTCGATTCCTAAGCGATATCACGGCACTGCGATAACGCCAGGAAAGAGTATGACTTAGTGATCGATCGCCACACCAGCACCTTTTGGATAGCGAACGCTTTCCACCAGATCCTGAATTTCCTGTGGCGGTGCAGCGGTCACTCTGGAGACCGCAAAGGCAACGGCGAAGTTGATCATCGCGCCGACGGCACCGAAGGAGAGCGGCGAAATACCGAAGATCCAGTTATCCGGCGTGTTGGCCAGTGTGTTGGTGTCCGGAACGAAGAACCAGCCCAGGTAGGTGAAGATATACAGCAGGGTACAAATCAAGCCTGCCAGCATACCGGACACTGCGCCAGGGCTGTTCATCCGCTTGGAGAAGATACCCATCATCAGCGCAGGGAACAGTGATGCACCGGCGATACCAAAGGCCAATGCCACCGTTTGTGCCGCAAACCCTGGCGGATTAAGCCCCAGATAGGTGGCCAGTAGAATCGCGCCGCCCATGGAAATTCGCGCTGCTAACATTTCGCCTTTTTCGGAAATCTTCGGGTTGATCATGGTCTTGATCAAATCGTGACTGATCGCCGAAGAGATCGCCAGTAGCAAGCCTGCTGCGGTAGACAGCGCCGCGGCGATACCGCCTGCTGCGATCAAGCCAATGACCCAGCCGGGCAAGTTGGCAATTTCCGGGTTGGCGAGTACCAGGATATCGTTATTAACGGTTAGCTCGTTGCCTTCCCAGCCACGGTCAGAATAGTCGGTAGCATCGTTATACATCTGGATACGACCGTCATTGTTCAGGTCATTGAAGCTGATAAGACCTGTTTCTTCCCAGGTGCGGACCCAGCCTGGACGCTCTTCGTACAGAATCGGGTTTTGCGCAGCCTCTTCGTAGTTCTCAACCTGCCCCGCCATCTCCGGATACACGGTAGTCGCCAGGTTCAAGCGCGCCATAGAGCCTACCGCCGGTGCGGTCAGGTAGAGCAGGGCAATGAACACCAGCGCCCAACCAGCAGACCAACGCGCGTCGGCCACTTTCGGTACGGTGAAGAAGCGAATGATAACGTGGGGAAGACCGGCAGTACCGACCATCAGCGACAGGGTGAACAACACCATGTTGAGCTTGTTATCCACATCGGCCGTGTAGTCGCGGAAGCCCAGCGCATTGACAACGTCATCCAGTTTTTCTAGTAACGGAATACCGGATTCGGTGTGCGTGCTGAACATGCCGAACATTGGAATCGGATTGCCGGTCAGTTGGAAGGCAATAAACACCGCAGGAATGGTGTAAGCGATGATCAGAACAATGTATTGCGCCACCTGGGTGTAGGTGATGCCCTTCATGCCACCAAATACGGCGTAAAGGAATACGATCAACGCGGCTAGCCAGATACCCCAGGTGTTGCTGACTTCAAGGAAGCGCGAGAACGCAACGCCCGCACCGGTCATTTGGCCGATAACGTAGGTAACCGACGCCACAATTAAGCACACGATCGCAACGAGACGAGCGGTGTTGCTGTAGAAGCGGTCGCCAATGAAGTCGGGCACGGTGAACTTACCAAACTTACGCAGGTAAGGGGCTAATAGCATCGCGAGGATAACGTAGCCACCGGTCCAGCCCATCAGGAAGGTGGAGTTGGCGTAGCCACCAGAGGCCAGCAAACCCGCCATTGAGATAAACGATGCCGCTGACATCCAGTCAGCTGCGGTCGCCATCCCGTTGGTGATCGGGTGAACGCCGCCGCCCGCGACATAGAAGTCTTTCGTTGAGCCGGCGCGCGCCCAAATCGCAATGCCTATATACAAGGCAAAGGAGGCGCCGACGAACAGTAGGTTAATTGCAAACTGGCTCATACCGGCTTACTCCCCAAGGCCAAATTTTTTATCGAGCTTATTCATCTTCCAGGCGTAGAAGAAGATCAGCACGATAAACGTTAGGATTGAGCCCTGTTGTGCAAACCAGAAGCCAAGATCAGTGCCGCCAACCGGAATACCGGCGAGCAGTGGGCGAAACAGGATAGCGCATCCGTAAGAAACAAATGCCCAAACAGCTAGGCATCCGAAAATTAACCGGACGTTTGCTTTCCAGTATTCAGCAGCATTGGTTTTGTCGTCTGCCATTGTGTTGCTCTCCACTTGTGATTTTTAAGGTTGGGAAAGTTCACGAGGAATAGCGTGTGACCCATCAGGGCAATCGCACGTCTAAAGCCACTCAATCGTTAGGAGTGGTGAGTCAGTTCCTGTTGGCACGTCACCTTATTATTCGATATGAAATGTCGAGTTAGTTAGTGACGTGCGATTACCCTGCATGACTCATTGTTAATACTGGGCAATAAACGTCAAAAAATAAATCCCAGACTTTGGTATCAATAAACAGCGAAGTGGCTCTTTGCTAGCTGCATGTTGTTGAAATTGAGTGCTTTTAAACGCCCGTTAAGCGAATTTTGTAGGTGTTTGCAGGGCTATGGGACAATAGTCTAGTAAGCAAATAAATGCATTTATTGGCTACTTTAAATACATGTACTGCGTTTAATGGGCAGTGGCGGTTATTAACTATCGATACTTTGGTCGCGTATCAAAGGTCGCTTCGACCTTAGCGTGATAGCTAAAGGTATAACAAGGTTCTACTTGCTACTTGGGAAGTGAATCCTTTATACCCGTACAGCCACCTTCATATAATAATCGATAACTGCTTTCTGAAGCGTTGGAGTGGTTCAGTTTATGTGGATCAGCATCGAGTCACGATATTTATTTGTTTTTTCTTATGTCTGCTAGCTTGCCTTAAGGCAAAAACCGGTTAGTCGCAGCCCCGTTTAATGAGGTCAAACCCCATGGTTGATGTGGATCTATCCCAGCTGCCGTTTACGCTCCTTGACGATGAGGGGCGTGAGCACATTCGCCGTGGCATTGACCTTGCCTATTTTGATCGTGACGAAATCATTTTAGAGACGGGGCAAGCGGGTGAGTTTGTCTTTCTGATTCATAAAGGCGAAGTGGCGGAAATCGACCCCACGCTGCCCTCGGCTACCGCGCGTATTGGGCACTACACGGCGGGGGATCTGTTTGGCGCGATCAGTATTCTCAATGGTAAAAGCCGCTACCGCTTTAAAGCTGAGCAGGAGTGCCTGTGTTACTTACTGCCCAAAGCGCTGTTTCAGCAACTGTGTCGTCACTACCCTGACTTCAGTAATTTCTTTCGCCAGTCGCTGACCCATAAGGCGCGTCTGCTGACCGAAAAGCGCGCCGAAGGGGGTGTCACCATGGCGGGCTTTATGTTGGCCAAAGTGAGCGAGTGTATGCGAGAGCCGCTGCTAATGGCGGCGACGACCGATATAGCCAGCGCGGTCAAACAGCTCAACGCTAGCCACGCCGATAGCCTGCTGGTAGAGACCCAGGACACCCTGGGGATGGTGACCAAAACCGATCTGCTCAATGCCCTGGTGCTGCAGGGCAGCGCGGTAACATCGCCGGTGGATGAGATTGCCCATTTTAATTTGGTGACCGTCGCGCCGGATCAGTACTTATTTGAAGTATTGGTGTTGATGACCCGCCATAAAGTGGCAAGGGTGGTCGTGATGGAGCACAGCGCCTTGAAAGGCGTTGTTGAGCTCACTGACGTGCTTAGCTACTTCTCAAGCCGTAGCTATGTGGTGAGCTTGCAGGTGGAGCAGGCAGCCAGTTTGGAAGCGCTTGCGGTGGCCAGTCAGCGCACCCCTGAGCTGGTCAAAGCGCTGATGGCCCAGGGCGTTAAGCTGCGCTTTGCGATGGACCTGCTCGCCGCGCTGAACGGTCGTATCATGAGTAAAGCCTGGGAGTTCACCATTGATGAGCGCTATCACGGGCAGAGCTGCATGATGGTGATGGGCAGCGAAGGGCGCGGTGAACAGATCCTCAAAACGGATCAGGATAACGGCCTGATTCTGGCCGATGAAACCCAGTGGCCTGACCTTGCAAGCCATATGCAGACGCTCACCGATACGCTGATTCAGCTCGGCTATCCGCCGTGCCCCGGCAATATTATGGTGTCTAACCCCGAGTGGGTGGCCACGGTCACCCAATGGAAGGAGCGTATCGCAAAATGGGTTAGGGAGCGTGACGGCGATAGCCTGATGAAGCTGGCGATTATGCTTGATGCCCACGCCGTGGCAGGCAATCTCAGCTTGCTGGAGAGCGTCCGCGATGAGCTATTTGAACGCTGCTCGGGTGATGAGCTGCTACTCTCCTATTTCGCCCGCACAGCGCTGCGTTTCTCGACGCCGTTGACCCTGTTTGGCTCGTTGAAAAAGCCCCAGCACGGTATCGATATTAAGAAAGGCGGCATTTTCCCGATTGTTCACGGCGTGCGCACCATGGCGCTTGAGCGGCAGATAAAAGCCACCTCAACCTTTGATCGGTTGGATGCGCTGGCTGCCGACGGTCGCTTGGATCGTCGTTTTGCCGATGACTTGGGGGAAGCGTTGGCACTGTTTTCCGAACTACGCCTTAAACAGCAGCTAAGTACGGTGGAAACGTCTTCGGACACAAAAGAAGCTAACGCCCAGAGCAGCAATCGCGCTAATCGCGTTGTGGTGCAAAACCTTTCTTCCTTGGAGCGCGACCTATTGCGCGAAGCGATGCATATTGTCAAAGACTTTAAGCAGCGGCTTTCCCATCGTTATCATTTGGAGTATTCGTGAGCGGAATGCGGCTGTTAGATCGACACGTAGGGCTATTTAGCGGTTCATTGCGCACCTTGTTGCGCCGTGAAAGCGATCGTCGGCGCTGTGCTGATTCCCCCTATGAGTGGTTGTTTCAACCTTATATGGGCGAGGAGCTGGTAGCACTCGCATGTACGACAACGCCCACATTGTCATCGCCGGTGATCAGCTTGGCGGCGGTGGTGCTGAGCCAGCAGCAGGTACGAACCAGCCGTGCTTTTGTGATGACGTTAGGTAGCACGAAACAGCCCGAAAGTGCGACGCTGCGCCGTCATTATTTGCTATGTGAGGCAGGGGAGGTGCAGCCGCCAAGCAGCGATAACTTGAGCGCATTAGTGGAATTTATCGGCAATCGGCCCATTGTGGGCTGGCAGTTGGAGCAGCGCATTGTAGCGTTGAATAGACTACTGACTAAGCAGCTGAATTTTGCGCTACCCAATGCCCAGGTTGATGTGGCGAGACTGCATCAGCGCCAACTGCGGCGTTTGCATCCGGAGGTAGAAGCGCCCACCAGCTTCGCCCAGGCGCTGGCATGCTGGCAGGTGCCCGCCATGGGTGTGCAAAGCGTGCTTGGCGAGGCAACCGCCAGCGCACTTCTGTATATGCGCCTGCAGCGCGTTATGGCGGAGGTGGCATAGGAATGGGGGAAGCACTAGTGTTTGGGTCAGGCGGTGAGTGTTGTTAGAATGTGGCAATATTTCCTCTTTTAGCGCCTTTCACTATCGGCAGTGCTTATTTCATGCAATCCCTAGATTATTTCGACCCGCATTTTGACACGCCAGATGTTGCTCCTGCAGCCTCTCCAGACGCTGTGCAGGCTGATGCTAAGCAGAAGCGTGAATTTAACAAGCTGCAAAAGCGTCTGCGCCGAGAAGTGGGCAATGCGATTATTGATTACCAAATGATCAATGAAGGCGATCGCGTGATGGTGTGCCTCTCCGGCGGTAAGGACAGCTACACGATGCTGGAGATTTTGCGCAACTTGCAGCGCAACGCGCCAGTTAACTTTTCGTTGATAGCGGTCAATCTGGATCAGAAGCAGCCGGGCTTTCCTGAGCATGTGCTGCCTGCCTATCTGGACAAGCAGGGGGTGGAGTATCACATCGTAGAACGCGATACCTACTCGGTGGTGAAGGAGAAAACCCCTGAAGGCAAGACCACCTGCGCGCTCTGTTCACGGCTTCGCCGCGGCTCGCTGTATGGGTTTGCCGAAGAGATTGGGGCCAATAAAATTGCCCTGGGCCATCACCGGGAAGACATTCTTGAAACCCTGTTTCTGAATATGTTCTTCGGCGGCAACCTGAAAGCGATGCCGCCGAAGCTGCTATCCGATGATGGTAAGAATATCGTTATTCGGCCGTTGGCCTACTGCAAAGAAGCGGATATTGCGGAATTTTCGCGGCTGATGGCGTTCCCAATCATTCCCTGCAACCTGTGCGGCTCCCAGCCTAATATGCAGCGTCAGGTGGTCAAAGAGATGCTCGCCGAGTGGGATGAGAAGTTTCCTGGCCGTCTGGAAAGCATGTTTAAAGCGGTGACCAATATTGCGCCCTCCCAGTTGGCAGACCGCAGCCTGTTTGATTTTGAGGGCTTAGAGGCGAAGCAGGCGGAGCTGCTGGCGGGTCGCATCCAGGCCTTCAACGTCAGCTAACCGTTTGCTCTTCCTCTTCGGCGAGGGTAATCAAACGCGGCATATCGAGAATATTGACCTCTCGCCCAGAAACCGCCACCACGCTCTGCTGCTGAAAGCGGCTTAAAATGCGGCTGACGGTTTCCACCGCTAAGCCCAGGTAGTTGCCAATATCGGCCCTCGGCATTGAGAGGCGAAAGCTGTAGGGCGAGTAGCCTCGGCGACGAAAACGGTCCGAAAGGGTAATCAAAAAGGTGGCCAGCCGTTGATCGGCGGTTTTGCGCGAGAGTAGGCGCATCATGCGTCGGTCATCGCGCAACTCTTTGCTCATGCTCCGATACAGCTGGCCACGTAGCTCAGGGATCTCTTCTGAGAGCAAATCCAGGCGGTCAAAAGGAATCTCGCAAACGGTGGTGGTTTCCAGGGCGATAACGCTACCGGGGTAGTGCTCTTCATCAATGCCATCCAGCCCCACCAGTTCACTGGGCAGGTAGAAATTGGTCAACTGCTCACTGCCGTTACCTTCGGCGGTGACCTGTTTCAAACTCCCCGAACGCACCGCGTAAACGCTGGTAAAAGTGTCACCCTGGCGAAACAGCGGCTCGCCTTTTTTCAGCGGCGCACGGCGGCGAATAATCGCATCGAACTGCCCCATATCGTCCAACTCAAGGGCAAGCGGCAGGCACAGCGAGCTAAGGCTGCAGGTTTGGCAGCGCGCTTCGTGGAGTAGCGAGCGTCGGCTGCTCATAGGTTCCAACATGCGGTGCTCCTTGAGTGGGTCAGGATAAAATTAGCAAATTCTTACTTATTGTGGTGCCGTTAGCATGCCTGCAATAAGGTGATTAAACAATCTTAGAGTAGCGCTGCCCTATTTGCCCAGAAAGATGGGTATCGAACGCCATGGCTAAATGGCGCACCAGCAGTCGACCCATGGGCGTGGCGTTAAGTTGATCACCACTACGGGTCAGTAAGCCATCTTGCTCGGCGCTCTGTAAACGCTCCAGAGCGGGGGCAAAATAGCGGGGGGCATCAATGTTCCAGCGCTGGCTGACCGCAGCCAGATCAATGCCCATATCGCACATCAGCCGCTCAATCACATCCCGCCGGATTAGGTCGTCATCACTCAACCGCACGCCTCGCACAGTAGCGAGCTGACCCTGATCCAACGCCGCCTCGTAGCTTGCCAGATCGCTCGGGTTCTGCGCGTAGACGTCATCAATACGTGAAATCGCCGAAACGCCAAGCCCGATTAAATCGCACTGGGCATGGCTGGAGTAGCCTTGGAAGTTGCGCTGTAGCGAGCCGTCGCGCTGAGCAATGGCCAGGCTATCGTCAGGCCGGGCAAAGTGATCCATCCCGATATGTACGTAGCCAGCCGCGGTGAGCATTTCAATCGTGGTGCGCAGAATTGCCAGCTTCTCTTCACCGCCCGGCAAATCATCGACATTAATACGCCGCTGGGGAGCAAAGCGCTCGGGCATATGGGCGTAGTTAAATACTGAAAGACGCGCCGGATTGAGTTCAATCACCTGGCGGAGGGTATTCGCAAAGCTCTTTTCTGTCTGAAACGGTAAACCGTAAATAAGATCGAGATTGAGCGAGCGAAAGCCCAGGCGATGCGCCTCTTCCATCAGCGTTTCGGTGAGTACCCGCGGTTGAATGCGGTTAATGGCTTTCTGCACCAACGGGCTTAAATCCTGCACGCCCAGGCTAATGCGGTTAAAGCCTAACGACTGCAGGTGGCGCAGGGTAAATACATCCGCTTCCCGGGGGTCTATTTCAATCGCGTAGTCGCGATCGGCAGAGGACGAAAGGCCAAACCGGGCATCCAAACGATCAATCAGGTCGCCCATCTGATTCAAGCTAAGAAAGGTCGGCGTTCCGCCACCCCAGTGTAGCTGCTCCACCGGTCGTGATGTATCCAAGTGGCGTGCGGTCAGCACCATTTCACGGTCGAGCCGGGATAAGTAAGGCTCGGTCAGGGCGGTGTTCTTGGTGGCGATTTTATTGCATGCGCAGTAGAAGCAGATCTTGCGACAAAAAGGCACGTGAACATACAGCGACAGCGAACGCTGACTGGCATTGCTACGCTCTAGTGCCTGGGTCAGGTCACCGGGGGTGAATTGGTCGTGAAATGACAGCGCCGTGGGGTAAGACGTGTAGCGTGGTCCGCTGGTGTCGTAGCGGCGCAGCAGGGCTTCATCCCACACCGGCTGCACGGGCGCTGCCGCCACAGACGAGGTAAGAGGTGAAACCGCAGGGGCATGAACGGGCATGAAGGGGCGCTCCGACGTGAGGTAATGCCGCTAGCCTAACCCGTGACGAAAGCGTAAAGATTGAGCCATGTCATGCTATTAGAGGTTGTGTGCCGTAAGAGTCCAGAGCTGCCACAGCGCAAACGCGATAATCGTTAGTGCCGCCACGCTGCGCGTCGCCGGGTGGCGAATCAGGTGGCTTAGCTGGCGCGCAGCGAGGCCAGTGGCGAGCAGCGCCGGCAGGGTGCCTAGCCCAAATGCGCCCATTAGCAGCGCGCCCTGGAGCGGGTCGGCTATCGCCAGGCTCCAGGCCAGCATGGAGTAGACCAGCCCACAGGGTAGCCAGCCCCAAAGTGCGCCTAGCGCGAAGGCTTGAGGGATATACACCACCGGCATTAAGCGCCGCCCCACAGGCTCGATAAAGCGCCATAGACGGCGGCCAACCGCCTCCACTTTGAGCAGCCCTTTCCACCAGTTGGCGATATACAGTGCCATCAGGATCAGCATCAGCGCGGCAAACACCTGAAGCAGCATTCGTGCCGTGGCGGAAAGCGAAAATAGCGTGCCCAGCAGGGCAACCAGCGCGCCTGCGCTCATATAGCTAATAATACGGCCAGCATTGTAGCTGAGTAGCAGCCCCCCCATACGCGCTGGATGGCGCATGCTGGGGGGTACTGCAAAGGTGAGGGCGCTCATAATGCCGCCGCACATACCAATGCAGTGGGCACCGCCCATTAAGCCAAATACGAATGCCGCCAGCAGCGGCGGTAGATCAAGCCCTGTGGGATTCATGGCCGAGGCTCTTGGTCGTCGGGGGCGTTTTTATCTTTTGGTGCGGCGGTTTTTTGCTTGGCTGGTGGGCGCTGGCGGCGCTGTTCGGGGGGAAGATCGTTGTCGTCCTCATCAAACAAGATGCGGTGCGCCGGGCCTTCTAAATCGTCGAACTGATCATTTTTGACCGCCCAGAAGAAGGCCCAGACGGCGAGTCCGAGCAGAATCAGCGAAAGCGGAATAAGCAGGTACAGAATCGTCATGCGGTTACCGGTGTTGACGTGCCAAGCGTTGGTGCGGGCTGGGGGCGCCAGCGTGACAGCCGTAGGGCGTTACCCACCACCACTAGCGAGCTAAGCGACATACCAATCGCGGCTAGCCAGGGCGGCACCAGCCCCATCGCCGCCAGCGGCAGCGCCGAAACGTTGTAGCACACTGACCAAATCATGTTCTGGCGCATGATACGCCGCGTTGCGCGGGAAATCTCGATGGCCTCAAAAATCCGCATTAGACGTGGGCTGAGCAGCACCGCGTCGGCGCGGGTACGGGCGAGATCTGTCGCTCCATTCATGGCAATCGCCACATCAGCGCCAGCCAAGACTGGCACGTCGTTGATGCCGTCACCAATCATCACCACAGTTTCGCCAGCGGCTTGGAGTTGTTTCATCCGGGCCAGCTTGCCCTCTGGACTGGTGCCCGCGTGCCAGGTGGTAATATTGAGCTGGCTGGCCAGGCTTTCCACCGCATCTCGGGTGTCGCCAGAAAGCAGCTCTACGTTTAACCCCTGGGCCTGGAGGGCCGCGATCGTCGCCGCAGCGTCATCGCGAACGCCGTCATGCAGACCAAACCAGGCGCGGGGCATGCCGTTTTCGCTAAGCAGCAGCCATTGGCCCTTGGCGGGCGCCGCCATACCGCTAGCCACGGCGCCATCGACAGCAAATTCGTGCTTGCCCAACCGCCAGCGGGCACCGTTTAAGCTGCCTTCAAGCCCTTGCCCGGTGTAGCTGTGAATATCTTTGGCTTGCAGCGTCGCATCCCGGAACGGCCGAAAGGCGCGGGCAATGGGGTGCTCCGAATGGGCCTCAAGGGCGGCGGCAATTGCCCGGGCACGCTCGGCGGTTAATTCGCCGAGAGGCTGGGTTTGGGTAAGCTGCATCTCGCCGCGGGTCAGGGTGCCGGTTTTATCAAAAATCACCCGGGTAACGTTGGAGAGGGTTTCCATGGCATCGGCGCGGGTAATCAACACGCCGCGCTTACGTAGTTGGCCGTGACCTGCGGTCAGCGCCGCGGGAGTAGCCAGCGCCAGCGCGCAGGGGCAGGTTACCACCAGCACCGAGAGCAGCACCCATAGCATCCGCGAAGGATCGATAAACCACCAGGCAATCGTTACGCAAGCCGTCACTATTAGCAGGCGGAGTACAAACAGGTGGGCCATACGCGCCGCCATCTGCGCAAGCCGCGGGCGGCTGGCAAAGGCGCGGTCGGTAAGGTCGACAATGCCCGCTACCCGGGCATCGCGCCCGGCGTGAGTTACCCTGATCACCAATGGGTTTTCCATGTTTTGGCTACCGCCGGTAATGCGGTCGCCCACCCGGCGGGTGACCGGTAGGTATTCGCCGGTCAGCATCGATTCATCCAGGCTCGATTCGCCTTCCTCGATAATGCCATCGGCAGGGACGCCGTGGCCGGGCTTGATCAATACACGGTCGCCGGGGACGAGTTCGCTGGCGGGTAGAATGCGCTCGCTACCGTCGCTTGCCAGCCTCGTGGCCGAAATGGGTAACACGCCGCTTAGCGCATTGCCGCTATGGCCGCTGCGGCGTCGGGCGCGGCTTTCCACGTAGCGGGCAAAGAGTAAAAAGAAGGTGAACATGGCCACCGAGTCAAAATAGACCTCGCCGACGTTAAACAGCACCGCGTAGCTGCTGGCAAGGTAAGCCCCGCCAATCGCCAGCGATACGGGCACATCCATGCCCAGCACCCCGGTGCGTAGGTCACGCAGGGCGTTGCGGAAAAACGGCTGGGCGGAGAAAAACACCACCGGCGTCGCCAGTGCAAAAGAGAGCCAGTGAAACAGGGCATAGAAGTCGTCGCTGATTTCTCCAGGGCCGGAGACATAGATCGGGATCGAGAACATCATCACCTGCATCATGCCGACAGCGGCGATAATCAGCCGTCGTACGTTCATGCGCTCCTCATGCTGCATGCGCGCCTGGGCTTGATCGGGCTCGTAGGGCTGGGCGTCGTAGCCGATGGCGGCCAGTTCCGCCAGCAGTTGCGAGAGCTTCAGCTGTTGGGGATTCCAGCTTACCCGCAACCGGTGGTGGGTTAAATTCACCGCGCTGGAGGTGACCCCTTCCAGGGCATTCAGGCGGTGCTCGATCAGCCAGGCACAGGCGGCGCAGGTAATGCCTTCAATGGCGAGGGTCGCTTTGACGTTGCCCTCATCACCATCAGGATGGACAAACTGCGCCTGCAGGCCGGGGTCATCAAACACCGACCAGGTGTCCGCTTTGGCGGCTTGGCGCTCATCCGGGCGTTCGGGCAGTTCGGTCCGGTAGCGATAGTAGCTCTCTAGGCCACCGTCGACGATGGCATGGGCCACCGCCTCGCAGCCGGGGCAGCAAAGCGGGTGGGTAGCCTCATCCAGGCTAATCGACCAGGGTGACCCAGCGGGCACCGGGTTACCGCAGTGGTAGCAGGGGGTGGCAGGCGTTGCATCGCTCATTCGCTTGCTTTGCGTCCTCCCGGTAGTAGCGTGACGCTATTTTCATTGGGGAAGGTCGCCTCACCGGTGAGGCGCCAGTTGGCATCTTCTAACGCAGGCTGTATCTGCAGATACCAGCGGTAGCGCAGATTGTCCGGGCCCTGGGTGATATAGCGACCGTCGCGCACATGCTCGAGCACAAACGACTGATCGCGGTCATTTTCAGTGGGGAAGATAAGGTCAAGATAGAGCGCGTCGGGACGCGCATCGCCCGTTAAATCAACCACAATATCGCTGGTAAGCGGATCAAGGCGTAAATCTGCACTCAGGTTTAACTCACGGGCGCGATCTTGTTTGGCCAGCACCATGTTGATGGCTTTGCCGTGCTCGTAATAATCTTCTTGCACGACCATGCCGTCGAAGCTTGTTATCGATAAGATCGCATAGGTAATACTGAATATAATGGATGAAAGCAGTATGCCGATTAAAAACCACGGCCAAAACTGCTTATACCAAGGAGTTACTTTATCTCCAGGGGCTAGCTTATCGCCGGAGGGGAGGGATGACATAAGCTTCTATCTCCTAATATTGCCCAGAAAGCTGGTCTCGCGTTCAAGGCGAATATCCGCATCCTGCTGAGCCTGCAGCGTGAATACAATGGGGTGGCTGGGTTGCTGTAAGTCGTCGGGGTTGGCGGTTACGGTAACGGCTTCAAAGCGCGACTCCCCGGCGGGCACGCTGATCGACGTACTATCCAGGGTTAAGCTGGGCAAACCGGCAACGCTTAGCTGGTAGGTGTGGTCTTGATCATCCAGATTGCGCACCGTCAGGCTAAACACATTGCTAATTTGACCGTCGCGGGTCATTTGGTAGAGCTGGGTGCGCTCGCGCTCAGCGTCAAAATTAAGCGGCATGCGGTCGCTAATGGCCCAAGCAAAGGTGCCCACCATAAGCACCAGCGCAGCGAAGTAGCCTAGCAGGCGAGGGCGCATGATATGGCTCTTATTACCCTCAAGGGCATTTTCGGTGGTGTAGCGCACCAAGCCCCGCGGGTAGCCCATTTTATCCATCACGCTGTCGCAGGCATCGATACAGGCGGCGCAGGTGATGCACTCGTACTGCAGCCCATCACGGATATCGATACCGGTGGGGCAGACCTGCACGCAAAGATCACAGTCGATACAGTCGCCATAGCCTGCCTCGCGGGCTTCTAGGTGGCTAAGGTTTTTTTTGCGGTGCCCGCGGGGTTCGCCGCGTGATTCGTCGTAGGAGACGATCAGCGTGTCGCGGTCAAACATAACCGATTGAAAGCGCGCATAGGGGCACATGTAAATGCACACCTGCTCGCGCAGCCAACCTGCGTTCAGATAAGTAAACACTAGGAAAAAGCCAACCCAGAAGTAGGACCAGCCGTGGGCCTCTAAGGTGGGAAGTTCAGCCACTAAATCGCGAACCGGCGTGAAGTAACCCACAAAGGTGACGCCGGTGGCGAGGGCAATCAGCAGCCAGGCAGTGTGCTTGGCCCCTTTACGCCAGGCTTTATCCGCGCTCATCGGTTGATTATCGAGCTTAATGCGTCGATTGCGCGAGCCTTCTATGCGGTGTTCAAGCCAGATAAACAGAAACGTCCAAACGCTTTGTGGGCAGGTATAGCCGCACCAAACCCGTCCCGCAAACACGGTAATAAAAAACAGCCCAAAGGCGCAGATGATCAGCAACCACGAAAGGAGGATGAACTCCTGTGGGTAAAACGTGGCGCTAAAGATATGGAATTCTCGACTTGGCAGGTCGAATAGAATTAACGGCCGACCGTCGATATTAATCCAGGGTAAGAGGAAAAATGCCAGCATTAACGCCCAGTTGGCACTGCGTCGTAGCTTCTGGAAAACGCCCTTGATTTCGCGCACATAAATGTGGCGTCGTTTGGCGTACATTTCCTGGCTAACCGTTTCACTTGAGGGGCTGTGATGTCCCACCGGGTTCGGTGTGACGTCTTGGCTTGGTATCTTTTCCATGGTGGTATTCCCGGCTCAAAAGGCAGGAGAGGTAGCACCCAGTGCTCATTGAAGCTAGGTGCTTGGTTAAACCATTTGCCTAGTTCAACCTGATGCGTCGTTAAATCTGATGCTTAGTCGGTCTGGGTGTTGCATTACTATTGTATCGGGTTGCGCAAAATCGTATTGGGTTGGGTATAAAGAAAGGGTGCGGTTTGGGGCCGCACCCTTGCTGGGCTAACGTGGCTGACATTGATTACTCTCTGTCAGCGATCCAATTAGTCCGCTAAGCGCAGGCTGTACACATAGGCGGCGACCAGGTGAACACGCTCTTCACCAATATAGGCCGCTTGTGCAGGCATATGACCGTTACGGCCATTGCGCAGCGTCTGACGTATTGAGTCGCCTACCTCTTGGCCTGGTGCCAGGTAGAGCCAGGTATTATCGGTCAAGTTAGGCGCGCCAAGTGCCGTGTTGCCGGTACCGCTGGGGCCGTGACAGGCAGCACACACCGCCATAAAGGTACTTTCGCCCTGTTCAGCCTGCGCCGCGTCATGCTCTTCATTAGACAGCGAAAGAACGTACTGCGTCAGGTTCTCGATATTGTTCTGACCTAACTGCTGCCAGGAGGGCATTAGGCCATTTCGGCCATTGTTCAGGGTGGTCAAAATATTGTCTGGCTCACCGCCGTACAGCCAATCATCGTCGGTCAGGTTAGGGAAACCATAACCGCCCTGGGCGTTTGAGCCGTGGCACACCGCACAGTTGTTTTGGTAGATACGCTCGGCGACCTGCATCGCCTCGGGATCTTCGGCAAGCTCAGGAATGGGGACTTCCTGATACTGGGCAAAAATCGGCGTAAAGCGCTCTTCGGCCTGAGCGACTTCCTCTTCCCATTGGCTCTCCTGCGACCAGCCTAGTATCCCCGCGTAGTTGCCCAGGCCGGGGTAAAGCACCAAATAGCCGAGTGCAAAAACCACCGTCAGGACGAACAGTTGGAACCACCACTTCGGCAGCGGGTTGTCATACTCTTCGATGCCATCGGCGGCGTGGCCAGTGGTTTCTACGTTACCTTCTGCATCAGGCGTTTTATCGGTACGGCGGTTGGCCAGCAGTATCCATACACTCAGCGCTATCGTGCCCAGCGTAATGATAATGATCCAGGCGCTCCAAAAGCCGGATAGGGAGTCACCCCATAAATTATTCATAACTTCTTATCTCCCCTGTCGTCGCGGGAATGCGCTTCGCTGTCGCGTTCACGCGAAGCGTGCTTGTCACTGGTCGGTAGCTCATCGTCGTCGGCAAAGGGCAAATTAGCCGCTTCGTCGAAATCTGGCTTGCGTCGCTTGGAGTAAGCCCAGAGGGCAATGCCGATAAACGCGAAAATCAAGATCAGCGTGATGAGACCGCGAAAAGTTCCCGTATCCATAACTTAACGAGTGCCCTCGAGCACGGTTCCGAGCTGCTGGAGGTAGGCGACCA
Source organism: Halomonas sp. AOP13-D3-9 (assembly GCF_052379125.1). NCBI lineage: Bacteria > Pseudomonadati > Pseudomonadota > Gammaproteobacteria > Oceanospirillales > Halomonadaceae > Halomonas > Halomonas sp. AOP13-D3-9. The sequence continues at coordinate 142,836 of NZ_JBQSYH010000003.1, read as the reverse complement.
GGGCGGTTATTTCCTGGGTGCCGCGAACGTCTGCAGTAGCGTTGGCGATATCTTCGTCGGTATACGGCACGCCCAGTTGACGCAGCGTACGCATCTTTTGGGGAGTGGCATCACCATCGAGGGTGTTTTCAAACAGCCAGGGGTAAGCGGGCATGATCGACTCGGGCACTACATCCCGGGGATTGTAGAGGTGAGCACGGTGCCAGTCGTCGCTATAGCGCCCGCCGACACGCGCCAGGTCTGGCCCGGTACGCTTGGAACCCCATAGGAAGTTGTGCTCGTAAACCTGCTCACCTGCCACGTTGTAGTGGCCGTAGCGCTCGGTCTCCGCGCGAAATGGGCGCACCATTTGCGAGTGGCAGCCCACGCAGCCTTCGCGGCGATAGATGTCTCGGCCTTCCAGCTCTAGCGCCGACAGTGGCTCCAGGCCTTCAACCGGCTCGGTGGTCTGCTTCTGGAAAAACAGCGGAACCACCTCAGCCAAACCGCCGAAACTGATCACGACAAGGATCAACACGGCAAGCAGGCCAACGTTCTTTTCGACAATCTCGTGTTTCATTGGTCTCAACTTCCCCGGTTTAAGCAGCTTGTGGCGCTGAATGGCTGATGGCCTCACGACGCTTAACGGTCATGTACACATTGAATGCCATGATCAGCATGCCGGTGACCCAGAAGAGGCCGCCGATTAAGCGAACAAAGTAGCCCGGCGCGCTGGCTTCCACGGCTTCAACAAAGGTGTACATCAAGGTGCCGTCAGGGTTAATCGCCCGCCACATCAAGCCTTGTAGAATGCCGTTCACCCACATGGAGGCGATGTACAGCACGGTGCCGATCGTGGCCAGCCAGAAGTGCACGGCAATCAGGTTGATGGAGTGCATTTCAGTGCGACCAAAGACGCGCGGGATCAGGTGATACATCGAGCCGATGGTGATCATCGCAACCCAACCCAGTGCACCGGAGTGTACGTGGCCGATCGTCCAGTCAGTGTAGTGGGAAAGCGCGTTGACGGTCTTAATCGCCATCATCGGGCCTTCAAAAGTGGACATGCCGTAGAAGGACAGAGCCACCACCAAGAAGCGCAGCGTGGGATCCGTGCGCAGCTTATGCCAGGCCCCCGATAGGGTCATCATACCGTTGATCATGCCGCCCCAGGAGGGCGCCAGTAGAATGATCGACATGATCATACCCAGCGACTGTGCCCAGTTCGGCAGCGCGGTGTAGTGCAGGTGGTGAGGGCCTGCCCACATGTAGATTATGATCAATGCCCAGAAATGGACGATAGAGAGACGGTAGGAGTAGATCGGACGCTCAGCCTGCTTGGGTACGAAGTAGTACATCATGCCCAGAAAGCCGGCGGTCAGGAAGAAGCCTACCGCGTTGTGGCCGTACCACCACTGCACCATGGCATCTACCGCACCGGCGTAGATCGAGGTGGAGTACATGGGGGTAACCGGGATGGCCGCGTTGTTGACGATGTGCAGCACCGCAACGGTCAAAATAAAAGCCGCAAAGAACCAGTTCGCCACATAAATATGCGACGTAGTGCGTTTTTTGATCGTCATTAGGAACACGATGGCGTAGCTGATCCAAACGACCGCGATCAGAATATTGATCGGCCACTCCAGTTCAGCGTACTCCTTGGTCGTGGTGTAGCCCATGGGCAGCGACACGACCGCAGAGATAATGACCGCTTGCCAGCCCCAGAACGTAAAGGCCGCTAACTTGTCAGAAAAAAGCCGTGTCTGACAGGTACGCTGAACCACGTAATACGAAGTAGCAAACAGCGCCGAGCCGCCAAAGGCGAAAATAACGGCGTTAGTGTGCAACGGACGCAGGCGTCCAAAGCTTGTCCAAGGTAGGCCAAGGTTCAGTTGCGGCCAAACCAGTTGCGAGGCGAGGATGACACCCACTGTCATTCCCACGATGCCCCACACAACGGTCATAATCGCGAACTGCCGAACTATCTTGTAGTTATAGGTCGGGTGTTCAAATGCTGTGCTCATGTCATGTTCCCATCGAACGCGGTTAGGGGGTAACCCGTGGCATTTTGCACGGGTGCGGCCACCCGCTTGATGATGCAGGTCAAGATCCGTCCAAGATTCTATCGCAGCCGGGGCATAACCTGAACATGCCAATTAGTTAAAGAGTGAATTATCAGGAGTGATAGGTGTCACATTATGCTTTGTCTGGATATATCGAGGTGTCTGCTGCGAGGTTAAAAGCTGCGCTTGAGCACCAGCCCAATGGGGCTTTTTTGGTGCAGGGCATGGGGCCGTTGGCTGTCCACGGTCATGCCAGGATAGGCCGCTTGCTGTTTGCCCATGGCGCAGGGGCGGGTCAGCAGTCTTCCTTCATGCGTCAATTTGTCACCTCGCTGGCTGATCGGGGCATTCAGGTTTTATGTGTTGATTTCCCCTACATGCAACAAATGCAGGAAACCGGCAAACGCCGACCACCGCCTCCCATTGCTCAGACTCTTGCTCAGTTTGCCCAGTGGTACGGGCTATTGGATTGTCTGTTTGATGGGCCGCTGTGGGTTGGGGGTAAATCCATGGGCGGGCGCGTGGCGACCTTATTTGCCAGTGAAAAGTTTGCTAGAAAACAGCTAGCCAGCGAACAGTCATGCCCGAGCGGGGTGCCTGGCGTGATAGTCGCTGGTTATCCGTTTCATCCCACCCAAGCGCCGGATAAGCTGCGCCTGGATCACTGGCCTTCGATTGCCTGCCCTATGCTGATTTTACAAGGCGAGCGTGATCCTTTCGGTACTTGGGAAGAGGTGACCGGCTATGCGTTGCCGCCCAACGCGCAGCTCGCTTGGCTAAAAGATGGTGACCACGATTTTAAGCCGCGGCGCTCTTCTGGACTAAATCAAACGGTTTTGATTGACGAAGCTACCCAGATTGCGGCATCCTTCGTCCGCGCTCAAACGCCAGATGCAGAGTGAAGAGCTTCGTCGCTTGGATTAAAGCAATACGCTGGTTTAAATCGCTGATTTTAAAAGTCGTTTTTAAAACCAGTTTTAAACACAGTTTTTAAACCAAGTAGGTTGACTTCCCTCAAGTATTCGGTAGAATGCAGCGCCACGTGACCAGCGGGTGGTTAGCTCAGTTGGGAGAGCACCAGCCTTACAAGCTGGGGGTCACTGGTTCGAACCCAGTACCACCCACCATATTTAGTAATCACTAAAATGGTTTGGAAACGTGAAGTAAAAAGTAAGATTAAGTTTTGATGTGCATAACGGACCGGTAGTTCAGTCGGTTAGAATGCCGGCCTGTCACGCCGGAGGTCGCGAGTTCGAGTCTCGTCCGGTCCGCCAACATCAAAACAGTATCTTCTTTATGAGCAAGTAGCATTAAAGTACGTTATCGCTATTCGGACCGGTAGTTCAGTCGGTTAGAATGCCGGCCTGTCACGCCGGAGGTCGCGAGTTCGAGTCTCGTCCGGTCCGCCACGATAACTGCTAAGCAAGGTTGGTAAGTGCCTGTAGGGACTTATTGACAGATTGGGTGGTTAGCTCAGTTGGGAGAGCACCAGCCTTACAAGCTGGGGGTCACTGGTTCGAACCCAGTACCACCCACCATCGCCTACCATTTAAAGCGCCTCTGAACCGCTAAAAATGCTATGCATACGATGGTTGTAGTAGTAATGCCCTTAACGTGGACCGGTAGTTCAGTCGGTTAGAATGCCGGCCTGTCACGCCGGAGGTCGCGAGTTCGAGTCTCGTCCGGTCCGCCATTAAGCGCTTAGATTGAAAATGTAACATCGGCATCAGCCGAACGAATTCCAAAAAAGCCCGGATCAATGATCCGGGCTTTTTTATTGCGTGCAGCCCGGAGGCTGCACGCTAGCTAGCATTAGCCGATAGCGCTAACACCCGCCTTGGCAACTTGTACGTCCTGGTCGGGTTTAACGCCAGAAATGCCCACAGCACCCACCACATGGCCATCCACTGTGATCGGCACACCACCTGAAAGTAGACCCTGCAGCGGCGCAGAAAGAAACGCTGTACGGCCGCCGTTAATCATCTCTTCAAATACCTGGGTCTCTTTACGACCTAACGCTGCGCTGCGTGCTTTTTGGGTCGCCACTTCAGCACTGAAAGGGGCGGCGCCATCTAAGCGGCGCAGGCCCAGCAGGTGGCCGCCATCGTCGGTTACTGCGATGGTCACGGGCCAGCTATTGCTATCAGCTTCTCTCTGCGCTGCATCCAGTACGTTAATGACATCGGCTTGGGCAAGAATGGCTTTTGTTTGCATGCTTAAATCCTATTAATGGTAGGGAGTGAAGTTGCCGCGCCCAACAATAGCAGCGCGACCAGGGTTAATGAATGCCAAGAGCTAGTGCTTAACGTTAAGTGATCGCCGCATCGACGATTTCTACCCAGTGGCGCACCGGCGTGCGGTTGGCGCCAGCCAAGTGGGTCTGACAGCCGATATTGGCAGTGACAATCATCTCTGGATTACCCGCCTCCAGGGCGTTGAGCTTATTGTCGCGCAGCTGGGTGGCCAGTTCCGGCTGAGTAATCGAATAAGTGCCCGCAGAGCCACAACACAGGTGAGCATCCTGCACCGGCGTTAATGAAAAGCCGAGCTTGGTGAGTACGCCTTCCACCGCGCCATTAAGCTTTTGAGCGTGTTGCAGCGTACAAGGGCAGTGAAACGCCAGCCGCTTCGACTCCTTAACGTTCAGCGCCTCTAAAGGCTCATCGCGCAGGATTTCGACGATATCTTTAGCCAAGGTGCTGACCTTTTGCGCTTTAACGGCGTATTCAGGGTCGTCCTTGAGCATATAGCCATACTCTTTCACAAAGGCGCCGCAGCCGCTGGCGGTTTGTACGATGGCTTCGGTGCCTTGTTCTATATAGGGCCACCAGGCGTCTATGTTGGCGCGCATTCGTGCACGTCCATCGTCCTGGGCATTGAGGTGGAAATCAATGGCGCCACAGCAGCCTGCTTCCGAAACCGGCGTTACGCTAATGCCGAGGCGGTCAAGAATTCGCGCGGTAGCCGCGTTGGTATTGGGTGACAGCCCCGGCTGCACGCAGCCTTCCAGCATTAATACCTGCCGGGTATGGCGGTGTACATCAGGGCGCACGCCTGCATCCACCGCTTCTGCGGGCATTTTACTGCGCAGCTTGCCAGGCACCAGCGGCTTAAAGGTTTGCCCCAGCTTCAGCAGTGCCTGGAAACGTTTAGGCTCGACCATCATTTTGCGTAGCGCGTAGCGTTGGGCCCGCTCGCCTGCCGGGCGGGGGACACGACGCTCAATTTCGGCGCGGCCAATGTTGAGCAGCTTGTGATACTCCACGCCAGAAGGGCAGGTGGTTTCACAGTTTAGGCAGGTCAGGCAGCGGTCAAGGTGCAGGCGAGTCTCGTCGGTGACCTGATCATCATCGTCTTGGCTCTCCAGCAGCTCTTTCATCAAATAGATGCGCCCTCGGGGGCCATCACGCTCATCGCCTAACAACTGGTACGTTGGGCAGGTGGCGTTACAGAAGCCGCAGTGGACGCAGGTACGCAATATGCGCTCTGCTTCCTGAATGTGCGGCTTCTGACGGTCAGCATCGGTAAAGTGCGTCTGCATGTCAGCTCTCCTGATTAAAACGCCGCATAAAGACGACCGGGATTAAAAATGCCATGGGCATCCAGCTCCGCCTTTAAATTACGATGATATTTTTCCACTACCGTGTTGAGCGGTGTGAAAGGGTCGGCGGCGCCTCCCTGGGCGTGCGGCGTGTAGCAGGTGGCATGGCCGCCTGCTGCGGCACAGGCAGCGCGCAGGGTGCTGGCATCCAGCGATGTTTTTACCCAGCGCTGACAGCCCGCCCAGTCGTAAAAAATATCCGCTTCGGGAATATCCAGCGCCAGCGGCGACGTATGCGGAGGCAGCGATAACCGCCACAGCGCTTGGCCGTCGCTGAGCTGGAAGAAATCGTGGGTATGGTCGCGTAGCGAGGTCCAGAAGTGGTCATCAAGCGGCTCGCCGCCGAGACTTGACTGAGTGGCGCTAACAGAGCTTTTGCCTCCTTCCAAGCGCAGAAAAAGCTCACCGTTATGCCAGGCTGCCGCCGTGATTGGCAGCGGCTGACGGCCCAGCTCGGAAAGTTTTTTAAGCGCATCAGTAAGGCTGAGAGGTAGGCGTAAGCTGTACGTGGCCGTGGGAATAGGCAGCACTTTAAACGAGATATCGGTCAGCACGCCGAGCGTACCCTGAGCACCCGACATCAAGCGCGAGAGATCGTAACCGGCGACATTTTTCATCACTTCGCCGCCAAAGCGTAACAGCTTGCCCTCTTGGGTGATGACCCGCGTGCCGAGCACAAAGTCACGCGCAGCGCCTGCCCAGGGGCGGCGTGGGCCGGAAAGGCCAGTGGCCACGGCGCCACCAATGGTCGAGGCTTCGCCAAACACGGGCGGCTCAAACGCCAGCATCTGGTGTTTCTCGGCCAGCGCTGCTTGAAGGGCGCTTAGCCGTGTGCCAGCGCGCACGGTGACCACCAGTTCCACCGGGTCGTAGCTGACAATGCCACTATGTTCGGCCATCGTGAGCGCTTGGCCATCCACCGTTCGTCCATAAAAGGCGCGGGTATCTCCGCCTACAATGCGTAGCGGAGTGCGTGTCTCATACGCGCTGCGCACCTGATCACACAAGGTGTCAGCGATATCGCGGTCGGCGGCATGCATCGCTAGTTCGGTCATGGTCTATCCCAGTATTTATTTTGCCTAGTGAGTATGTTGACTAGGTTCATTATTAAAAACGTGGCAGTTCCGGATGCGGTAGCTCGTTGTTATGCACATGCATGGCACCGAATTCCGCGCAGCGAGCCAGGGTTGGAATGTTCTTGCCTGGGTTGAGTAGGCGCTTTGGATCAAAAGCGGCTTTCAACGCATGAAAAACGCTGATCTCATCCGGTTGGAACTGGCTGCACATTTGGTTGATCTTTTCGCGCCCCACGCCGTGCTCACCGGTAATTGAGCCGCCCGCCGCCACGCAGAGTTCCAGAATCTTTCCGCCTACCTCTTCGGCAAGGGCTAGTTCGCCCTCTTTGTTGGCATCAAACAGAATCAATGGGTGCATGTTGCCGTCACCGGCGTGAAACACGTTGGCTACCAGTAGGCCGCTCTCTTGGGAAAGTGCAGCAATACCTTTAAGTACGCGTGGAAGTTCGCGGCGGGGAATGGTGCCATCCATGCAGTAGTAGTCCGGCGACATACGACCCACGGCGGGGAAGGCGTTCTTTCGCCCGGCCCAGAACTTGGCGCGCTCGGCTTCATCCCGCGCTTGTTGGATATTGGTGGCCCCGGCGGCCTCCAGTACGCGGCGAACGGTGTCGCAATCGTCGTCCACATCGGCTTCCACGCCATCCAGCTCACAGAGCAGAATCGCTTCGGCATCCAGCGGATAACCTGCTTTGACAAAGTCCTCGGCGGCTTTGATGGCCAGTTTATCCATCATCTCCAGGCCGCCGGGGATAATGCCTGCGGCAATAATATCGCCCACCGCGCGGCCGGCTTTTTCGACGTCGTCGAAGCTGGCCATCAATACTTTCGCGGTTTCCGGCTTGGGCAGTAGTTTGACGGTGATCTCCGTGACCACACCAAGCATGCCTTCCGAGCCGTTCATTAGCGCCAGCAGGTCAAAGCCCGGTGCGTCGAGAGACTCAGCGCCCAGCGTCATGTGCTCACCCTCAATGGTGAGTACGTCCACGCGCATGACGTTATGTACTGTCAGGCCATATTTTAAACAGTGCACGCCACCGGCATTTTCAGCCACGTTACCGCCGATGGAACAGGCAATTTGTGATGAAGGGTCCGGCGCATAATAGAGGCCGTAAGGCGCAGCGGCTTCAGAAATCGCCAGATTGCGAACACCTGGCTGAACCCGCGCCAGGCGGGCATCAGGGTCGACTTTTAGAATTTGGTTAAAGCGTGACATGACTAGCAGCACGCCTTGCTCCAAGGGTAGCGCGCCGCCGGAGAGGCCGGTGCCCGCACCACGGGTCACCACCGGTACGCCTAAGGCATGGCAGCGCTGGAGTAACCCTTTCACCTGCTCCAGCGTTTCCGGCAGTGCCACCAGCATGGGCAATACGCGATAGGCCGCCAGCCCATCGCACTCGAAGGGGCGCAGGTCTTCCTCACGGTGCAGCAGCGTCATATCGGGGACGGCTTGCTGAAGATCGTTTAAGACTTCGCTTTTCTCTCGCCGGACCAGCTCACCGTCCAGGCGCTCATCAAAGAGGATATTCATAACGACATCCCATGCTTATTATCATTAAAGGCAAACGGCGACATTCTTTATGCCAGATCGCGCGCAGTGTGCCCGCGTAACATGGCCTCAATTTGGGCTTTTTTTGTGCATCTGTCTAGGCCGTGGTGCATTGGTCTGACCAGTAATTAGTCGACATGGATGCCTTCTGCGGCCAGTAGTGGCAAGCTGGTCAAATCGTCCATCAGGAGAGCCAGCATGCCAGTGGAGAATCAAGCCTTGTCACCCGGGCTGCGAATGCCGGATCAGGTGGCTACCCGGCTTGAGCGTCTAATTCTTGATGGTGTTTTTCGCCCCGGTCAGCTGCTGCCTTCTGAACGGCGCCTCTGCGACCGGCTGGGCGTATCCCGTGCTTCGCTGCGGGAAGGGTTACGGATTCTGCGCAGTAAGGGCATTATCGATACCCGCCAGGGCCATGGTTCGACGGTGGCCACGCTGCTGCCCGTAGGCAATCAAAGCGCATTGATGCACCTGTTTAAAGACCATCCGCGCACGCTGTTTGATCTATTAGAGGTGCGCGCCCTGCTCGAAGGGGAGTCGGCGCAGTTGGCGGCAAGTCGAGGTACCTCCGCTGACAAAGTGATGATCACCCGGCGCTATCGTGAAATGGCTGATTACGCCGAAAGTGCGGAAGCCATTGACGTCGAGCGGCTCGCACGCCTCGACCACGCTTTTCATCTGGCGGTTTCTCAGGCGTCGCACAACCCGGTGTTGGTTCACACGCTACAGAGCCTGACCGATCTGCTGCTTAGCTCGGTCTTCGCCTCGGTCAAACACCTTTACCACTTGCCAGCCCCCCGAGCGATGATCAATCAGCAGCATGCACAGTTGCATGATGCGGTCGTCAGCGGCGACGCGGAGCAGGCAAAAAAGGTAGCGCTTGAACACCTCTCCAGCATTAGCCAACTGCTGCGCGATTTAGAAGAGGAACACCAGCGGCTCGAACGTTCATCCATGCGTCTTGAGGAGTGGCAGTAGCGAATTTTTAGCTATTGGCTACACTTTTATCGTCTTCCGTGTCAATCACGCCCGCCAAGGTGGCCACTTCAATCTTGTTGCATAGGTGGTCACGTAAAATTTGGCCGAGCAGTTGGCTGTCCCGTTTTTCAAGCGCGGCCATCATGTTTTCATGGTCTTTTACCGCTTGGCTCCAGTAGCGCTCGGTCATCTTCTTGGAGTAACGCACGCGCTTGATGCGCTGGCTGAGGTTGCTATACATCTCTTGCAGCACATCGTTATTGGACGCCGCCAAAATGCTTTCGTGAATCTGCCGGTTCACCTGGAAGTAGGGCATTAAATCGCGATTACGGTAGTGTTCCAGCATCGTGTCGTGCAGCTGACGAATGGCGGCAATTTCAGCGTCGCTGATGTGCTCACAGGCGAGTTCCCCCGACAGTCCCTCTAGTGCGGCCATCAGGTCATAGGTGTCTTTAACGTTCTTTAAGGTCAGCCGTACCACCCGCGCGCCGCGATTGGGTAGCAGCTCAATCAGGCCTTCAGTGGCGAGTACTTTCAACGCCTCCCGCAATGGTGTACGCGATACGCCGAAGCGCTCGCACAGCTGCTTTTCGGAGATACGTTCGCCGGGTAAAAGCTCGCCGTGCTCAATCAGGTCGCCAATTCTATCGGCCACTTCCCGATACAAATTGCGTTGCAATATCTTTGTCATTCGTCAGTTCCTTGTCAGTGGCTCGCTCGCCTTACAGTCAAGCTACCCAGACCACCTGGATCGTTTTGAGCACGATACCATTTCTGAAATACCAGCTTTGTATAGTGGCTATTGTTTATATGATCTGCAAAAGTAATTATGAATTCAATATTCCTTTGGTGGCATTTTGCCCATCAATGCCTACTAACAACGACAAAGGTAAACCCCATGGCTGGACAAGTATTTCATTGCAGCGTGCAGCTCACCAGAGAACAGAGCAGAAAGATAATCGATGGTGCCATAGCGTTGGCACGTAAGGCAGATTTGACGCCGTTGACTATCGTGGTGCTGGATGGCGGCGGCAACCTGGTTGCTGCGGAGCGCGAGGATGGCTGCGCGCCGCTGCGTTTTCCGGTAGCTAAGGGGAAGGCGTATGCCGCATTGGGCGTTGGTGTTGCCAGTGGCGTGCTAGGTGAACGCAATGCCGAACGCACCGGGTTTGTTGCTAGCGTTTCGGCGGCTTCCCAGGGGCATTTTGTGGCTGTAGCAGGGGGCGTGCCCATTCTAGATCAGCAAAACTGTGTAATCGGCGCGGTGGGAGTTAGCGGCGCGTCATCGGATGAGGATCAGCAAGCGGCGATAGCCGGTATTGAACTGGCCGGCCTGCGCTGGGGACTTGCACCGAGCTAGGTGTTAGCAGGAAGGCGTTAATGGAAGCGGGCAGCGACTTAACCAAGGCGCTACCCGCTTTTTTTCATGACTACTTTTTATTAGCCCTTTTAAAATCAATCGGTTGCAACAAGATTTTTGTGTCGAGACGAAAGTTTAATACCTAATTTTGAATTTTGAATTCAAATTGAAGTGGAGGATGTTGCAAGAGTAGCGCTAGACCAACAATAAGTAGATCTACTCAAGCGACGCCTTTTGCAGGTGCCATCGGATGCCAGAGCCACGATGGTGACATTGCTAACAACAACAAATGCTTCACCTGGAGTTCACAATGAAATTGCTCAAAACAGCACTCGTTACGGCCGTTGTGTCGTTTGGCTTACAGGCCGCCGCCGCCAACGCCCAGACGGAAATTCGCCTGGGTCATGTCGGTGGTCCTGGATCACTGTTTGAAATTTCTGCGAATCACTTTGCCGAACTCGCCAACGAACGTTTGGAAGGCGTGGCGGAAGTAAGCGTTTTTGGCAATAGCCAACTGGGTGGTGACGAATCGATGATGCGCCGCCTGCGGTTAGGGTCGTTAGACCTCTCGCTGCCCTCGACAGTGATGAGTTCTGAATCCGCTGAGTTTGCGCTGTTCGAAATGCCTTACTTGATACAAGACCGCGAACATATGAAGCGCGTGCGCGAGGAAATCGTCCGTGGCCCTTTGTATGACGCTGCAGAAGCCCGTGGTTTTAAAATTATTGGCGTGTGGGAAAACGGCTTTCGCCAGATTACTAACAACGAGCGGCCAATCGTTACGCCAGAAGATCTAAGTGGTATCAAGTTGCGCGTACCCGGCGGCACATGGCGTATCGATATGTTCCGTAGCTACGGCGCGGCACCTTCGCCAATGTCGCTGTCGGAGGTGTTCGTTGCGCTGCAAACAGGGGCAATGGATGGCCAGGAAAATCCCCTTATTCAAACCTACTCCTCACGTTTTCACGAGGTACAAGACTACCTCTCGATTTCCAACCACGTTTATACCCCCGCTTATTTAACGGCGGGTGCTAGCTGGAGCCGCCTACCTGAAGAGGTGCAGCAAGTCCTCGAAGAGGTGGCGGTCGAAATGGAAGACTTTGTTTTAGACGAAGGTCAACGACTAGACGATGAGACTCTCGTAAAAATGCGCGATGAAGGCATGGAAGTGAATGAAGTCGACTTCGATGCTTTTGTTGAAGCCTCTGAAACCATCTATAACAAATTTGCCGATGAAGTGGATGGTGGACAGGACATGATTGACGCCGTGACTGCTCTTCGCGAGTAAGTAAAGCGCCAATCACCTAGAGGTGTGCCGCGAATGCGCGGGGCGCCTCGCTTTTCGGAGGTCTCAATGAGTACTTTTACAAAGTTCAAGAACGCGTATTTTTCGTTTCTTGAAGGCATCGTGGTCTTTCTGGTAATTGCGCTTGCGGCTGTAGTCACCCTGGGCTTTGTGACCCGTTACCTGGGCTCGCCGCTAAGCTGGTATGACGAGCTCGCCGCTGCGTTGTTGGCTTGGGTGACCTACTACGGCACTGCCTTAGCCGCCGCCAAAGGCGCGCACATCACTTGCCCTAGTGTGTTGAACATGTGTCCACCCTCTATTCGTGTGCCTGTCGCGTTGTTAGCTGAAGCCATCACTATCGGGTTCTTCGTGTTTTTGGGCCTCGCCAGCTTCCAAGTCATGTTGATTCTCGAAGGCGTGGGTATGGTTAGCCTTCCTGGTGTGTCAATGCAACTGGTTCATTCAGCGATTCCCGTTGCCGCCGTGCTGTTCACCATTGCTGAACTGCTGCGGCTGCCTGACGTAATTAAAAGCGCTAAGGGCAGGGGCTTTATTGATCATGAGCTTGAAGAAGCCGGTATCGACGCGGAAGAAGTCGCCTCCGTCAGCACACATCAGCGAGGGTAAGTAGATACCATGGTCATACTGTACATATTTATAGCGCTGATTCTGTTGATCCTGATTAACGTACCGGTCGCCGTTGCCTTGGCACTGGTGGGTACCGTCGCCACCTTTATGACATACGGCAACATGGCAATGCCCACGGTGGGCATGACGATGTTTGAGGGTGCGACCAACTTTCCGCTCATCGCAATACCGCTGTTTATTTTAGCCGGTGCCATTATGAACGCCTCGAGTATTTCGCGGCGCTTGATCGACCTAGCCATGGCAATGGTGGGGTTCATCAAGGGTGGCTTGGCGATGGTGACCATCGGTGCTTCGGTTTTCTTCGCAGAAATTTCCGGGTCGGCAGTGGCGGGGGTATCGGCGATCGGCAGTATTCTGATTCCTGCCATGCGCAAGAAGGGCTACTCAAAAGAGTTTGCTGCTTCTATATCTTCATCCGCTGCGAGCTTAGCGATTATCTTGCCGCCCTCTATCCCAATGATTCTTTACGCGGTGATGTCGGGTGAGTCAGTGGTACAGATGTTTGTGGCCGGTATTTTGCCAGGCTTACTGGGTGCGATGGGCTTAGCCGCTATGTGCTACTACTTGGCGCGCAAACACAACTTCCCTTCTGAGGGGCGCTTCCGGGTTTCGCAGCTTTGGATAGCCTTTAAAGAGGCGATCTGGGCGTTGCTGATTCCTGTCATCATCCTGGGCGGTATTTTTGGTGGTTTCGTTACCGCGACTGAAGGCGCGGCGCTGGCGGTATGTGTGGCTATCTTTATCAGTGCGGTGGTTTATCGCGAATTCACGATGAGAAACTTCATTGACTCGTGCAAGAGCGCGGGTGTGCAAACAGCCGTGGTTATGTTGCTAGTGGCCGCGTCAGCAGTGGTAGGTGGCTACCTTACCGAAACCCGCGTGCCGCAAGAAATTGCGATGCAGATCAGTGAACTGACTAATAATAAATATCTCATCTTGGCACTTCTCAATGTCATCTTCTTGATATTAGGTATTTTTCTTCACTCTGCCGCCGCGATTATCCTAGTAGTGCCGATCGTTCTGCCGCTGGTGTTGGAAGTCGGTATCGATCCGCTTCACTTTGGTTTGATTGTGACGCTGAACTTGGCGATCGGTCAGCAAACACCACCGGTGGCCAGCGTGCTCATTGCGTCTTGTTCAATCGCCAAATCAGATGTCTGGGCAACGTCTAAAACCAACCTTTGGTTTATCGCCGTCCTGTTCGCCGTGTTGATGATTAATACCTACATTCCGGCGTTTGCGCTGGCGTTGGTTAACTTCATCTACGGCTAAGCACGTATATGCGCTGGTTGCCGGGTGTTATTAGCCTGGCACCAAGCCCAAACAGGAGACGAAAATGAGCCATCTTGACGAATCACAGCCTGCCCAGAGCGTCACGTTTTCCGTTCGCAATGGCGTGGCCTGGATTGGTTTTAACCGGCCCCAGAGCCGTAATGCGATGACCTGGGAGATGTACGACGCCCTGGAAAAGCACTGCGATCAGTTGGCCGAGGATGACACTGTGTATGCCGTAGTGCTGCACGGCGTTGGCGGTGAAGCCTTTGTCGCCGGTACCGACATCAGCCAATTTTCAGGCTTTAGTAAGCCAGAAGACGCGATTGGCTACGAACGACGCATTGACCGCGTAGTAGGCAAGTTGGAAACCTTTCCCAAGCCAACCCTGGCGCTGATTGAAGGTGCTTGTGTCGGTGGCGGGGCCGCACTGGCGCTGGTGTGCGACTTCCGCTACGCCACCCCAACGATGAAGTTTGGCGTGCCGATTGCTAAAACGCTGGGTAATACGCTTTCGATTAATAACGTTTCACGCATGATCGACATGCTTGGCGTTGCCCGCACCAAAGAAGCGCTAATGATGGCGCGCCTGTTCGGCGCGGACGAAGCTCAAGCGACAGGTTTGGTCAATCAGTTGTTTGACGCTGATGCGATTTACGAAGAAGTGGCCACGCTGGCGGAAGCCTTTGCCAAGCGCGCGCCATTGACGCTTCAGGCCAGTAAGGCACTGATTGGCAGAGCGATAGAGCAACGCCGTCTTCCCGCCGATGCCAGCGACGATTGGGTAACCACCTGCTATATGAGCCGAGATTTCGCCGCGGCGGTGGATAAATTCGTCAATAAAACGCCCTTTGAGTGGTCTGGCCACTAACGTTGGACAGCGTTTAAAACTTCTACTTAGGAGGAGAGCGCATGCTTCCCCTACAAGATATAAAAGTGCTGGATGTGTCTCAAATTATGGCAGGCCCCTACTGCACCATGGTGCTGGCCGATATGGGCGCTGAAGTTATCAAGGTCGAGAAACTCAATGGCGGAGACGATAGCCGCCAAATGGGTCCTTATGTGAATGGCGAATCGACCTGCTTTTCACAGATTAACCGCAACAAAAAAAGTATCTCGCTCAATCTTAAAGACGAACGGGCGCGGCAAATCTTCTACCGCTTGGCAGCTGATGCCGATGTCATCGTTGAGAACTACCGACCTGGTGTGACCAAGTCGCTGGAGATCGATTACGACACCATCAAAGCGATCAACCCTGGCATCGTCTACTGCTCCATTTCAGGCTATGGCCAAACCGGCCCCTATAGCCACAAAGGGGGCTTTGATTTAGTGGCGCAGGGCATGACAGGTTTGATGTCGATGACCGGGGAGGAGGGCAAGCGCCCCCTTAAAACTGGTATTGCAGTTTACGATATCGGCGGTGGGCTAACGGCGGTCTACTCGATTTTGGCGGCGTGCATCCACAAGATGAAAACCGGTGCCGGGCAGCATATCGATATCGCTATTACCGAGTGTGGTTTGCCCTGGTTTACCTGGGAAGCGGCGGCCTATTTCTCTGAAGGCACCGTGCCAGGGCCAACGGGCTGGCGCCACCGTGTTTCCGCCCCTTATCAAGCAGTTAAAGCAAGCGATGGCTTTTTGATGCTCGGTTGCGCCAACCAGCGCACCTGGGAGCGCTTCTGTCAGGATGTACTAAAGCGCGAAGAGCTTATGCAAGACCCACGCTTTATCACAAACCAAGACCGTGGCCAGCACGTTGAAGAGCTGGAAGCGCTGCTGGAAGAGCTAATGGCGGATAAAAGCGTCGATGAGTGGTTAGCACTGTGTGACAGCGCTGGCGTGCCTGCCGGGCCAATCAACGACTTCGCCCAGGCGATGCAGGACGAGCACTATTTAGCGCGCGGTATGGTGCAAGAGATGGAACACCCAGTAATGGGCAAAATGAAAACCATCGGATTTCCCAGCAAATTCTCAGAAACACCGTCGCAAATCCGCAGTCCGGCACCGCTCTTTGCCCAGCACACCGACGAAGTGCTCGACAGCTTAGGCTTCTCTGGCGATGAGCTTGATGCGTTACGTGCTGAAGGATGTATCAAATAGCGCTTTTTTGATGTGAGAAATTGCATTCATTATCCATTTTGAATAACGCTAACCGGCAGAGCCAACGTTTAGCCTGACAACAACAAACAGGAACCTCATCATGTTAAAGCTTAATTTTCATCCGTCCGGCCGTCACTTTTTGCAAATTCCTGGCCCCTCGCCGGTGCCAGACCGCATTTTACGGGCGATGAGTCTGCCCACGATCGACCACCGCGGGCCTGAGTTTGGTGCGTTGGGGCTAGAGCTACTGAGCAAGATTCAAAAAATCTTCAAAACCGAGAACCCGGTGATTATCTACCCGGCGTCCGGCACCGGTGCCTGGGAAGCGGCGCTGGCCAATACCATGTCACCAGGTGACCGGGTACTGATGTTTGAGACCGGCCACTTCGCCACGCTATGGCACAAAATGGCCCTGCGTTTGGATGTGCAGCCTGAGTTTCTGGGCTTGCCGGGCTATGAAGGCTGGCGCCATGGTGTTCAGGCCGACATGATCGAAGCGCGCCTGAAAGAGGACACCAACCACGAGCTTAAAGCGGTCTGTGTAGTACACAACGAAACCTCTACCGGGGTGACCAGCGATATCGCTGCCGTGCGCAAAGCCATCGATGCGGCTGGGCACCCCGCGCTGCTGATTGTCGATACCATTTCCGGGTTGGCCAGCGCCGACTACCGCCATGATGAGTGGGGCGTGGATGTCACCGTCTCCGGCTCGCAGAAAGGCTTGATGCTGCCTCCCGGTATTAGCTTTAATGCGCTCTCGCCAAAAGCGATTGAAGCCAGCAAACAATCAAAACTACCCAAAAGCTTCTGGGCCTGGGATGAAATTCTCGAAGCCAACAAGAACGGCTACTGGCCCTACACACCTAGCACCAACCTGCTCTATGGCCTGAATGAAGCGCTGGATATGCTGTTGGATGAAGGCATGTACAATGTCCTAGCTCGCCACCAACGCTGGGCCGCTGGGGTGCGTGCAGCGGTAGAAGCGTGGGGGCTTGAGATCCAGTGTTTAGATCCGTCTGTTTACTCACCGGTGCTGACCGGTGTGGTCATGCCTGAGGGCGTCGATGCGGATGCGGTGCGCAAGATTATCTATGAGCGCTTTGACCTTTCATTAGGTATGGGGCTGGGTAAGGCCAAGGGCAAGATGTTCCGTATTGGCCACTTGGGCGACTGCAACGATTTAACCTTGATTGCTACCTTGGGCGGCTGTGAGGCGGGCATGAAGCTGTCCGGCGTTAACCTCAAAGGCAGTGGCGTGACGGCAGCGCTGGACTACTTTGCGGCTAACCCGCTTAACCCAAGCGAGCGCTAAACGACGGGGGAGAGCCATATGACGTCTCTGACGAACCAATACCCGTCCCGTGATGCCAAGATTAAACCGCTCGGCGAATTCGCCGAGCGTTTATCCCGAGAAATGGCGGGAGAGGTGCTGTTTGATCGGGCCACTCGGGGGCGCTATTCAACCGACGCTTCTATTTATCAGGTGACCCCGGTAGGCGTGGTCATCCCGCGCCACCAGCAAGATCTGAAAATTGCCCTGGATATTGCCCGTGATGCCAAGGTGCCGATTTTGGCTCGGGGCGCGGGTACCAGCCAGTGTGGCCAAACCGTTGGTGAGGCGCTGGTGATCGACACCACCCGCTGGCTTAACGAGATCGTTGAGTTCGACGCCGAGGCGCGCACCGTGGTGGTCGAACCCGGCATGGTGCTGGATCATCTCAACGCTTGGCTTAAGCCCCACGGGCTCTGGTATCCGGTCGATGTTTCCACCAGCGCCCAGTGCACCATCGGCGGTATGGCAGGCAATAACTCCTGCGGGTCGCGTTCGATCTTCTACGGCAACATGGTGCATAACGTGCTGGGCGTGGACGCGCTATTGGCCGACGGCAACGCGGCGAGTTTTGGTTTCGTTGACACCTTTGCAGAGGGCTCGCGGGAGCAGCGCCTTGCCCAGCAGGTGAGGGCGATTGCAGAGCGGGTAGGCCCTGAAATTCGTGATCATTTCCCCAAGGTATTGCGGCGGGTCGGTGGTTACAATTTGGATCTGTTCGATTGCCAGAACCCGATGCCCTACGACCCAGACCACCGCGCCAATCTGGCCCATCTACTGGTGGGCTCGGAAGGTACGCTTGGGGTAAGCCAGCGCATCAAACTCAGGCTTTCACCGCTGCCCGAGCAGAAGGTGCTGGGCGTGGTGAACTTCCCGACCTTTTATCAGGCGATGGATTTCACCCAGCATATCGTCAAGCTGGGCCCCACGGCGGTGGAGCTGGTTGACCGCACCATGATTGAGCTGTCGCTGGAGAACCCCGCGTTCCGCCCCGTCATTGAGAAAGCGCTGATCGGCAAGCCGGAAGCCATTCTTCTCGTGGAGTTTGCCGGTCACGACCACGCAGCGCAGCTTGAAGCCCTACGCGGGCTTAATGAGCTAATGGGCGATTTGGGCCTGCCGGGCAGCGTGGTGGATATGCCCGAGGCCGCTGAGCAGAAAGCGTTGTGGAACGTACGCAAGGCTGGGCTCAACATCATGATGAGCATGAAGGGCGACGGTAAGCCGGTCTCGTTTATCGAAGATTGCGCGGTGCCGCTTGAGCACTTGGCTGAATACACCGATAAGCTCACTGAGGTATTCAACCGCTACGGCACTGAAGGTACTTGGTACGCCCACGCAGGCGTCGGCACGCTGCACGTGCGGCCAATCCTCGATATGCGCCGGGATGGTGCGGAAAAAATGCGCGAAATCGCCGAGCTGGCCTCCGCGTTAGTGCGCGAATACAAAGGCGCCTACTCTGGTGAGCATGGCGACGGTATCTGCCGTGGCGAGTGGGTGGCGTGGCAGTTTGGCGAAACGGTCAACAATGCCTTCCGCGACATTAAACAGCTGTTTGACCCTGAAAACCTGTTCAACCCCGGCAAAATCGTCGATACCCCAAAAATGGATGACGAGCGCTATTTTCGTTTTCCGAAGAGTTATACCACCATCCCGCTTACCCCGGTATTCGATTGGTCCGCCTGGAATGTGAAGCGCGACCCGTTAACGGGCGAGCAAACCGCGCCAGGTTCCGGCGGTGATGCCACCCATGGCTTGGCCATGGCGGTGGAGATGTGCAACAACAATGGTCACTGCCGTAAGTTTGATGCAGGCACCATGTGTCCGAGTTTCCGTGTAACGAAAGATGAGCAGCACCTGACCCGCGGTCGCGCTAACACCTTGCGCTTGGTGCTCTCGGGGCAGTTAGGTGATGAAGGGCTGGCCAGCGACGATGTCAAAGAAGCGCTGGATCTCTGCGTGTCATGCAAAGGCTGCAAGCGTGACTGCCCCACGGGCGTCGATATGGCCAAATTCAAGATAGAGGCGCGGACTGCCCGCGCCCGTGTCAAAGGCTTATCGCTGCGTGATCGTATGGTCGGTGAAATGCCGCGCTACGCACCCTGGGCCAGCAAGTTTTCTGCACTGGTAAATGGCGTTGAGCGGGTGCCGTTCCTGGCTAAACAGATCAAGCAGGCGTTAAAGCTGGCGCCCCAACGCTCGCTGCCGATGTTTAACGGGAATTTCCTCGCCAGTGCCGAGGCGTCTCGGCAGCCAGTCACCTCTGAGCGGGAAGTGCTGCTGTTTGTGGATACCTTCAATAACTATATGGAAGGTGATAACGCCAAAGCGGCCAAGCGGGTGCTGGAAGCGGCGGGCTACCTTGTACACCTCAATGCGACCAAGGGCCAACGGCCGCTCTGCTGTGGGCGTACCTACTTATCTTCCGGGCAGTTTGATAAAGCCAAAGCGGAGGCCAAGCGTACCCTTGAGCACCTGATGCCGTTTGTAGAGCGCGGCGTGGCGATAGTCGGCCTGGAACCCTCTTGCTTGCTCAGCATGCGCGATGAGTTCCTGCAGTACGGTTTTGGTGAGGAAGCGAAGGCGCTATCGGCCTCGGCCTATCTGTTTGAAGAGTTTCTGGTCAAGGCGCGTGCCGAGAATCAGCTCCCCCTCGAACTTAAGCCGCTGAACTACGAGCGGGCGATGCTGCATGGTCATTGCCATCAAAAGGCCTTTGATGCGCTGCGCCCGGTTGAGCAGGTGCTGGGCTGGATTCCTGACCTTAAAGTCGAGACCATTGAGTCTTCCTGCTGCGGCATGGCGGGCAGCTTCGGCTATGAAGCGGAGCACTTCGATGCCTCGCTGAAAATGGCGGAGCTCTCGCTATTACCGGCGATTCGAAAAGCGGATAGCAACGCCGTATTGATTGCCGATGGCACGAGCTGTCGCCATCAGATTCACGATGGAAGTGGCCGCGAAGCGATTCACGTTGCTCGATTGCTGGAACAAGCGCTAGCCTGAACAGCGGTGCACCAATAACAAACTAAGGAGGTCAACGTGGCACTTTATCAATACGGCGAGCATCGCCCGGCTATTCACGACGACGTATACATTGCCGAAACGGCGGATGTTATCGGTCAGGTGACCTTAAAGGCACGCTCAAGCGTGTGGTATCAAGCAGTGCTGCGCGGTGATACCGATCACTTGGAAATTGGTGAAGAGAGCAATATTCAGGATGGCGCCGTACTTCACGCTGACCCAGGTTTTCCGCTCAAGGTTGGCAAAGGCGTAACGGTCGGGCATCAGGCGATGCTTCATGGCTGCACCATCGGTGATGGCTGCCTGATCGGTATTCAGGCGGTCGTGCTGAACGGTGCAGTGATTGGTGAGAATAGCCTGGTAGGTGCCGGTGCCTTTATTAAGGAGGGCGCGGTGTTTCCGCCCAACTCGTTAATCGTTGGCTCGCCGGCCAAGGTGGTGCGGGAGCTTTCCGAGGAAGCGGTGGCGGGACTGAAGCAGAATGCCCAAAGCTACGTAGAGCGCGGCAAACTCCATAGTCAGCAGCTAAAGCGTATCGATTAACGCAAAACCCGCTGTGCTAAATAGCAAACCCCCAGGCCTTGGCCTGGGGGTTTGCGTTTCTAGCGTCGTTATTACCGCCAGTGCTACTTCATGGTCACATTAACGGATCCGTTACGCCAATCACGTAGAACGCAATTAGCGCGATGATGCCGGTAAAGATGAGGTAGTAGATCGTTGGCAGGATCGTTTTACGGATCGTCGCCCCTTCACGGCCGAGCAGACCCACCGTGGCAGAAGCCGCGACCACGTTGTGAATGGCGATCATGTTACCTGCCGCTGCACCGACTGCCTGCAGTGCAACCATCATGGCGGTGGAAAGCCCCAGGGTCTCCGCAACGCTGAACTGGAATTCCGCCAACATCAGGTTAGAGACCGTGTTGGAGCCTGCAATGAAGGCGCCCATCGCCCCGACAGCGGGAGCAAAGAAGGGGTAGATGCCGCCCACACTATCAGCCACCGCCTGGGCCATCATCACCGGCATGGAGACAAGATCCGCGCCGTTAACGCCAGAGTTGATCAATATGCGCACCATTGGCACGGTAAAGATCAACACGAAGCCCGCACCAAAAATCGTTTTGGTTGATTCAGATACTGCCGCGCTGATCTTTTGCGGATTCATGCGGTGCAGGAAGTAGGTCACGATGACCACGGCAATAATAATACCGCCGGGCAAGTAGAGCGGCTGAACGCCACCGCTGATGCCCGCCTCGCCAAGAATGTTATTCCAGCTAAGGTTAATAGAGGTAAGCGCTGCTTTGAGGGGCTCAATAATGCGAGAAGCCACCAAAAACAGTGCGAGCAGCACATAGGGTACCCAGCCTTTAAAGGTGGACATCGGTGCTCTGCCGACAACGTCATCAAGTTTGATCTGCAGGTTGCCGATCCACTCGTCTGGCCAAGAAGAGGACTCGGGGAAATCCCAGGTATCTTTCGGCATCAAAAAGCCGCGTTTGGCAGCGGGTACGACAATTGCCAAGCCCACCATAGCGCCGATCATTGAAGGGAACTCAGGGCCCAATAGCACGCCTACCAGCATGTAAGGCACTACGAAGCAGATGCCGGTAAAGATGGCGAAAGGGGTAATCGACAGTCCCTCTTTCCACGATTTGTTAGCACCAAAGAAGCGCACCATCACGGTGACCAGAATCAGTGGCATCAAAATACCCACGATACCGTGAGTAATCGCCACTTCGCTGGTGACTAGCTGAAAGAAGACATCCCAGCTAGAGCCTACCGAGTCGAGCTCGGCACTAATACCTGCGCGATCCAGGCCGCTGCCCACGCCGACCACAATAGGCGTGCCCACTGCGCCGAAGGAAACCGGCGTTGATTGAATCATCATACCCACGACTACCGCTGCCAGCGCAGGGAAGCCAAGAGCGACCATCAGCGGTGCGGCAACTGCCGCTGGCGTGCCGAAGCCTGAAGCGCCTTCGATAAAGCAGCCGAACAGCCAAGCAACGATCAACGCCTGTACGCGGCGGTCAGGGCTAATGCCTGAAAAACCGTTACGGATAGCGGTAATGCCGCCGGAGTGTTTAAGGGTGTTAAGCAGCAGGATGGCGCCAAAGATGATCCAGAGGAGACCCGCAGTTTGAATCAGGCCTTGGATAGTCGACGCCGCTACACGGCTAAACGACATATCCCAAGCGGTTAAGCCAATAATGGCCGCGGTAAGGAAAACAATCGGCATCGCTATCTTGGCAGGTATTTTAAACCCGATGAGCAAAATACCGGCCAGCAACAGCGGCAGGAAAGCCAGAAGTGCAAGTATCGTTTCATTCATGGAAGGAACTGCCCCTTGTTATTGATTTGGTATGCTCCGCAATATCCGTCTGGCAGTTGTACCGCCAGTCGGGTGTAGGTGAAAGATACGATTAGGCTAACCATATGACTACTTTGGAAAATTGGTCTTACCAGTGTAACGCTTGTTTGGTGTGTCGATTTATATCAATTTTTTCTAGTAAGTGTTTGTTTTTAAATTTTTTTTATGCAGTTGAGTAGAATTGCCAGCACGCGGTGCCATTAGACTAATAGACAGTACAGTGGCCAGTGGAAGGATAAGTACAGAGCTCGCTAGTTGCGTCGTAGCTGGCTTACGCTCATTGTTAGCGGCTGAAGTACTTTTTACTCACTATGATCAACCACACGGAGGTTATGGCAGTGGCAATTACTCTTTATGATCTGTGCGGCCGGGATGAACGACTACGTTTCTCACCTTACTGCTGGCGCGTGCGTATGGCACTTGCCCATAAAGGCTTGGAATTCACCACCGTGGCATGGCGATTCCTCGATAAACAAGCATTGGAATTTGCCGATTACGACAAAGTGCCGGTGCTCTGCGATGGCGATCAAGTCGTCACCGACAGCTTCGACATTATGCGCTATCTGGATAAGGCCTATCCCGAGGCGCCTGTGTTAGGCGAAGGCGTCAGCTATCAACGGGTATTACTGTTCAAATACTTCGTTGAGCGTAGTGTGAATCCGGCGCTATTCCGCATTATCGGCATGGATTTATTCGCCGCAGTGCACCCAGATGACCGCGCCTATTTCCGCGAAACCCGTGAAGCCCGGTTTGGTTGCACGCTAGAAGAGTTTCATCAGCCTGACCAGGGTAAACAGCAGCTTAAACAGGCGCTGGCACCGGTACGAGACCTACTGCGTGATAGCGCATTTTTAGACGGTGATGCGCCAAGCGGCTCGGATTACCTGCTGTTCGGCAGCATGATGTGGGCTCACGTCGTATCGACACAGGCGGTAGTAGAGCCTGGCGACCCGGTGGACGAGTGGTTTAAGCGTATGCTCAACGTGCACAATGGAGCTGCCGGTAATGTCCTGACCGTACGCGATATATAACGCCAACGGCTGGATTATCTGATCAGGGCGGTACGTTAAGATACCGCCCGATAAATTTTGAAAGCTTGGTAGGCTCATTGCGAGTGAATCAAGGCTTTCATCAAGGAGATGGCAATGATTGACCTGTATTATTGGACAACACCTAACGGCCATAAAATCTCCATTATGCTCGAAGAAGCCAATCTGGCGTACCGAGTGAAGCCGGTTAACATTGGTCGAGGCGAACAGTTTGATCCTGAATTTCTTACTATTGCCCCCAATAACCGTATTCCTGCCATTGTCGATCACTCCCCCCAGGATGGCGGCCAGCCGCTGTCGATGTTTGAGTCGGGTGCGATCCTAGAGTATCTCGCTGATAAGAGCGGGCTCTTTTTGCCTTCAGCAGGGCGCGAACGCTATATCGTATTGCAGTGGCTGCACTGGCAAATGGGCGGGTTAGGCCCAATGGCAGGCCAAAATCACCACTTCTGCCACTACGCGCCGCAAAAAATTGACTACGCCATTGAGCGCTATGTGCGCGAAACCAATCGGCTGTACAGCGTGTTGGATCAGCGCTTGGCAAATCACACCTATGTGGGCGGTGATGACTACACAATTGCTGATATGGCGATCTATCCCTGGATTGTACCTTGGGAAAAACAGCGTCAAACGTTAGAAGAGTTTCCGGACTTGGAGCGCTGGTTCGATATGATCAAAGCACGCCCAGCCGTGCGTCGTGCCTACGCTTTGGTCGAAGACGTTAATCCTCAGGCGGGCGTAGAAATGGATGAGCAGGCGCGTAAGCACTTGTTCGGTAACCGCTAGTAGCAAGGCGGCTGTCGGCCATTCTAACGGTCAGTGAGTGAGCATGCGCAGGATGAGGAAAAATCATGTTGCGCTGCACAAAAAGCACTGCTAGCTTTAAGACAGCAGAGGCAAAAGCCTGACGTAAGAACCGCCTAACCGAGGCGTGTTCATGTGCTAGCTCACTCTTGGAGGTATTACGATGAATAAAGCAACGACTGATAAAACCAAGCAACAGTTTGAGTCTGTTTTTGTTTCACCGATGCGTTCTTACACACTGACTGCGCTTGATTATTATGACCAGCTGTTCAGCGCTCAGTTGGATGCTGCCCGTGCCTACTCGGACATGGCGATTACACAAGCGCGTACTTGGCTTGACGTCAAAGACCCAGACAGCTTCAAAAAAGCCATGGAAAGCCAGCAAAAAACCGCGAGTGATTTTATGGAGCGGATGAAGGGAGACACGGAAAAAGTCACCTCCATCAGCAAAAGCTTTGCGGAAGATAGCCAGAAGCAAGTAGAAGAGACCACTAAGAAAGCGGTAGAGACTGCCAAGCAGTAATTGAAAAAGCAGTAATCGAAAGTAACACCGCTTAACAACGCCGCGCCCGATAGGGTGCGGCGTTTTGCTTGAAAGCTATTGTTGACGAGAATCAGCTTCAGCCTTCTCCAATTTAGCACGCCTATCTGGCTTGCCCGGCAAGATGGCATCCAACAGAAGCGCGGCGAGTGCCGCAGGCACCAAGCCTGATTTAAGCAACAGACCCAGCTGCCCTGGCATGGTGTCAGAAATCGCCTCAACGGCGGGTAGGCCGATACCCAAGCTTAGCGAGACGGCAATGATCAGCATATTGCGCTGATCCAGCTCGCACTCTTTGATGATTTTGAGGCCCGCTGAGGCGATCATGCCGAACATCACCACACCCGCACCACCCAGTACCGCAGGTGGCATGGCCGCCACTAGCCCGCCCAGCTTGGGGAATAGACCCATGGCGATTAATAGCAACCCACCAATGGTGACTACGTGGCGGCTAACTACGCCGGTGAGGGTAATCAGGCCGACATTCTGGGCGTAAGCGGTGTTGGGCAGTGTATTGAAAACGGCGGCAAAGGACGTTGCTACGCCATCGGCCATCACGCCGCCGGAAAGCTCGCGGTCTTTAGCAGGGCGGCCAGCCCCTGTGGTGGTAATTGCAGAGATATTACCGATCGTCTCTAAGCCAACCACAAACATAATCAGCGTCATACCGACGATCGCGGTGCCAGAGAACGTCATGCCGTACTCCAGTGGCTTGGGGAGCGCAAACCAGGCAGCATTGCTCAGTGAGGTGAAATCAACCTTGCCTAGGGCAATAGCGACCAGGTAACCGGCCATTAAGCCAAACAGAATCGAGGAGGCTTTAATAAAGCCCCGCCCATATTGGTGAACGGCGATCGTAATGCTGAGTACAAAGAGCGCCAGCGTGAGGTTGCCGGGGGATGCAAAGTCATCCGCGCCCACCCCGCCAGCGGCGTAATTAAGGCCCACTGGCATCAGCGTAATACCGATCAGTAGCACCACAATCCCGGTAACCACTGGGGAGAACCAGTGACGAATCTTCTTTAAAAAAGCCCCCAGTACAATTTGCAGCAAACCCGCCACAAATGAGGCGCCCAGAACGGCGGGTAAGCCAAACGCCTTCGCCAGTGGCAGCGCCACCGGTAAAAAACCAAAGCTGGTGCCCTGCACAATGGGTAAGCGTGCGCCAAAGGGGCCGATACCGATGGTTTGTACCAACGTGGACACCCCGGCGACAAACAGCGCTACCTGAATTAAAAAGATCTGCTCCGCTGGGTTGGCGCCGATGACGCCCGCAATAATAATCGGTGGTGTAACGTTGCCCGCGAACATGGCCATAATGTGCTGAAGGCCAAGCGGAATCGCTTTTGATAACGGCGGCATCGCATCGGGGTTTTGATTAATGGTACGCGAAGGCCGCGTTTGGGCATCGGGCGGAGTCGACATAAAAAGCCTTTATTCGCAGTGGGTGGCATTGTTTTCTTCTTGCATCCATTAACTAATAAAAGTGTATACAAGAAATAATTGCAATAGCCCGTTTGGCGAATAGCCTTCAACGCTTGTCGATTTAACCCCACCCTTTAGCTGTACCCAATGATTTATTGCTCGGCGCGCGCCCTCAAACGAAATCGCGCAATGCGAATAATTTGTTGAATGGCCGTTTGCCGCTCGGTGACTGCGTCGTTGTTCAGGCGCTCCTCAAAAGCAGCTAATATGGCATGGCGATCTAGCCCTTTAACGGCAATCACAAAGGGAAAACCAAATTTCTCCTTATACGCCGCGTTAAGCTCCTCAAAGCGCGCAAATTCTTCAGGACTGCACTGATCAAGCCCTGCACCTGCCTGTTCGCTGGTCGAGTCCTGGGTTAATTCACCGGCCAGAGCGGCTTTTCCGGCTAGATCCGGGTGCGCTTGGATCACCTTGATTTGCTGTTCACTGCTCGCCTGCTGCAACATAAGCCCCATCAGTTCGGCCAGCGCATCCGGGGTATCATGGGCTTCAGTCAAGCCTTGCTGCCAAGCGGATTCGGCTACCCAGGGCGAGTGCTCATAAACGTCCCCATAGTGATGGGTCATCATTTCCAGGCTGCACTGGCTGGGCGCGGGTGAAAGCAATAACGGATTAGATGTGGGCACTGGCACTCTCCAAAGCGGGAAATTTTAATGCGACAAATGTTCAAAACGTGCAGGGATGGAATTACTGTATACAATAAATAGCAGTAACGGTACTCTTTGACCAGTAGGTCAAGTCGTGCAAGCAACGCTATTAATAAGGAGTGGCCATGGGACGCTTAACCACCCACGTACTGGATACCGCCAAAGGTCAGCCCGGTCATGGCATTACCATTGAGGTGTTTCGCCTTTCAGGCAGCGAACGCCAGCATCTAACCACAGTGACCACCAACAGTGACGGACGTTGCGATGCGCCCATTTTAGACGGGGAGGCACTCACCGCAGGGGAGTACGAACTGGTGTTCCATGCTGGCGACTATCTGCGTGCTCAGGGCGTTGAAGCGGCTGAACCACGCTTTTTAGACGTTATCCCGCTGCGCTTTGGCGTTGCGGATGCCAGTCAACACTATCATGTGCCGTTGCTGCTTTCGCCTTACGGTTATTCAACTTATCGCGGTAGTTAAGAGGGCCTGGCATGCAAGCCTATATTATTGATTTTGTTAACTTGCTGCTGCGCTGGCTGCATGTGATTGCGGCTATCGCCTGGATCGGCGAGTCGATCTATTTCGTGATGCTGGATAATAGCCTGCGCTCGCCGAAGGCAGCGGAAGATCGCGAAAAGGGCGTGTTTGGCGAAATGTGGTCGGTGCATGGCGGCGGCTTCTACCACAACCAGAAGTACGCCACGGCGCCTGCCAAGCTGCCCAATGATCTGCACTGGTCATTCTGGAAAGCCTACACCACCTGGCTTTCCGGCTTTGCGCTGTTCGTCATTCTCTACATGGTTAATCCGGGCTTCTATTTGGTAAACCCTAATAGTCCCTGGCAGTGGGCCGCCAACATGACGGGCTGGCAGGCCAATATTCTGGCGTTGGCCTTTTTATTAGGCGGCTGGGTGGTTTACAACGAACTGTGTAAGCGCATTAGCCCCAATATGGATCGCGACGGCCTGCTCAGCGTTGCGGTTGCCGTCATGATGGTCGTGGTGGCCTACCTAAGCACGCACATGTTCACCGGCCGCGCCGCCTTTTTGCTCACCGGTGCCGTCATGGCGACGGCGATGTCGGCTAACGTCTTCTTCTGGATTATTCCCGGTCAGCGCCGCATGGTAAAAGCCATGAAGGCGGGCGATGCGCCCAATCCGCTGGATGGCAAACGCGGCAAACAGCGCTCGGTACACAACACCTACTTCACGCTGCCGGTCGTTTTGCTGATGGTGAGTAATCACTACTCGTTTATCTACTCCCATGAGCTTGCCTGGGTGGTGATGGTGCTGTTTATCTTTGCCGGTGCTTTGATACGGCAATTCTTTGTTCTAATGCACGCAGGCAAAACCCAGCCCGCGTATCCCGCTTTTGGGGTAGGGCTTATTCTGTTGGCGTTTTGGGTGGCCGCACCGAGTGCTTCGTCAACGGGTAGTGATGCCGACGCACAAGGGCCTGATCAGGCACAAATCACCGGTTTGATTGAGCAGCACTGTGTGCAGTGCCACGCACGCAACCCGGAACATGCCGGTTTCTCCGCGCCACCGGCTGGGTTTGCGTTTGAGAACTGGGATGAAATTCTCGGCCAGAAGGCGCAAATTCAGCAGGTCGTGGCCAGCCGCTATATGCCGTTAGGCAATATGACCAACATGAGCGATGAAGAGCGCGATATCATTGCCGCTTGGGAGGAATAATCAAAGAGGCCAGCTATGAGTGATGCGCAGGCGCCGGAAAAGCGGCGCGCTCTTGTTAAAGAAGGCAAAGAGAGTAAAAAAGACAGCAAAGAGGGCGATGAGCGCCACGAGGCAATCTACCGTGCGGTGAGCGATGCGATCGTCGAGCAGCGCCTGAAGCCCGGCGCACGGCTGCGCGAAGATGCGCTGGCGGATGTGTTTGGCATTAGCCGCACCGGTATTCGTAAAATCCTCCAGCGCCTGGCGCTAGAGCAACTCGTTACGCTAACCCCGCGCCGCGGCGCCAGTGTTACCCGGCCCACCGCCGAAGAAGCCAAAGACGTTTTCGATGCCCGCCAGTTGATCGAGTGCGGATTAATGCCCGATGTAGCGCGGCGCATGGGTGAAAAAGAGGCCGCGGAGCTGCGCGAAATGGCCCGCCAGGAGCGTCAGGCGCTGCGCAGCGGCCAACAGAGCGTCGCCATTCGGCTATCGGCCGACTTTCATGTGCGCCTAGCGCAGCTGTCAGGCAACGCCACCCTGGCGGAATTTGTCGAGCGGCTCTGCTCGCGCTCTTCGCTGATCCTTGCCGTCTACGGCCACCGCGGTCATCTGGGCTGCGAATCCCACGACCACGACGATCTGATCGGCTACCTGGAAGCCGGCAACGGCGAACGTGCCAAAGCCTTTATGAGCCGCCACCTGAAAGCTATCGAAGCCTCGCTCTCCATGGTCGAAGAGGAGGAGAGCGCACCGGATCTGCAGCAGATTTTTGGCGGGTAAGGGCGGTTTTGGAGCGCTAAAAAACAGCGCCTGGGGCTTATTAAGGAGGGCTTACATCAACCGCCAAAACGCGTCGACCAGTGGGTTTTTTAGGTTTTTCTTTAAGGTAAACAAACCAATATCGTAGGGTTCCAGTTCCGGTGTCACGTCGAGCACGCGAATGCGATCCATCAATGGGCTGTTGTTGAGGACGATTTTTGGCACCACGCCAATCCCAAAGCCCAAGCTCACCATGCTCACGATGGCTTCATTGCCGGTGACCTGTGCATAAATGCGCGGGGAGACATCCAACTGGCGAAACCACTCATCCACACGGGCTCTTGAGACTCCGCTCTCCGATAGAATCATCGGGATGCTCGCCCACTCTTGCGGTGTGGTTGGCGTGTTCGTTGGCACATTCGGCACCTGCTGCTCAAGCGGTGCAATGAACAGCAAAGGCGACGTGGCAATGGATTTAAACGCCAGGCCTCGCGGCAAGTTGGCAGGCTGGGCCGCGATGCTAAGATCTTCTTTACCATCCAGAATATGCGCAATCGCGTGTTCTGGATCCCCCGTGCGCAACTTAATTTCAATGACCGGGTAGGCAATACGAAAACGGCGCAGCAGCTCGTGCAAAAAGCTGTAGCTGGCGGTGACGGAGCCATACAGGCTGATTTCCCCGCTTAATTGATCGGGATTGTCCGTCAATTCATGACGAATCAAATGCCATTGGCTGCTGGCATCGCGGGCGTACTTGAGAAACTTTTGCCCCTCCTGGGTCAACACCACGGTACGGTTGTCGCGGTTAAACAGCGACACCCCCAGCTCCTCTTCTAAATGCCGAATATTGCGCGACAAGGCAGAAATGCTGACATAGCACTCATCGCTGGCGCGCCCAAAATGCAGGGTTTCTGCCAAGGCGAGGAACTGTTTTAAGATTTTAAAATTCATAACTGCCATAGTAATTGAGTTTTGCAAAAAAAGGGACATGCTGTTGCAAATATATCAATTTAAGAAATGGTCGTTTTTGGTTAGATTAGCCTTACTCACATAACGCTGGATCTCGCATCTAGCGACTGTGTCACTCTTTTAAGTACCGGTTTTAGCATCGATGTGCCTTACATCGATGTCGTGCTCATAACATATTAGGATGCTAACGATGGCTAACTACTTCAATACGCTGCCGCTCCGCGAGCAACTGGCGCAACTCGCCAAATGCCGTTTCATGTACAGCTCTGAATTTGCCGATGGCGTAGAAGCGCTGAAAGGCAAAAAAATGGTCGTGATCGGCTGTGGCGCCCAAGGCCTCAACCAAGGCTTGAACCTACGCGACAGCGGCTTAGACGTCTCTTACGCACTGCGCCCTGAAGCCATTGAGCAAAAGCGTCAGTCGTGGAAAAACGCCACCGAGAACGGTTTTACAGTAGGTACCTACGAAGAGTTGATCCCCACGGCAGACGTTGTATTGAACCTGACGCCCGATAAGCAGCACTCGTCTGTTGTGACGACTGTCATGCCGCTGATGAAAGAGGGTGCTTGCCTGTCTTACTCGCACGGTTTCAACATCGTGGAAGAGGGCATGAAAGTCCGTGAAGACTTAACCGTCATCATGGTGGCGCCTAAGTGCCCGGGTTCTGAAGTTCGCGCTGAATACGTGCGTGGTTTCGGCGTTCCTACCTTGATCGCTGTTCACGAAGCCAATGATCCTAAAGGTGAAGGTCTGAACCTGGCAAAAGCCTATGCAGTGGGCACTGGCGGCCATAAAGCTGGCGTACTGATGTCCTCTTTCATCGCGGAAGTGAAGTCCGACCTGATGGGTGAGCAGACGATCCTTTGCGGCATGCTGCAAACCGGCTCACTGCTGTGCTTCGACAAAATGATCGAAGAGGGCATTGAGCCTGGCTACGCCGCTAAGCTGATCCAGTACGGCTGGGAAAACATCACAGAAGCACTGAAATACGGCGGCGTGACCAACATGCTGGATCGTCTTTCTAATCCGGCTAAGATCAAAGCCTTTGATCTTGCTGAAGAGATGAAAGACATCATGCGCCCGCTCTACAACAAGCACCAGGACGACATCATGAGCGGTCACTTCTCCCACACGATGATGGAAGACTGGGCGAACGATGACGCGAACCTGCACAAATGGCGTGCAGAAACCGCAGAAACCAACTTCGAGAAAACCCCTGCGGGTGACGTAGAAATTACCGAACAGGAGTACTTCGACAACGGCATCTTGATGGTGGCAATGGTTAAAGCAGGCGTTGAGCTGGCCTTCGAAACCATGACCGCGGCGGGCATCATCGCTGAGTCTGCTTACTATGAATCTCTCCACGAAACGCCACTGATCGCCAACACTATCGCGCGTAAGAAACTGTACGAGATGAACGCGACTATCTCTGATACAGCGGAGTACGGTTGCTACCTCTACAACCACGCCTGTGTACCGCTCTTGGCTGACTTTATGAAAGGCATTAAATCCGATGTTATCGGTAAAGGCTTGGATCTGGACGACAACGGCGTTGATAACGCGCGTTTGATCGAAGTCAACGATGCCCTGCGCGCTCACCCGGTTGAAGCCGTTGGCGCAGTGCTGCGTGGCCATATGGCGGACATGAAGAAGATCGTTTAATCGGCTGATTAAATGATGGCTCGTCAAAGAATAGACCGCTAAGTCATCTAAAAAGCCGAGATATCGCCACGATATTCTCGGCTTTTTTGTCTCATTGCATGCGAACAGTGATTTTTCCAAACAATAAGGAACACATTGATGGAGCCTTCAAACCGCTTAGCGCGTATTCAGCTAAACAAAGCGACAATCAGTTTTGATGATCGCTTCACCCTAAGCGAGATTGATTGGATCATCGAACCCCACCAGCATTGGGTTATCACGGGTACCAATGGCTCAGGCAAATCGGCCCTGGCGGCGGCGCTGGCTGGCGTTGGCAAAATTGAATCGGGCACGGTTCAAGGGCTGCCCAAAAACGTTGGCTTGGTCTCTTTCGAAGCGCAGGCCGAACTGATCGCCAAAGAGCTGAAAAAAGACGATGCCGATATCATGGATGTCATTTCACTCGGCACCCCCGTCAATGAAATGATTTTCGAGCAGTGCCAAGACCCTGAACTTGCCAGCGACCTAGTCGAAAAGTTCGGTCTTACGAAGCTACTTGACCGCGCCTTTCGTAAGCTCTCCACGGGCGAAACCCGCAAGGTCATGCTGATTCGCGCTTTGTCGAGCAAGCCGGACTTGCTGATTTTAGACGAGCCGTTTGATGGCTTGGACGTCGACACCCTCGCCATGCTGCAAGCCCATCTCGCCTCCATCATCGACACTGTTCCAATGGTATTGGTGCTGAACCGCTTTGATGAGATGCCGGACTTTATCACCCATGTGGCCTACCTAGATAAAGAGCGTTTGGAGAAAAAGAGAGGGGATAAGAAGCGGGGAGACAGTGGACGATTGGCGTTCACGGTAGAGCGTCAGGATGAAGCCGCCTTCAATGAGCTGTACCAATTGCTGCACTTGAAAACTACCGACCTAAGCCTGCCCGAGGCCGACCCAGCCAGCAAATTACCCGCTCTCGACCCCAGCCAGCCGTTAGTAAAACTCAAGCAAGCGACGATCCAATACGGCGATACCGTGATTGTCGATAAGCTGGATTGGACGATTGAACAGGGCCAGCATTGGCAGCTGAGTGGCCCCAACGGTAGTGGCAAAACCTGCGTCTTGTCCCTGATCACGGGGGATCATCCGCAGTGCTATACCAACGATATTTTTGTGTTTGGCTTCCAGCGCGGTAACGGCGAAAGCATCTGGCAGATCAAGCAGTTTATCGGCTATGTCTCCACCGCTCTGCAGTGGGAGTATCGCGTCAGCACCAGCTGCAAAAACGTGATTATTTCAGGCTTCTACGACAGTATCGGCGTGTACACAAAAGCCACCGATCACCAGAAAAAGGTTGCCGACCAGTGGCTCGAACTACTGGGTATGCAAGAGCGCGCCGATCAGCCCTTCAACAAACTCTCCTACGGCGACCAGCGTCTGCTGCTTATCGCCCGCGCCATGGTGAAGCACCCGCCGCTGCTGATTCTAGACGAGCCCTGCCTCGGGCTAGACGATATGAATCGCCAACTGGTGCTAGCGCTTATTGAGAAAATTTGTGCAGGGAAAGAGACCACGGTGCTCTACGTGAATCACCACACGGAAGACAAGATAAAGGAAATAGACAATCATTTGGCGCTGGAGAAGAATCACTAGTGGGTAGGTTGGCTAGGCGCTAGGGCTTAACGTTGCACTCAGCCAAAGGGGTATTCATCCCCTCGCGAATAGATTCCCGCATACCGGGTACGGAGAGCAAATAAAGTGTTTCCTGAACAGCTGACCAATCTTCTTCGGATACTAAGACGGCGCTGTTCCGCTTCCCCATAATAACGATTGGCTGGTGAGATTCGGCAGTTTCATCAATCAACTGGTAAAGATTGCTGCGCGCCTCAGTGGCTGTGGTTCTAGTCATGGCGCACCTCCTTCCTGTTTAGCTTTTCACCAAGTGTAACTTTTCAGGTAAGAACGTCAAAGCGAACGCAATGCCCGGTTTGCCTAGCGAATTTTTGATAGATCAAATAACCATAGCCTAATTCTAGACAGGCAACGTAAAAGCTATGCTTGGAGTCTGTGTGCCTACATTATTTAGCACCTGTTGACGCCTGTGTATATGCTGATAATATACAATTATGATCAATTGGGCGCATGTCACTGGCTTTGACTGGGATGCAGGCAACTCTCGCAAAAACGCAGAGAAGCACGGCGTCAACCAATCCGAAGCGGAAGAAATTTTCTTTAATGAGCCGCTTCTGGTGCTGGAAGATCCCAAACACAGCCAGACAGAGGCCCGTTTTCATGCCCTTGGTGAAACAGATGATGAGAGACTGCTCCACATCACGTTCACACTGAGGCAGAACGGTACGCTAGTTAGGGCGATCTCCGCTCGCGACATGCACCGAAAGGAGAGGGCTGTTTATGAGCAAGCTAAAAAAGATGCCTGAGTTCAAGAATGAGGCCGAAGAACGAGAATTCTGGGAAATCCATGATTCCTCCGACTATTTGGACTGGAGCCAAGCAAAATCTGTTTCTTTCTCGAAGCTGAAGCCCTCAACCAAGACTATTTCACTCCGCTTGCCGGAAACCCTGCTTGATCGGATCAAAATCGAAGCTAACAAGCGAGATATGCCCTACCAGTCACTGATCAAGGCTTGGCTTGCGGATGACGTGAACGACAGTCGCCGAAGCTGAGGTGCTAATGCCAGCGGCGAGATGTTAGGAGAGCCCCCTTGCCTGCTGTTTAGACTTTGAATGTATTGTGTACATGGTTCTCAAGAAGGAACTGTTGAAATTCCCATTGATGACTCAATCGATCCTTCTTTCTTGGACGCGCTGTTGGGTCGGTGTACATATACAAGTGAAAACGGCCACCAGAGCGCTGCTGCGCGATTTCCTCAACCTCAGAATGCGTCATTAGCCAGACCTGTTCACTTGATAGGTCAACGAAAGCAACCAACTCAGCGGGAGAATCCTCGCGTAGCCACCAATCTAAAGCTGCCTTACCTGAACCACCTCCTGGTTTTGCTTTATGGTTGGTCTTCACTTGTATTGTTCGGGCGTCTCCATCTTTGGGCGAGAACGCAACGAGATCAACGCCAGTGTCTGTGCTCATTGGAGCAGATTCTATTCCGCACAAAAGGAGACGGTACTGAACTAAAAGTTCACCGCATTTGCCTATTTGAGCTTTGGATAACTCCATGACACTCCCAAAAATCTAAGCCTGGAATTCAGCCATTACGAGGGACGCTTCAGTTGGCCTTTAATTTCTTCCCATGACACCCCTTGAACTTTGCCAGTCTCAAGCTCATCGAGCCGCTGTTCGGCAAAAGAGAGCCAAACAGCATCGCCCCCTTCATCTTGCTGAGTTTCAAGGCCAGAAATCAGACAATGGGCAAGTAAAGCTCGATCATGGGCTGAAAACCCTTTTGTCTCTTGAATGACTTGTTCGAGTCTCATGGTCGTGGAGCCTCTTTGCATTAGCAGATTTACTCTTTAATCCTAGCATGCCGGCGACGGGAGGGATAACGGCATAACGCCTGCAATAAAACGGCGTGAGGAACGAGCGTCCGAGCGTATTTAATGGCTTGGTTATGCATTGCCTAGGCACTCATTTGGCACCCAGCCTGCACCTTTAGCTTTGTGCTCTACCCAACACC
Organism: Halomonas sp. AOP13-D3-9; assembly: GCF_052379125.1. Lineage (NCBI taxonomy): Bacteria > Pseudomonadati > Pseudomonadota > Gammaproteobacteria > Oceanospirillales > Halomonadaceae > Halomonas > Halomonas sp. AOP13-D3-9. The sequence continues at coordinate 106,985 of NZ_JBQSYH010000003.1, read as the reverse complement.
ATTGGCAGTGCTCATACTTGACACTGAGTCGTTCACCCGGATCGACATCCAACTCTTTAGCTGAGTAGAATTTAACCGCAACTCCGCTAGCACCATTTTCAGATAGCTCAATATATTCGAGCGGTGCCCAGCCGACACGGCTTTTTTTATCGGTAATTTTCACCCAGCCGGCATATTCCGTATCTCGTTCTCCAACCAAAAGCCTATCTCCGGCTGCAAAACTGACCGGATTCGGGTAATTTGATCTGTGTTCTCGAACCACAACTACTTCAGGCATATGTAGGCTTTGTAATGAAGGCGCAGCCGCAACGAAAAAGCGGTCGCTGTGCCTGCGATTGTTAGGGCGATGCATAACCAAGAAGCTCCATATCCAATTTCCTTGGTGTCGATAGTGCACCTAACCTTGGCTCAAACTCAAAGTCACGATAATGCAAGCAGCGATAACAAAAAGCCGAATATGCTTGGTCATACTCACCGGGGACTTCAAATCGCTTTCTTGGCAGTCGGCTCCTGAGCTCCTTGTTTGCTATGGAATCATAAATAAAAACTGATCTAGGCGCATGAAAATGAAGATATTTTGATGCGAGGGAACGCTTTTCAATACCTGTAGCACTGGCAAAAAGGTCTGTAAGAATTTTATGTGCATTCAAGACAATAAATATATTATCAATTGTCGGTCGATTAATGTTTTTAAGGTCATTAATTGCGGCATCGATACCCGAGCCAATTAATATTTGCGCTGCATCTACAATATTAAAATCTTTCCCTGCCTTTCGTTCAATACTAGCCGAGTAAGAGCGGCCAATTACCCAAAGCTTGCCGACAACTGTATCGACACTATCATGCAATGGTCTCTCGGAGCACATCCGATAGAGAACTTCATTTCCCCAACCTGAGTAGTCTTCAGCATACTCCATAATAGTCTCTAAGCTCTCTAACGAGGCTGTAGAAAAACCCGATTTTGAGCCATCTCTACCGCCTGTGATCCTAATTTATTTACCCAGCCAGTCATCTGGCTGGATAATATTAATATCGGTATTCAGCCACTAAAGTGCGCGCCTAACGCCAGTTAAGAGGACTATTCGGCTCTTATGTAGCGACTTATCTCGCTCATAGCCCTTCATGACGCGGCCAAGTGACCATAATTCGCTAACTTCTCAATATTGTGCACCAGACAGTAGAGCTTCCACTGACCTTGCACCTTCTTCTTGCCCCGCAAGCTGAAGCGGCTTAGCCTTTTCGTCGTACCAATGTTGCCGAATACCGGCTCTACGACTGACATGCGATGACTGTAAATTTCTTTGCCCTTGGGGCTATCGACTCGGTGCTTCATCCAGTCAGTGTAATTAGGTAAGCGATTGTTATCGATAATAAAAGATACTTGTTGCCCTGCGCCTTTGCGATGGTCGGCTGAACTCGGGTTCTGCATGCATCGGTATTTCTTTGGGCAGTGCCGACATTGCAGCAAGCGCCCTTCAAAGTGTATCCGGGTCTTGCCATTGTCCGTTTCTCGTTGCCCGCGATAGGACAGTTTTTCGCCGGTTGGGCAGATACACGTTTGCTTTACAGGATCAAACTGGAATGCGCTAGCTGGCATCGTCTCTCGCCAGCTTTTGTCCGGCAGGTTCTGATGGCGCTAGTCTCAATCAGGTACAAAGATCCCTGGCTGGAGCTGATCGTGCTTATAGGGCTTAAAGCACGGCATGTTGACCACTCCTCGTCTGTTTTCTCGATCCTACCAAAACTTAGCCGTCAGTGGGTTTTTTCTACAGCCTCAACGCCCAGCTCACCAGCGGCCAAACCAAAGTGCTTTTTTGTGTTGAGTAATTTCAGAAAAATTAACTTGATCGACAAGAATTAAAGGCGTGCCGTTCTCGTCTAGCGGGTACTCCATTCCTCTTGAATGAAGGTATTCCCAAAAGTCGACTTTGCTGGAGCTTTAAAGGGTCGTTATCTAAATCGGCGATCAACCTTTTACGCTTACGCCATTCAGGAACAAGTCTACCAGATGCCCAATACGCGATTTCGATGAACGGTCATTTTCGATTGCGATGGAAATCGCCGTTACCACGTAAATGAAATCCTCGTAAGTGACATCGCGGCGGATGGCACCTGCTTCCTGTCCACGCTGAAGCAGCCGATGCCCTTCTGCAGTGATCGCATTACACCCAGGCGTACCGCATTGGATAATAGTCCCAATCGAAGCAGCAAGGCTCTGGTAAATGCTCATGTTCCTAGCAAGTTCTTCAAGATAAGCGCGTACCGCGTCACCTGGAGTGAGATCTGAGTCGCGTGCACGGCTGGTCTCCGCCAGCGACAAGAAACGCTCATTGCTCGTCGCGGCCAAAAGTGCCTCGCGCGTGGGAAAGCGACGATAAAGCGTACCTATACCGACGCCTGCGCGCTTGGCAACTTCCTCCAGCGGAACCCCCGCTCCTTTTTCCAGAAAAAGCTCCTCGGCGGCAGTAAGGATAAGTTCGCGATTTTTCTGTGCGTCAGCCCGGAGGGCAGGTTCATTACTCAATTTTTTTCCTCTTTCGCTTGTTAAATGGAGTCTACCTCCATATATTAAGTGGAGCAATGCTCCACTTATTTAAAAAAGGTACTAGAAAATGACGAAGCGTTTTGAAAACAAAGTTGTGGTGATAACGGGAGGCAGCGACGGCATCGGCCTCGCAACGGCGAAACTGTTCGCCATCGAAGGTGCGCACGTTTACATCACAGGGCGTCGGCAAGAACTACTCGCCGAGGCGGTGAAAGAAATCGGCCACGGGGCGGTCGGCGTGCAAGGCGACGTCACCAACTCTGCCGACGTCGCTCGGCTCTACGAACGGATCCAACGTGACCACCAAAAGGTCGATGTCGTGTTCGCCAATGCGGGCATTTACGAGGTCATTCCACTCGATGCGATCGAGGATAAGCATTTCGACTCGACCTTCAACGTCAATGTGAAAGGCATGGTGTTCACTGTGCAAAAAGCACTACCGCTGATGACAGCGGGAAGTGCTGTCGTGCTCAACGGCTCCATTGCTGGCAGTAAAGGCCTGCCAGGCCAGTCTCTTTACAACGCCAGTAAGGCAGCAGTGCGCTCTTTCGCTCGAAGCTGGACGAATGACCTTAAGGAGCGAGGCATCCGCGTGAACGTGGTTTCGCCTGTTGGAACAGAAACTCGACTGATAAGGAGCTACCTTGACTCGCAACCGGAAGTCGAAGAGGCACTAAATAAAAGCGTTCCGCTTGGGCGGTTGGGGGAACCGAACGAGATAGCACGAGCAGTCCTATTCCTGGCATCAAGCGAGAGCAGCTTTGTCGCTGGACATGAACTTTTTGTCGATGGCGGTGCAGCCGCAGTTTAGTCCCCGGGCAAGTCTCGTTCAGTTCTCAAGATATTGGAGTCAGATGAAGATTAGTTCTCAGAGTAATTGCAGTAATTTTCATTTGCCCCCCTTCTTCTCCAATGTGGAGGGACCCTCCATATTGAAATGGCATACTCACACCGATTTCAATTCTCAATAGAGGTAGTCAACATGATCAATCTCCGTACTCTAACCTTGTCCGTAAGCGTCACGCTAGGCGCCATAATTGCGCTGCCGGGCATGGCTATCGCTGACGTAAAGAACATCGTTCTGGTTCACGGCGGAAACGTCGATGGCAGTACTTGGAGAGGGGTTTACGACCGACTGACTGCCGAAGGCCTAAAAGTCACAGTTACTCAACTGCCAATGACATCCGTCGAGGATGACGTCACGGCGGTCCAGCGAAGCCTGGACGTGCAGGACGGCCCGGTGCTGCTCGTGGGGCATTCTTATGGCGGCGTGGTTGTAACAGAAGCCGGCATCGACCCAGACGTCAAAGGTCTCGTCTACGTCACAGCCTTCCAGCCTGATATCGGGGAAAGCGGCGGCGACCTGCTAGCCTCAGCGGCCAGCGATTTCACGGCCGACAAGCTGACGGTCTCCGACGATGGCTTTCTTTTGGTCAATGACGACGCGTTCCTCTCCTTGGCAGGTAACGGTCTTTCAGAAGAAGATGCACTCTTTTTGGCAAGATCCCAAGCATGGGCCAACGCGGGGAATCTTGCTCACAAAGTTACTTCTGCAGCATGGCAGGATAAACCGAGCTGGATGACGGTCGCTACCGAGGACCTTCTCATCTCACCGGAGTTGCAGCGCCGAATGGCCGAGCGTGCCGGTTCGATAGTCATTGAGATCAAGAACGGCCATATGCTGCCGATGACGAGCCCCGATGAGGTGGCCGAGGTGATCGCGCAGGCCGCCAAGGCGGTGAACTAGTCCAGCCCTCCCGTGCGGATCGCGACAGCGGTTCGCACGCTTCTCCCTTTACACAAGATCATCGTTTTAGTAGATATTTTCATCTGACCCAAGCTTCAAACGCAGTAAATAAAGCAGCTCCGTATCCCGTTACTGACGTAATCAAGATGGCTGCAGTTATTATATGAATTCAGGCAAATCGAAAATATCTCATTTTGCTGAGTTTTGAGACCGCAAAAATACGTTGCTTGGTACCGCCATGGGAGTTTGTCAGCAGGTTCCAAATCAGCCGCGCCAGCCTGCGCCACAAAAAAAGCGCCATCGGCAAAACCGATGGCGCTTGTATGAGCTTTTAATCAGCTAGTTACGATCCATTTGTCTACTGTTGAGCCAATGCAGGCGCAGCCTTAAACTGCCGCATCAAGCCGTAGTAGAACAGTCCACCTAAGCCTGCACCAATCAGCCAGCCGTAGCCGCCCAGGCTGGAGAGCGCGGGCACTAACACGGTAGAGAGCGAGAACAGCGCGGCACCACCAAAAGCGATAAGCGCGCGGGTGTTCCAGCCGTTTACGTAATAGTAGGCGCTGCCCGGTGCTGATGAGAATAGCTCCTGCATGTTTAAGTGCTGGCGCTTAATCAGGTAGTAGTCGACCACGATAATGCCATAGAAGGGCGCGACGACGGCACCTAACGCATTCACAAAGCCGGGTACGCCGATCTGGCTGATCACTGAAAGCCATAGCGCACCGACAAAGAACGCAATCACCGCGGTAATCAGGCCGCCCATCTTAAAGCTGATTTTGCTGGGGAAGAGGTTGGCCAGGTCGTAGGCGGGGGGAATAAAGTTGGCCACCAAGTTGATGCCCACCGTGGCGGCAAAGAAGGTTAGCGCGGCGACTATTGTCAGCGGCAATGAATCCACTCGCTCAACGATATCGGCGGGATTGGTTAGCGCTTCGCCAAACAGTACCAGGGTGCCTGCGGTAATAATCAGTGCGATAAACGAGAAGAACGCTACGTTAAGCGGCAAGCCCAGCAGGTTGCCCAGCTTCATCTGGCGCTCGGTTTTTACAAAGCGGGTGAAGTCGCCGAAGTTGATTACCACCGCCGCGAAATACGCCACCATGGTGCCGACAATCGCCATAAAGGCGGCGATTGAGCTGCCGCTGGTTTCACCATCGCCGCTAAAAATAGTGCCAATAGCGGGGATTAGCTCACTTCCCGCCTGATACCAAACGATGATCATCAGCACCAGCATCACCACGTAGACCAGCGGGCCTGCCCAGTTGAGAAAGTGCTTAATGCGCTCGATGCCCTGCCAGAAAATGGCGATTTGAAACAGCCACACAATCACAAATGACACCCAGGCCACGCCGGAGAGCCCCAGGAAGGTGCTGCCATTGCCTGCGCCAAAAAATGCCGTAATCAGCAGGGTGACGGCGGTGGAGGCGAAGTAAGTCTGCACGCCGTACCAGAAAATCCCCACGATGGCGCGCAGCATCGCGGGTAGGTTGGCGCCGCGCACCCCCATGCTGGCGCGCACCATCACCGGAAAGGGAATGCCATATTTAACGCTGGGTTTGCCGGTAAGGTTAACCAAAAACATCACGATCACACCGGCCAGAATAATCGCTGCCATCACCGCCCAGCCGTTCAGGCCGTAGGTTAAAAACAGCGAGGCGGCCAGGGTGTAGCCAAACAGGCTCTGGATATCGTTAGACCAGACGTTGAATATCTCAAACGCCCCCCAGTTACGATCCTGGGGTTTAAGCGGCGCCAGATCCTCGTTATAGAGTGTGGGATCAATATGTTTAATATCCAGGTCACTAACGTCGTTGCTCTCTTTCATTGTATTGGCTCGCAGGTTGGCTAAATGGGGTTACTGGCTAAAGCGCTGGCAGGGTGCCCAGTACTTCATTAACAGGTAGTAGCTCACGCCTGCGGGTATCAGGCTGGCGTACCACGAGATCGCCGAGAAAGAGAGCGCCGCCGCAATACCGATCGCGGTGGCAATAAACGCAGCTAGGTTTACGCCCTGGTAAGGGCCGTTGACGTCATACAGTTTGTCGATATCCAGGGTGCGGCGGCGAATCACATAATAGTCCACCACCAGAATGGCGAAGATCGGGCCTAGAAAGGCGGAGTAGGTCTGCACAAACAGCTGCAGGCCCGCCGCGGAACCTGGCTGCACCAGCTTCCAGGGGAAGGTGGCGAAGGCCAGCAAGCCTACGATCACCGTGGCCACCGAGAACTTGATCTTAAACACGTCCATCAGCACATAGGTCGGTGGCACTACGTTGTTGAGCACGTTAGTAGTCACCTGGGCGAAGGCGATGAACAGCAGGGTGGTCATTAACAGCGGGGTGTTGTCCACGGCGTTGGCGAACACCTGGATAGGGTCGGCAGTGCCGGTGGCCTCGGAGACCATATAGCCAATCAAACCCATAAACAGCGTGCAGGGCAGAATCGACATGGCGTAAATGGTGGTCAGCAGACTTTGGGCGGTGCCCTTTTTATGCTCGCGGGAGTAGTCGCTAACGTTGAGCATCATGGTGCTGTAGATGCCCAAGAACAGCATGGTCGCGCCCCAGAACGGCATGCCCCAGGAGCCTTCCATGGTCAGCAGGCTGGCGGAAAGCTCATCGCCATAGCGCTGCACCGTGGCGTAGAACATATACATCAATGAGGCGAGGATAAAGGCGCTGCCGATATTCTCTAACCACTTGATGCCCTGAAAGCCCATTACCGACAGGCCAATTTGCAGAAACTGGAAGGTAATAAAGTAGAAGATAAGGTTGTCGAAACCGAACAGGGTGGCCGACACCATATTGAGTGCCCCGGCGCCAATCCAGCTTTGAAAGCCGTACCACACTACCGCAGGCACCGCGCGCACTAAGCCGGGCAGCCGCGTGCCGGTAAAGCCGAAGGCGCTGCGCGCCTGCACCATAAACGGAATGCCGTACTTGTAGCCCGCGGCCCCGTTAATGGCGAGTGCTATACCGATCACAAAGCACCCGATGGCGATGGCCAGGGTGGCTTGTAACAGGTTTAAGGTGCCGACCACGCTTGAGCCCATGGCGAAGGTGCCAATGGAAACGCAGCCGCCGAACCAGGCCAGAAAATAGGAGCTACGCCCCATAATCCGGGTGTGTTGCGGGGCTAAGCTCTCCGCCCCTATTGCTTTTGATCCAGCATCGGATCGGTCGTCTGACGCAAGAGCCGAGGTTGAAGCGCTCATGGTGTCGTCCTCGCAAGATTATCGGTTTTATTAATCCCCGATTTAACATCGGGAAACGCTTGCGGCGTGGCGTGCTATTGGACGTTCGTGTTTCTTAATTTTTTGTTATTAAATGTTTTTTTTTGAGTCATGGTTTTTTGAGACGTTGTTTTTAAGACACAGTTTTTTAGAGCGTTGATGGCTTAAGCGGTAGCGCAAGGTCAGTAAGCCCAGCAAACTTGCCGGTGAACGCTTTCGGCCTTGGGTAGGCGAGATCACCGTGCTTGCTGGTATACAGACCTAAACCGACTAGCGATTCCGCCAGTTTTAGCGCAGCGCTAACACCTTCCACTACTGGTAGGCCGACTTCGCGGCTGATCTCCTGGGTCAAATTCGCCATGCCGCCGCAGCCCAGAACGATGGCGCCAATGCCGTCTTCATCCCGGGCGCGGCAGCACTCTTCAACAATGCGGGTAAACGCCGCTTCAGGGTGGTGCTCAAGATCCAACACCGGAATTTCCGCAGCGCGAATGCGGCGGCAGTGGTGGCTAAAGCCGTACTGCTGTAGCAAGTGCTCGGCAATAATGCCGGTGCGACCCAAGGTGGTCACAATAGAAAAACGGGTGCTCACCAGGGTGGCAAGATGAAAAGCCGCTTCGGCAATGCCAATCACGGGTGCGCGGGTGAGTTCGCGGGCAGCGAGCAAGCCCGGGTCGCCGAAACAGGCCACCACGTAGGCATCGATGCCGCCTTCACGCTCGCCTTTAAGCACCTCTTCGGCAACCCCTACCGCGCTGATCGCTTCGTCAAAATGGCTTTCTATCGAAACCGGGCCCGCGTCAGGCTGTGAAGCGCTGACCGTGGTGCCAGGCCCCGCCTGCTGCTGTGCTGCCTGACCCATAGCAGCGGTCATGGAGGCCGTGGTGTTAGGGTTAATGATGCGTATATGCACGTTGAACAATCCGTATGTAAACAATATAAAATTTCTTGTATACAAAAATAGGGCGGTTTCTAGCCTTATGCAAGCCTCTAAACGTGAATAGACGATAAAAATGTCCCGCTAAAAGTTTGACCAATTGTTCAGGATTCAACAGCTTAACGATGTTTTAACTTAGAAACGCTATGAGTGTCAGGGGATTAGCGTTCGGCCGCGTTGCGGTTCGTTATTAATCTCGCTATTTTGTATACAAATAATTTTCTGTATCGCTGGGCTGCTCATTCGCCAGTGACGAGCCAGAAATAGGCATAAAAGGAGCTAGCTATGTCGTCATCCTCTAAGAGCCATTACCCACGCGACTTAATCGGTTACGGGCGTAATCCACCCCACGCCAATTGGCCCAACAAGGCCAAAATTGCCGTTCAGTTCGTGCTCAATTACGAAGAGGGGGGCGAGAACTGTGTGCTGCACGGTGACTCAGGCTCCGAGCAGTTCCTGTCAGAAATCATCGGCGCACCGGCTTATCCTGATCGCCACCTGAGCATGGAGTCGATCTACGAATACGGCTCTCGCGCCGGGGTATGGCGCATTCTGCGCGAGTTTGAGAAGCGCGACCTGCCGCTCACGGTGTTTGGCGTGGCCATGGCGCTGGAGCGCAACCCGGATGTCGCCATGGCATTTAAAGAGCTAGGCCACGAGATTGCCTGCCATGGCTACCGCTGGATTCACTATCAGGAAGTCTCCGAGCACGTTGAGCGGCAACACCTTCAACAGGCCATGGAGATTTTTCAGCGCCTCTACGGCGAAAAACCCCAGGGTTGGTATACCGGCCGTGACAGTCCCAATACTCGGCGCTTAGTTCTGGATGAGGGTGGTTTCCTTTACGATAGCGACTACTACGGCGATGATTTGCCTTTCTGGACGCAGGTGACTGATAGTCAGGGTAGTGAGCATAACCACTTAATCGTGCCTTACACTCTGGACAGCAACGATATGCGCTTTGCCGCGCCGCAAGGTTTTAATACCGCGGATCACTTCTTTACCTACCTGCGTGACGCCTTTGATGTGCTTTACGCGGAAGGGGAGGAGGCGCCGAAAATGCTCTCTATCGGTATGCACTGCCGGTTATTGGGGCGGCCAGGGCGTTTTCGCGCGTTGCAGCGCTTTTTGGATTACCTCGAAACCCATGACCGGGTGTGGGTGGCCCGGCGGGTCGATATCGCCCGCCACTGGGCGGAGCACCACCCGCCATCAACCCGCTAATCAGACAGCTCAATAGGATGTTATGACGCCGCATATCGGACAGCGAATTACCGCCCAGTTTGACGCGCTAAGTGCCCAGGAGCAGCGGGTGGCGAGCTTTATCCTCGATCACTTTGATGATCTAGCGGTGTACAGTGCCGCTGATTTGGCGCGCCTGACCGGGGTTTCCAAATCGACCGTCAGTCGCCTGTTCAAGCGGTTGGGGTTTGAGAGCTACCGCACCGTTAAAGACCACGCCCGCCAGCTGCGCAACCTGGGGGTGCCGTTGGTGATCGATGCCAACGCCATGCAGGATGAGGCGGGGGCGCCGTTTCAGCGTCACTTGCAGCGCGAGCAGGAAAACCTGCAGCGCTGCTTAAACGGTATTGCCGCAGATCAGTTTTCAGCGTTGGTAGAACGCCTGGATAGCGCGCGCCATGTGGTGGTGATCGGGTTTCGTAATAGCTACCCGTTGGCGCTGCATTTTCGTCAGCAGTTAATTCAGGCGCGCACCCAGGTGCGGGTGGTTCCCCACCCTAACCAGTCGTTAGCCGAAGAGATTGTCGATTTAACCGAGCAGGATGTGGTGGTGCTGTTTGGTTTCCGCCGGCGCCCAGCGGCGTTTGCTGCGCTGATCAATGCCCTTGAGCGAACGCCTGCCAAGGTAGCCTTGCTGGCTGACCCCACCGCGGTCAATTTTGCCTCACAGGTAACATGGTTTTTTGAAACACCGCTGGAAAGCCTTTCGGCGTTTGATAGCTACGCCGCCGCCAATAGCTTGATCTGCCTGATTGCCAACGGCGTGCTGCACCGTCGCCTTGCAGAAGGTCGTGAGCGTATCAGCGCGATCAGCGATGTTTACGCTGAGCTTAGTGAGTTGGAAGCGCCGACTATGAGTGTGGATTGGAATGCGCAGTAGGTTCTTTACTCTAGCATGGTGCAACGCCCCTTTTGATGGATGAAAACTGCACCAAGACGTTGCACTTATTTTTATTCAAACTATCCTCCCGATGCGGTTTCAATGGCATTGCGGCTACGCATGCCCGCTAAGCTACTGTTATAAAAAATCTTAGTGACTTCTGGTATCACGATTGCTTTTAGGTGATCAGGTGAAACGAAAGTTTCTTTGTTAGATTTTATGCAACAAAGCTTTCATTCGCTTTGCTTCCATTGCTCAGACCACCACTGCTAATTATTCAGCGAATTGTCTCTAGCAAAACCAAGAGTTTGCAGAACATGCGCCTGCCAGGAGAGCTTTATGAAATCGTTATCACACCGCCTTAATCACTCCCTTACCCGTCGCTTCAAGTCTCTACAGACTAGCGTTTTAGCCACGGGGCTGAGTGCCGCAGTCGCTCTGGGTGCGTTCGCCACCAGCCCCAGCGTTCAGGCGGATGCCCTTGAGGATATCGAATCTCGAGGCACCATCCGTATTGCTGTACCGCAGGATTTTCCGCCGTTTGGCTCGGTGGGTACCGACCTTGAACCGCGTGGCTACGATATCGATATGGCCAACTACCTCGCTGACGAGATGGGCGTTGAACTTGAGCTGATCACCGTTACCAGCGCTAACCGGATCCCCTATCTGCAGACCGGTCAGGCGGATTTAGTGATCTCCAGCCTGGGTAAGAACCCGGAACGCGAAGCGGCGATCGACTTTTCAGACGCCTACGCGCCGTTCTTCTTAGGTGTGTTTAGTGCTGATGAAGATGAAAGCGTGGATGGCCCAGAAGGCTTAGCCGATAAAACTATCGGGGTCACCCGCGGTGCCGTTGAGGATATGGAGCTTTCTGAGATTGCCCCCGACTCCACTACGGTGCAGCGCTTTGAAGATAACGCCACCACCATCTCTGCGTTTCTGTCTGGCCAGGTTGATTACGTGGCTACCGGTAACGTCGTTGCCGCTGAAATCGCCGAACGCAATAGCGACCGTGCGCCCTCGCTGGTGTACCAACTTAAAGATTCACCTTGCTACGTGGGCATGAACAAGAATGAGCCTGCACTAATGGAAGAGGTGAACCGCCTGATTGCCCAGGGGCTGGAAGATGGCACCTTAAACGAGATGTCTCAGCGTTGGTTCAGCGCCGACCTGCCTGAAAACTTCGGTAGCTGAGGGTTACCATGGGGCCAACACTCGATTTTCTTACCCTGTTGCCCTATGTCAGTGAGCTTCTCAAAGGTCTTACCACCACGGTCATTTTGACCGTGGTGACGACCTTGACGGGGCTGGCACTGGCAGTGGCAGTAGCGTATTTACGCGTAAACGCGCAGCCATGGGTGCGCTGGGGGCTCGGCGGCTACGTCGAATTGACCCGCAACACGCCCTTTATCGTGCAGCTGTTTTTTATCTTCTTCGGGCTTCCCGGGCTCGGCATCAAAATCGATGCTATCACCGCGGCCTTTATTGCCATGACGCTTAACCTGGCCGCCTATAGCGCCGAGATTTTACGCGCCGGTATTAGCGCCACGGCGAAAGGTCAGTTGGAGGCCGGACGGGCGCTGGGCATGACCACATTGCAAAGCTATCGCCATGTGGTGCTGGTGCCTGCTTTTGCGCGGGTTTACCCGGCACTGATCAGCCAGTCGATTATCGTCATGCTGGGCTCGGCGGTGGTGTCGCAGATTTCGGTATTTGATCTGACCTACGCGGCTAACTTTATCCAGTCGCGCAACTTCCGCAGCTTCGAAGTCTACCTGCTGATCACGCTGGTCTATTTGCTCCTCGCCTTCGGCATGCGGCGCAGCTTTATGCTGGTGGGCAAGCGGGTATTCGCCTATCAGCAAGGAGAACAACGATGATTGAGTTCACCTTCTGGGATATTTTGCGCAACCTGTTGCTGGCGGCTCGCTGGACGGTTGTGCTGTCGCTGATTGCCTTTGTGGGCGGGGCGACGGTGGGGCTGCTATTGACCTTTATGCGCCTCTCAAGCAACCGCTGGCTGCAGCGCTTAACGTCACTCTATGTGGATCTTTTCCAGGGCACGCCGCTGCTGATGCAGCTGTTTTTGATCTTCTTTGGCGCTGCTGCCATGGGGCATCCGATCTCCGCCTGGTTGGCCGCCTCCATTGCACTCACCCTGTTTACCAGCGCCTTTCTGTGTGACATCTGGCGCGGCTGCTTGGAAGCGGTGGCTAAAGGGCAGTGGCACGCGTCACGGGTGCTGGGCATGAACTACTTTCAGACCATGCGCCATGTGATTCTGCCCCAGGCGCTGCGGCTGTCGATTCCCCCCACGGTGGGGTTCTCAGTACAGGTCATTAAAGGCACGGCGCTGGCCTCCATTATCGGCTTTGTCGAGTTAACTAAGGCGGGCACCATGCTCAATAACGCGACCTTTGAACCCTTCACCATCTTTGCCCTTGTGGCTTTGCTTTACTTCGCGCTGTGCTTCCCCCTTTCCTGCTACGCGCGCTATCTGGAGAAAAAGCTCTATGACGCTGGTCTACGTTGATAACGTTCATAAAGCCTTTGGCGACCTGGAAGTGCTTAAAGGTATTAACCTTTCGGTTGCGCAAGGCGAAGTCGTGGCGATTATTGGCCGCAGCGGCTCGGGTAAAAGTACTCTGCTGCGTTGCTTGAATCAGCTGGAAAAACACGACAGCGGCGAGATCACCATCGCCGATAAGCAGCTCGATGCGGCGTCGATGTCGCCCAAAGAGCTGAGTGAAAACGTCGGCATGGTATTCCAAAGCTTTAACCTGTTTCCGCATAAAACCGTGGGTGAAAACGTCTGTTTGGCACCGCTGGTGGTGCGCGGCGAAGCCAAGGCTGAGGTTGAGGAAATCGCTCGGGAAGTGCTTGAGAAAGTCGGCCTATCGGACAAGTACGATGCCTATCCGGCACAGCTCTCCGGCGGTCAGCAGCAGCGGGTGGCTATTGCCCGGGCGTTGGCGATGCGCCCCAAGGTCATGCTTTGCGATGAGGTGACGTCAGCGCTTGATCCTGAATTGGTTGGGGAAGTGTTGCGGGTGCTGGAAGCTTTAGCAAAAGAGGGTATGACGCTGATTCTAGTCACCCACGAGATGAGCTTCGCCCGCGACGTAGCTGACCGCGTGGTATTTATGCACCAGGGGCGCATCCATGAAGAGGGCGCCCCCGGCGAGCTGTTCAGCAACCCGCAAACGCCGGAGCTAAAGCAGTTTATCTCTGCGGTGCTCTAGTCGATCCACTTCTAGCCGGTCCACTGCGTTGCCTGGGCAAAGATAAGAAAGCCCAGGGCAATCACTACCCATACGCAAAAAAGTGGGAAGAAGAATTTGACCCACTTTTGCCATGGCACGCCCGCAAGCGCCAGAGTGGCCATAAAGTAGCCTGACGTTGGGTAGAGAATATTGCCGATGCCATCGCCAAGCTGATATGCCAGCACCGCCGTTTGGCGAGTCACGCCAATAATGTCGGAGAGCGGTGCCATCAGCGGCATGGTGACCAGGGCCTGGCCGCTGCCGGAAGGGACAATAAAATTGAAGCCCAGCTGGGCGAAGAACATGCCAATCGCGGAAAGTAGAGTAGGCAGGCCACCCACAAGGTTGCCTAGCCCAAACACCAGCGTATCCATGATCTGGCCATCTTCCAGCATCACGGCAACGCCCCGGGCGACGCCTGCGATCATGGCGCCGACCAATACATCGCGGAAGCCCTGGTTGAAGCCCGAGCATATTTCGTCGGTGTCGAGGCCCGCAATCAGGCCCACCACAATGCCCATGATGATAAACAGACCCGCCATCTCCATCATGAACCAGCCTTGCTGCAGGACGCCATAAACGAGGACTGCAAAGAAGGCGAACGTTGTGACAGCGGCCAGTTTTTGGCGAGCGGTGGCGATTAATGCAGGGCTATTATCAGCGTGTTGGTACAGCGTGCGTTTTTCGGATTCGCTCTGGTCGCGGCTCAATAGGCTGAACGAGGGCGTTTGGCGCACCCTGCGGGCGTAACGCATGACGAAAAAAATCGCCACAGCCAGCATGACAATAAACGCCATAATACGCAGCCCATAACCGGAATAGAGCGGTAGGTCTGAAAGTTGCTGCCCAAGCCCTGTGTTAATGGGGTTGAGTACGCCCGTAGTAAAGCCGACCGTGGTGGCGCAAAGCGCCACCGCTGCGGCCGTGACTGAGTCGAAGCGCAAGGCAATCATCAGCGGCAGGATGACGGGCACATAGACCAGTGCCAATTCCTGAGTGCCGATGACGGTGGCTATCAGCGCAAATACTGTCATCAAAACGGGAATAGTGAGCAGGCTCTGGCGGGCAAAGCGTCGTGTTAACTTATCCACACCTATTTCAATAATGCCGGTGCGCCTTAGCACCATAAACATGCCGCCAATCATAAAGGTGAAAAAGACGACTTCTCCGGCACTCATCAAGCCGTTGGGTATCGCCAGCATAAAGTCGACGATGCCAACCGGTGACGAAGCGATCTGCTCATAAGAGGTCGGGTCGATAGTGATGCGCCCATTCGGGCCAGGAACACGCTCGAACTGCCCGGCCGGCACAAAGTGCGTAGCTATCGCGGCCAGGGCGATAAAGATAAACAGAACCGCGTATATATCAGGGATCCGACACCAGCTTTTCTTAGGTGTGGGGCTGCCTGGGGAGGACGGAGAGGGGGTGTGTTGGGACATGCTAAGCCTCGCGTTTTAGAGCTGCCATCCAGGATGGCTGTTGTTATCAATATCGGCGGTTATAAGCGCCTGACCGAGCAACGATAGGGTTCGTGAGCGCAGCGGTTTGCGGAAGCCAATTCGTGCCGAGGATGCTGTTTGTGGACATGTTCGTATGGTTTTAGAATTATGAAACGAAAGTTTCTAAAGACGTTACTATTGGGAGGAGTGTTTCACAAGCGTTTTGCTAAAGAGCTTCGCCAAAGATCGCTTTAATATGGTTCGCTAATATTGTATACAAGATATATGTTTCTTGTTTTTGCTAAGCAATATAGGTTTAAAAATGCCAGCTACTTACTATGCCCCCACCGGCGGGCACCCGCCACAAACACAAATTACCGCCGACCGTGCGGTATTTACCGAAGCCTATGCGCTGATCCCTAAAGGCGTCATGCGCGATATCGTTACCAGCAATCTGCCGTTCTGGGAAGGCACTCGGCTATGGGTGCTGGCGCGGCCGCTGTCGGGGTTTGCCGAAACGTTCTCCCAGTACATTATGGAAGTACAGCCCCAGGGCGGTAGCGATAAACCCGAGCCAGATTCCCAGGCCGAGGGCGTGCTGTTTATTGTAGAGGGTGAGTTAACGCTTACCCTTGCTGGTGAGCGCCACACCCTGCAGCCCGGCGGCTATGCGTTTATTCCCCCCTGCAGCAACTGGCAGGTGCGCAATGAATCTAACGCGCCGGTACGTTTCCACTGGGTGCGTAAGGCCTATGAGTTTGTTGAAGGGCTTGAAGTACCAAAGGCATTTGTTACCAACGAGCAGGACATTGCTCCCATCGAAATGCCGGGCACCGAAGGGCGCTGGGCCACCACGCGCTTTGTCGACCCCGCGGACGTCCGCCACGATATGCACGTCAATATCGTGACCTTTCAGCCCGGCGGCGTTATCCCCTTTGACGAAACACATGTCATGGAACATGGGTTGTACGTGCTTGAAGGCAAAGCTGTTTACCACTTAAATCAAAACTGGGTAGAAGTGGAAGCTGGGGATTTTATGTGGCTGCGCGCCTTCTGCCCCCAAGCCTGCTATGCCGCTGGCCCAGGGCCGTTCCGCTATTTGTTGTATAAAGACGTTAACCGTCATGCTTCTCTTAAACTGTCGTCTCGCTAAGGAACTGCAATGCTTGAACTAAAAGCCGAGCCGCTAACGGCTGACGCCTTCGCCCCTTTTGGCGATGTGATTGATGCACGCACCTCCGCGTCGTTTCCCATCAACGCCGGGCGCACCCAGCGCCATCACGATCTGGCGAAGGTGGAAACCCTGGGTGAAAACGCCCATACGCTGATTAATATCTTTGTCAGCCAGCCGGTCACGCTGCCGCTAGAGCTTACCTTTTTAGAGCGCCACCCCCAGGGCAGCCAAGCGTTTATGCCGCTGCACCAGGAACGATTTATTGTCGTGGTGGCTCCGGCAGGTGAGAACATTGATCCTGCAGATGTACGCGCTTTTGTCACCGATGGCCGCCAAGGGGTGAACTACCGCGCAGGCACTTGGCATGCGATTCAATCGGTGCTGGAACGTGAAGGCGAGTTCTTGGTGGTGGACAGGGGCGGCGATGGCAATAACTGCGATGAGTTTCCTCTGGCGATCACGGTGACGTTAGCGTAGTCCAACCCGATACGTTGCACCGCTGTCATGTAGAGCGCGTTAAACTGATAAGCTAGGGTGACTAAATAGAGCCACTACACGTTAATTTGCATGGTTGGAATATTATGAACGCACTGCACTTCTCTTCGATCCGTCGTACCAAAATTGTCGCCACCCTTGGGCCTGCCAGCGACCGGAAAGGCGTGTTGGAAGCCATGCTTAAAGCGGGTGTGGATGTGGTGCGTCTAAATTTCTCCCATGGCACCGCCGATGACCACCGCCGCCGTTTGACCGAGGTGCGTGAAATTGCTGCCCAGCTAGGCCGCAGTGTCGCGGTGTTGGGTGATCTGCAGGGCCCCAAGATTCGTATTGCGCGGTTTAGAGATGGTGCCGTGGTGCTCAAAGAGGGCCAGCCGTTTATTCTTGATATGGCGCTGGATGGCGATGCGGGTGATATTCACCAGGTGGGCTGTGATTATAAAACCCTCTCCCAAGACGTCACCGCCGGTGACCGCCTACTATTAGACGATGGGCGCTTGGTGCTCGACGTGGCCCGCGTTGAAGGTCAGCAGGTGCATACCACTGTGGTCGTGGGCGGTAAGCTCTCCAACCATAAAGGCATCAACAAGCAGGGCGGCGGGCTATCAGCGCCGGCATTGACCGAGAAAGACAAAGAAGACCTCAAAACCGCTGTTGAGATTGGCGTCGACTACCTCGCCATTTCTTTCCCCCGCCATGCCGAAGATATGCTCGAAGCGCGTCGCCTGTTGGGCGAGGCGGGCAAGGAAATTGGTTTGGTTGCCAAGGTCGAGCGCGCCGAAGCTGTGGCGGATGACGCCACACTGGACGGCATTATCGAAGCCTCTGAAGCGGTAATGGTAGCGCGGGGCGATCTTGGCGTTGAAATTGGCGATGCCAAACTGGTCGGCGTGCAAAAGCGCATGATCAAACGCGCTCGCTCGCTGAATCGTGCGGTGATTACCGCCACACAAATGATGGAAAGCATGATTTCTGCGCCGCTTCCCACCCGCGCAGAAGTGTTTGACGTGGCCAACGCGGTGCTGGATGGCAGCGATGCGGTCATGCTTTCGGCGGAAACCGCTGCTGGCGATTACCCGCTGGAAACCGTGGAAGCGATGTCGCGTGTTTGTTTGGGTGCCGAGCGTGAAAAGTCCGCCCAGGAGTCCGGCCACCGTATTCATGAAGGCTTTACCCGCCCGGACGAAACCATCGCGCTTTCCGCCATGTACGCTGCCAACCACATGACGGGTGTTACCGCGATTGCCTGTATGACGTCGTCGGGCTATACGCCGCTGATTGCCTCGCGCATTAGCTCGGGCTTACCGATTGTGGGCCTGGCGCATAACCCCATCGCCCAGCGGCGTATGGCGCTCTACCGCGGCGTTGTCTCGCTGCCGTTTGATACCTCTGAAATGAGCGCCACCGAGCTAAATGGTCGTGCCCTTGAGCTACTGGTGAAGATGGGGATCTCTAAAGTCGGTGACCATGTGATCCTTACCCGCGGTGACCACATGAATGCCCACGGCGGCACCAACACCATGAAAGTGATGGAGATTAGCGACGAAAATGCTGAAGCTAGCAACCGCTAAAGCCGCTCGTGGGCTGCTGCTGGCCTGCCTGCTGCTGATTGGGTCCCCTGCGATGGCAGGGGCGCCCATTGTCGCCGCGGCTTCGGATCTGCAGTTTGCCCTCACTGAAGCCGCTGAGCAGTTTAAGCAGCAAACTGGCCATGCCCTGCGGCTCAACTTTGGCTCGTCGGGCAACTTTCGCCGCCAAATCGCCCAGGGCGCGCCTTTTGAACTCTACCTCTCGGCTGACGAACGCTACGTTCAGGCGCTGTATGAAGAGGGTTACACCAAAGACGAAGGCGTGATCTACGCCATTGGGCGTTTAGTGTGGCTGCAGCGCAGCGGGCACGATAATTTGCCCGGTCAGGATACCCCGCTAGCGGCGGTGCAAAGCGCGCTGGAAGCTCACGCAAGTGGCGCCACTGAGCGCATCGCCCTGGCTAACCCAGAGCACGCGCCTTACGGTGTGGCGGCGCAACAGGCGCTTGAGCATGCCGGGCTTTGGGAGCAAACCGAGCCGTTGCGCGTGCTAGGCGAAAATGTCTCCCAGGCAGCGCAGTTTGCGCTTTCTGACGATGCTCGCGGCGGATTAGTCGCATACTCCTTGGCGCTTGCCCCCGCGTTGAGTGAGCGAAGTGAGTACGTACTTATCCCTGAGGCATGGCACAGCCCACTACGCCAGCGCATGGTGTTGACTAACCAGGCGGGAGACATCGCTAGCGATTTCTATCAATGGCTGCAAGAAGACGAAGGGCAAGCCATTCTGCGCCGCTACGGCTTTAGCGCCGAATAATGGCTGGTTCTTAATGGATTGGTCGGCGCTTTCGGTCTCGCTTCGCCTTGCCGGGTTTACCTGCTTGATTCTTATCCCTGTCGCTATCTGGCTAGGCCGCGCGCTGGCCTACGCGCGTTTTCGTGGCAAAGGCTTATGCGAAGCGCTCGTAGCGTTACCGCTGGTATTGCCACCTACCGTACTGGGCTTTTATCTGCTGCTTAGCTTCGGTAGCGACGCGCCGGTGGGTTCTTTTTGGGCACAAATGACCGGCAACGGGCTGAACTTCACTTTTACTGGCATTCTGCTGGCCTCTCTTATCGCTAACCTGCCGTTTGCCGTTCAGCCGATTCAGCGCGCCTTTGAGCACGTTCCTCATAATCTACGCGAGGCGGCCTGGTGCAGCGGGCTTAGCCCTTGGCAAACACTGCTACGCATTGAGCTGCCGCTGGTATGGCCAGGGATTATGTCAGCAGCCGCGCTCACTTTTGCTCATACGCTGGGGGAGTTCGGGGTGATTTTAATGGTGGGCGGCGCCATTGATGGCGAAACCCGCACCCTCGCCATCGCTATCTACGATCGCGTTCAAGCGTTTGATGAACAGGGCGCGGCGCAGATGTCGGCGCTGTTGCTATTGGTATCGTTTATTACCTTGGGGCTGGTGTATGGGCTGGCCGGGCGTAGGCGGTGGGCACGTGACTGATTCGCGAATGGCAGAGCCGTTTCAAGGGCTATGCGTGGCGGTCGATCAAACGGGGCCGATTCCTCTGGCCGCCGAGTTTGCTTGCCAGCCTGGTGAACTGCTGGCGCTGGTAGGGCCATCGGGCAGCGGAAAAACCACGCTGCTGCGCACTATTGCCGGGCTTTACCGCCCCCAAAGTGGACGAGTGGCGTGCGCGGGCGACGTTTGGTTTGACGCTGAGGGTAAGCATTCACTCTCGCCGCAGAGTCGGCAGGTAGGCATGGTGTTTCAGGACTATGCGCTGTTTCCCCACCTTACTGCCGCGCAAAATATTCAGCTCCCTCTGCGCCATTTAGCCCAACCGCAACGCCGTGAGCAGGCGGAGCAGTGGCTTGCCAAGGTGCGCTTGGAAGGGCTGGGTGAGCGTTACCCGAATGCGCTTTCCGGTGGTCAGCGCCAGCGAGTGGCGTTGGCCCGCGCTTTGGCCCGTGACCCCAAGGTGCTGTTGCTGGATGAGCCGTTTTCGGCGGTGGATCAGGTTACCCGTCGGCGGCTGCAGCGCGAGCTGGCGCTGCTGCGCCAGCAGATCGACATTCCGATTGTGCTAGTGACCCACGATTTGGAAGAAGCCTCCGCGCTAGCCGACCAAATTTGTGTGCTGCACAACGGGGTAAGCCTTCAGCAGGGCACCCCCGAAGCGCTATTTAGTCGCCCTTCATCACCGTTAGTCGCGCGTTTGTTGGACCGCCACAATTTGTTTGAAGGCGTGATTGTGGAGGTGGAAGGTGAGCGACGGTTGCGGTGGGGTGAAAGCTGCCTGGAAGTCGCCGATGGGCTCAACGGTTTACCTTTGGGCGAAAGTGTCACCTGGTATTTGCCGCCGTCAGATATTGTGCTTCACCGCCGTGACCGCCCATCCCAGGGTGAGCGGGAAAATCCGATCACGGCCACGGTCAGTGAGTTGGTGGTGTTGGGTGGCATTACGTCAGTTTCATTGCGCGCAGACCATGGTGATATGTTACGTTTCGATATCGCCACCCATGCCGCACGGCGCAATCAGTTAACCTGCGGCGCTGTGGTGAACGTTTCGTTACTGGCGGCAGGCATTCACCTGATGCGAGGCCACCGAGTTCGCGCAGATGCGCATGATAAAAGGAAGTAAGCATGGATCCCACGCGTCGCACGCTGCTTAAAGCATCGTTACTATTACCGCTGGCGGCGCTGCTGCCGATGTCGCTACTCAGCTCGTTGGCTTGGGGGCAGGCGTCAACGAAAGAGATGCAAACGCTGGCGCTGGCTATTCACAGCGAGGGCGGTCCGCATCGTTTAGACGTTGAAGTGGCAGAAACGACGCCTCAGCGTCAGCGTGGCTTGATGGAGCGTGAGAGCTTGCCCGAAGAGCGCGGCATGCTGTTTCGCTTTGAGAGCGAGCAGTCGGCCAACAACGCTTTTTGGATGTATCGCACGCTGATCCCCCTCGATATTGCCTTTATCGGTGGCGACGGGCGCATCGTGGCGATCAATACCATGCAGCCCTGCGAATCCTCCTCGCCGAGTGACTGCCCCTCTTACCCGGCGGGTGCGGCTTACCATTCAGCGCTAGAGGTCAATGGCGGCTACTTTGCCGAGCGCGGTATCAAAGTGGGCGACTGCGTATCGATTCCTGACGAAGCCGGTTTCTGCCAACCTACCGATTAAGCAGGCCGTGGTCGGCGGCGAAACTTGAGCACAATCAGAGCGATACCCGCGACCACTAAGCCGCCGCCCACCAGTTTATGCACGCCTAGGCTGTCGCCCATCAACAGCGCACCTAAGCCGACTGCCAGTACCGGTACGAGTAGCGTCATGGGCACCACGCGATTAACCGGGTGGCGGCGCAGCAGTGCGTACCAAATCCCATAAGCAACAATCGACGACATCACAGCGGTGTAAATCACCGCCCCCCAGCCTAACCAAGTTGCCTGCTGCATCGCCTGCCACTGACCGCTCTCAAACAGCCATGAGCCTAGCGCTACCTGGGGCACCGCAAACAGTGCCATCCAGCCTGCCAGCGCCATGGGCGCAATCGGCGGGCCGCGCTTGATCAATAGCTGTGATACTGCCCAGCCCATGGCACTACACAAAAGAATCGCCAGCGGGAGCGGAGAGGGTAACGTTGGCCCGCCAGCCAGCACGACGACCCCGGCAAAAGAGAGCAGCAGCCCGGCGATACGCTTGGGCCCCAGCTTCTCTTTCAGAAAAATTACCGCCAACAGCGTGGCAAAAGGCGTCCCCATTTGTACCAGTAGCGCGCCGGTACCCGCCTCAGCGTGCTCCAGGCCAATAAACAGCAGAGCAAAGTGCAGGCTGCCAAAGGTTACCGAGAGCAGCAGCAAAAAGGGCAGTTGTACCCGCGCCACAGGGTAAAACGGCACCAGCAGCGCCGCGACGAGCATAAAACGCAGCGTGGTCATCAACAGCGGCGGTAACTCCGCCACGCCGACCTTAATCACAATGATATTCAGCGCCCAAATGGCGATCACAAACAGGCCGAGCAGTAAATCGCGTAGTGGCACGTTGATGTCCGTTGGTAGAGGGAAACGATAGCCATTGTACCAGTTTGGCCGACGGCAAAAATAATAGTGCTATGAGTAGCTGTTAGGCATCGCTGCTGTTTGATACCAAAGTATTAGGTTTTACTTTAATAGTCTATATGTCGTTTATAACCAATTGGTTGTGAATTAATTTGTGAGGATGTTCAGTTCTTTTGGGCATCTTTTAAGCGGTAAAGCAGACGGCTGACTTGCACATTTAATTAAGATGATCTAAAAAAATGTAACCGATTACATTTTTGCATCGGCGCTTTCACAACCTATAACAATCCAACAACAACGAGGTGGATATGGATACCCCGCGACGCTTAAAACGCATGAGTTCACAGGCTCTATTGGCTGCCAGTGCCGTGACGCTGTCAGCGCTGAGTGTAGCTGGCTTTGCCCAAGCTCAAGACGACTCCGCCGAGCTACCCATTGCCGTGCAAATGTACACGCTGCGGGATTTTGGCAGTTTGGAAGAACAGTTAGCTGCCGTAAACAGGGCAGGTATTTCGGCGATTGAAACGGTGGGCACCCAGGAAGTGACTGCCGAAGAACTCAATGCACTGTTAGCAGAGCATGCGCTTGAGGTGATCTCAAGCCATGTGCAACTAGATGACCTGCGCAATCGCTTAGACGAAACGGTGGCGTTTAATCAGGCGGTAGGTAACGACACCTTAACGGTGCCTTATTTAGCCGAGGACGCTCGCCCTAGCGATGCAGAAGGCTGGCAGGCGCTGGGTGAAGAGCTTGGTGATATTGCCGCTGAGCTAGACGCCGAAGGGTTGCGCTTGGCGTATCACAACCACGATTTTGAAATGGAAGTGTACGGCGATAAAACCGCCCTAGAGCATCTGTTTGATGCGGCCGGATCTGACCTGTTGGCAGAACTGGATATCGCCTGGGTAGCGCGTGGTGGGCTTGACCCGGTCGAGTACGTAACGCGGTTTGATGGGCAACTGTTTGCTGTACATGCCAAAGATAACGCGCCAGAAGGCACCGCTGAAGATGAGGGTGGGTTCGCAACACTCGGCAAAGGCGTACTGGATTGGGATGCGATATTACCCGCCATTGAGGCCACTGATGTTGAATGGTACATCATCGAACACGATATGCCGCTAGACGCTGAAGCGGTGATTACCGAAGGAAATAGCTTCCTAGAGGAGAAATTGGCAGCGCTTCGAGAAGAGTAATGCACGCATAGGCCATCTCATTTAGATGACAAACGCGAGGATGCTTTATGAAGCGCTACCTTATTGATCGGCGTAGCCTGCTGCGCCACTCCGTTACTGGTGCTATCGGCTTGGCTGCACTACCGCATCTTGGGTCTAAAGTCTTAGCTGACAACACACCTGCTCAGCGGGCTTTAAAGGGCAATATCCAGCATTCGGTTGCCCGCTGGACGTTCGATTTTCTTTCTCTGGAAGCGCTGTGCCAGCTTTCAACTGAGTTGGGTATTAAGGCGATTGATCTGGTGGGGCCCGAAGAGTGGCCTGTGCTTCGGCGCTACGGGCTCGACTCCGCTATGTGTAATGGCGCGGAGCTGAGTCTTGAGGATGGCTGGGGAGATGCCCGTTTTCATGCCGAACTGGTTGAGCGCTATCTCAATCATATCGATTTGGTCAGCCAAGCGGGTTACACCAATTTAATCTGCTTTAGCGGCAATGCCCGGGGCATGAGACCTGAACAGGGTTTGCAAAATGCCGAAGCGGGTTTAAAGCAGGTGATCGCCCATGCGGAGTCAAAGGGCGTGGTGCTGCAGATGGAGCTGTTCAACAGCAAAATCGACCACCCCGACTACCTTTGCGATAACTCTGCCTGGGGGATTGAGCTTTGCCGTCGCCTCGATTCACCCAACTTCAAACTACTCTACGACATCTATCACATGCAGATCAGTGAAGGGGATGTCATTCGCACAATCCGTGAAAACTCCCATTTTTTCGGCCATTACCATACTGCCGGTGTGCCTGGGCGGCATGAAATAGATGACACCCAAGAGCTCAACTACCCCGCGATTTGTCGCGCTATTCGAGATACCGGCTTTAAGGGCTATATCGCCCAAGAGTTTCTCCCTGACCGGGCTAGTCAACAGGCAAAAATAGAATCACTGCAGGCGGCTATTCAGCTCTGTGATGTGTGATTCGACTCCAATAACAACACAGTAAGGAAGATGACCATGCCAGATAATCACTACGATGCCATTGTGGTTGGCTCAGGCATTAGCGGCGGTTGGGCTGCTAAAGAGCTAACCGAGAAGGGGCTAAAGGTTTTACTGCTTGAGCGCGGACGCAATATTGAGCACGTGAAGGATTACCACAACGCCGATAAAGAGGCTTGGGACTATCCCCACCGCAACGAGCCTACCCAAGAGATGATTGCCAAGTTTCCGGTGCTCAAACGCGACTATCCCCTCAATGAAGCCACCATGGGCATGTGGGCGGATGAACAGGCCAATCCCTACGTAGAAGAGAAGCGCTTTGACTGGTTTCGCGGCTACCACGTAGGCGGGCGCTCCCTGCTGTGGGGGCGACAAAGCTACCGGCTCAGCCCGATGGATTTTGAGGCTAACCAGCGGGAAGGCATCGCCATTGATTGGCCGATTCGCTACGAAGATATTGCCCCGTGGTACGACTATGTGGAGCGCTTTGCCGGTATCGCGGGCACCCAGGAAGGACTGGATATTCTTCCTGATGGCGAGTTTCTGCCGCCAATACCGCTTAACTGCGTGGAAGAAGATGCCGCCAAGCGTATTAAAGAGGCGTTTGGTGGCCAGCGTCATCTTATCCACAGCCGGGTGGCCAATATTACCCAGCCAAAACCGGAGCAAAATCGAGTCAACTGCCAATACCGCAATAAGTGCTGGCTGGGCTGCCCCTATGGCGCCTATTTCAGCACTCAGTCCGCTACGCTGCCTGCTGCGGTGGCCACCGGCAATTTAACGTTGCGTCCGTTCTCGATTGTCAGCCAGGTGCTGTATGACAAGGACCGCCAGCGAGCGCGAGGCGTTGAGGTGATTGATGCCGAAACCCATGAAACCCACGAGTACACCGCCGATGTGGTGTTTCTCAACGCCTCGACCTTCAATACCACCTGGATTTTGATGAACTCTGCCACCGATGTCTGGG
Source organism: Halomonas sp. AOP13-D3-9 (assembly GCF_052379125.1). NCBI lineage: Bacteria > Pseudomonadati > Pseudomonadota > Gammaproteobacteria > Oceanospirillales > Halomonadaceae > Halomonas > Halomonas sp. AOP13-D3-9. Next base: position 81,326 of record NZ_JBQSYH010000003.1, on the reverse strand, counting down.
AAGGCGGTTTGGGTAGCAGCAGCGGCGAACTGGGCCACAATGTGATGGATCACCACTTCCGCTGTGGTGCCAGTGGCGAAGTGGAAGGCTATCAGGATAAATACTATTTTGGACGCCGCCCCGCAGGCTTTTACATCCCTCGTTTTCGCAACGTAGGCGATGAGCAGCGTAGCTACGTGCGGGGGTTTGGTTATCAAGGTGCGGCGAGCCGCCAGGGTTGGGATCGCGAAATTGCCGAACTCAATATCGGCGCTGATTTAAAGCAAGCACTCACCCAGCCAGGCGGTTGGACGATCGGAATGACCGGCTTCGGCGAAATGCTGCCCGACCACGATAACCGTATTTCTCTGGATCATAGCGTTCGCGATAAGTGGGGGCTGCCGGTGCTGTCGATCAATGTTGAGCTCAAGCAAAACGAGCGCGATATGCGCCGGGATATGGTTCAGGATGCGGTCGAGCTGCTGGAGGCCGCTGGCGTGAAGAACGTCAAAGGCGACGTAGGCGATTACGCGCCGGGCATGGGCATTCATGAAATGGGCACTGCGCGGATGGGCCGTGACCCGAAAACGTCCGTGCTGAACAGCCATAACCAGGTGTGGGACGCGCCCAATGTCTTCGTGACGGATGGTGCCTGCATGACGTCATCCTCTTGTGTGAATCCATCTTTAACCTACATGGCACTTACCGCTCGGGCGGTGGACTATGCCGTGGAAGAGCTTAAGCGGGGGAACCTGTCATGAATCGTCGCGAGCTACTCAAAATGATCGCGCTGACGACCGGTACAGCGATGATTGGGGGCAAATCTCTATTTGCCTTTAGCGGTACTGGTCAGGCAGACCACTCCCTTAGCAGCCAGGATGTGCAGCGCCTAGATGAGCTGGCCGAAACTATTTTGCCACGTACCGATACCCCAGGCGCTAAGGACGCCAACGTCGGGGAGTTTATGGCCGTGTTCGTTAGCGACTGCTATACGCCCTCAGAGAGAGAGGTGTTTTATTTTGGTTTAGCGCAGCTTGAGGCGCGCAGCCGAGCGGCTTACGAGCGTGACTTTATGGCGTTAAGCGGCGAACAGCGATTAGAGCTCATAACCGAGTTAGACCGTGAAGCGATGGCGCACGCCCAGCAACAGGCTCGTAGAGAGCAGCCAACCCCTGCTGAGGCACTGACTGCAGAGACCCAGACCGCTCAAAATCAAACGGCAGAAAACCAGTCATCCCAGGAGCGCGCGGGTAGCGAAGAATCGCTTCCACACTACTTCACCATGATGAAGCAGCTAACGCTGTTCGGCTTTTTTACTTCAGAAGTCGGCGCGACGGAAGTCTTACGCTATGAAGCGGTGCCTGGCCGTTACGACGGCTGCGCGCCCTATAACGGCGAGCCTGCCTGGGCAACTTAATTGTGATTTAAAGCAGTGGTGCCAAGTGATTTATCGCCTATTGTTGGCGGCAGACGTTGGCACCGCGCTCAGGATGCAGCTATCTCTTTGAAGTCTACATTGACTTGGCTTATAGACGACAACTGTCTAGCTGAGTGCATTGTTGCGACTGTTCTAAGGGATAATTTCGGTAAATTGCATATTAGTAACAAGAATAAAAGGAGCAAAGCGTGATGTCTCAAAGGCTTCCTCTTAGAGGCTTTCTTATTGTCAGCATTGCAACTCTTAGTAGCACTTCCAGTATTGCACAAGTTTTTTATGAAGATGAATCGCAAAAACTTACCTTTGGAGGCGATGTAGAACTAGATATTAATGCGCAGAATACCCATGCAGGTGAAGGCCCTATTTTTTTTGAGGGGGATATTGAACGAGGTGATGAATTTGACCAAACCGGTCGTATATTGCTCGATATTAGTGGCGAGCGTAGTAGTCCTGCTAACCACTATGCGCGCTTTAAAGTGCAGCCACTGGTTCAGACTAACGGTGATTTTGGTGTCGATGACGCATGGTTAGCAATCGGTAGTTCCTACGGGCTTGAAGTTAAGATTGGTCGCTTCGAAGCATTTGATCTATTCCCTTTAGGTCAAGATGTATTTGTTGGTTTCAGTGGAGATACCTCAGATAGCCTGTACCGCGATGGTCAAGGCTATGTGTATCAAGCTAAGGAAGGACGTGGGAGAGGAGGTGATTCTGGTCAAGTAATGGTTAGCAAGCGCAGTGGAAATCTTTACGGCGAGGTTTCAACGCTATTCGGAGACCGTACAGATCTGTTCGATACAGATACTTATCATGGCTATCGCATTGATCCTGATGGACAAGTCAAAGACTCGTTTATTGTACGCCCAGTTGTTGCTTGGTCTCCAGGCCCCTGGACACTGGCTGCAGGGCTTGAAGCTAATCTGGTGAGTGATGCTGTTGTCGATGAACGTGGCGCCGATATTAGTAACCGCACAGGCTATGGGACACGGCTGTCGTATAACCAAGGCGATTGGCAATTGAACACAAACCTAGCTTATTTGGACGCTTATGAAGAGACAAATCTAACCTTGGGTTTTAACGCGTTATGGCGAGGTTTCGGCGTTGGCTATATACATGCACGCAATGAAATTGACGATGTTAAACCGATTAACGATGAAGAGGTGGTTTTTAGCATGCCTGGTCGCTATAACATCGACACGCTTTATACCTCTTATCATTTCTCAGATGTGCTGAATATTGAAAATTTGAGTATTTACCTTGGTGCCTACTTTGGCCGTATTGATCATTACCAAATTGATGATCTAGATGATGCAGATCGCTATGGCGGAAGAATGCGTTTTAAATATTTGTTTTAATAATTTTTGCTTTTTTTAACTGCTGAGGAAAACCTATATGCGCTTACCAACACAGCTATTTTTTACGGTCTGTAGTGGTCTGATAGCGGCCCCGCTATTAGCAAATGAGGGCTCAATTGAAGATGAACTGAGTCCTCCACAACAGGCTGCCAAAACCGAAGTGTGGGAACCAGTACCCACTACGGTTTCGGTACCCGAAACCGACGCACCATCCGATGCGATCATCCTGTTCGATGGCACCGACTTAGATGAGTGGGAAAACGAAGAAGGCGGGGCAGCCGAGTGGCACTTGGAAGATGGCGCCATGACGGTAAATCGCGGTGCGGGAGGCATTCGTACACGCAAGGATTTCTGTGATGTGCAGCTCTACTTGGAGTGGCGAGCGCCGTCCGATATCGATGGTATGGAGGGGCAGGATCGAGGTAATAGCGGCGTCTTTCTACAGGAGCGCTATGAAGTCCAAGTGCTGGACTCCTACGACAACCCGACCTATCCCAACGGCCAGGCGGCTTCCATCTATAAACAGCATATCCCGCTGGTTAACGCATCGCGCCCGCCGGGGGAGTGGCAGAGCTATAACATTCTCTACACCGCGCCACGCTTTGATGATGAGGGCGCCCTTGAAAGCCCTGCCTACATCACTGTTTTGCATAACGGCGTAGTGGTTCAGCACCACGTTGAAGTGCAAGGCACCACCGAATGGATTGGAGAGCCCAATTACGAAGAAGCCCACGGCTGTGCGCCCATTTACCTGCAGGATCACGATGCTGACGTTAGCTTTCGCAATATATGGGTGAGAGAGTTATAGCAGAGCGCTTATAAGCACCCTAAGCAAGCCCAGTCTTCTGATGCTAGACAGTATCGGAGGCTGGGCTTTTTTGCGTTATAGGTGTCGTCACTAGTTGGCAGGCAGGCCTTGAACTTTTTTCATCATGGGTTAGTGCTTTGTACGTTGCTTTTCCATACAATATTATTAGGTAAAATTAATTTTTCTCCATCATTCAATAATTAGATGCTCGGTATAATTACTTTTATAAGCCAAGGGGGCGGTTGTGCACCTAGTCTTATTCGACATAGACGGAACGCTAGTCGAGTCATACGATTTCGATACAGAATGCTTTCAAGCAGCAACCAAGGATATATTGGGTGTGACCATTGGCCCTGATTGGAGCCGTTATAATCATGTGACCGATGCTGGAATTCTCACTGAGGTGATTGAAGAACTGCATCTTCAAAGTGACAGCGAGCGAATCACAACGGAAGTGAAGGCGCGGTTCGTGAGTCGAGTAGCGGATTACATCTCGTGTCATGATGTATTCCCTATCTTTGGAGCTTATGAGTTTATATCGCAGCTCGTTGCACGTCAGGACGTTGCGTTAGCATTTGCTACTGGTGGCTGGAGTGAATCCGCGAGGATGAAGCTTGAAGCTGCAGGTATCTGCTTTCCGTCTATACCACTGGCTTCGTCTTCGGATCACTTTCGCAGGATAGAGATTATGCGATTGGCAGAAAGGCGCGCGGGTAACGGTCATTACGACGCTATAACCTATTTTGGAGACGGCCCCTGGGATCAGAAAGCATCTGAAACTCTGGGGTACAACTTCATCTCAGTCGGAAATCGTATTTCTAGCCCTCAGTCGATTCGAGATTATAGTGAAGCTGATGTGGCCTTTAGGTACATTGGATTATAAACAGGCCAAGCAACCAATGCGCAATCTCCGCTTCGCTACCGTTTTATCACCGGTAATGGCGTTACATCTAAAGTGAGAAACTTCAATGAAGCAATTTATAATTCTATTATTTAGCCTTCTGGGAGCTGCCATGGCGTTTGCTGAAAATCCACATAACTTTACGGACATTGATTCGAAAGAGAAGGCAATAAGGCTAGTGGAAGAAGGTAGACTCGTGCCCATTCTATTGTTTCCCGCAGAGCTTGGTGGCCCAGAAGCTCCACAGAACACGGTTTATGTGCCACCTGAAACACGAGATATTCAAACACAAATTATTGGCACATTGATCAGGTTTGTTGAAGAGGGGCTCATAGACAACTTAAATGCCGAGCCGGAATATAAGGGGAATAGCTTTGTCCCATCCAAAATCCATATGCGTACAAGTCATTCCGGTAAGCCAGGGCAGATTAACCCGACTATCGAAATATGGTAGAAAACACGGCAAGCGCTGACTTACGTGCATTATGCGTTTGCTCTACAACCTTGTTACATTTAACCAAAAAGGGATTTTATGGACGGCTTTTATGAAGAGATAGGCAGGGGGTTTTTTAGGGGAATAGGTTACATACTGGCAGAGATATTCTTCAGAACAATTTGTTACTGGGTTGGCTGGCCAATCTGCAAGCTAGTTACTTTGGGAAAATATCCTTCGGCTTCTAAAGTGATATATCTCGATGAGCATAGGAGTCGAGCTGACGGCGCTTGATGTGCAGTAGTGGGTTTGCTAGCGTTGATTGTGTTGGCGCTTTATTTGCTCGGACAGTTTTAGATTTCGGCTATGCCATTCATTTAGGTGAGTTTAATTCTATTGTCAGGAGGGAAAGGAGTGGCGGCTAGAAAACAAAGATCATTGAAGATCAAGACGCTAAACTCAGTTTGTGCAAGTGCGTTAATCGGGGCGCTACTTTATATAGTGATCATGGGGTTTGAAGTGGTGGCGCTTGGCGCGATGGGGATTGCTCTCACTGGTATCTCAACACCCGTGATTGTCAGCAGTGAGGGAGTTTTAGAGGTGCTGCTAGAGATCGTCATGTCGGTAGCTGAAGGCATCATGACTATTGTTGAAGTTGTCGTAGGCGCAATATCGGGGCTTTTTAGCCTGTGACCAATAAGGCTTCATGACTGAGACGATGTGCCCATTAAGTACTTTAAAAGTTTATAAAATAGTTAGCCGGGCGCTGCCAAAGCGCCCGGCATGTTTTATGTTCTAGACTCTTACAGTTCAGACTTAGCCGTTACGCTTTTATCGTCTTTAAAAGTGAGGAAGAACAGCGCCAGTACCGCGATAGCAAACACCGCTGGGAACATCCAGATGCCCTGCCAATCGTGGGCGCCGTTGGTAGAGAAGTGGTCGGTAATCTGACCCGCGACCCAGAAACCTATCAGCATGCCTACCCCGTAAGTGGCCAGCGTTATCATGCCTTGGGCTGAGCTTTTAAATTTATCGCCCGCGCGGGCATCGGTGTAGATCTGCCCGGTCACGAAGAAGAAGTCGTAGCACACGCCATGCAGGGCAATACCGATCAAGAGCATAAACACCATCTCGTCAGCGTTACCGAAAGCAAACAGCGCGTAGCGCAGCGCCCAGGCCAGCATGCCGATCAGCAAGGTTTTCTTGATACCAAAGCGATGAATAAAGACCGGTAGCAGCAGCATAAACAGCACTTCTGATACCTGGCCCAAGGTCATTTTGCCGGTAGGATTAGTAACGCCGATTTCGGCCAGGAAGGGGTTAGCGTTTTGGTAATAAAAGGCCAACGGAATGCAGATCAAGATCGAGGCAATAAAGAAGATGGCGTAGTTACGGTCTTTCAGCAGGGCGAGCGCATCGAGCCCTAGCACTTCTTTTAAGCCGACCGGGCCGTCTGCTTTAGGCGGTGTCGCGGGTAGGCTAAAGCTATACAGGCCAAGGGCTAAAGAGGCGATAGCGCACATCAAGAAGGTGTTACGCAGCATGCCGTCGGCAATGCCTTGTGATGAGTCCCAGGCGAATAAGTAGCTGATACCCAGACCGGCGATAATCCAGCCAATGGTTCCCCACACGCGGATTTTAGCGAACTCTTGGCCAGGGTCGCTCATTTGACGGAAAGAGACCGAGTTGACCAGCGCCAAGGTGGGCATATAGACAATCATGTACATCAGCACTAGCGGGTAAAACGTGCTGAAATCGCTGGCCATATAGAGGCCGTACATTAGCGCTGCGCCTGCTAAATGGAGCACGGCGAGAATACGCTCGGCGTTGAAATAACGGTCAGCGATCAAGCCGATAATAAAAGGGGCAATAATAGCGCCCCAGGATTGGGTGGAGAAGGCCATGCCAATCTGGCCGCCACTGGCGTTGAGATTGTTAGCTAGAAATGTTCCCAGGGTGACAAACCAGCCGCCCCAGATAAAGAACTGCAAAAACATCATGATACTGAGTCGTGTGCGTATCATAGCCATGACGTGATCCTTTGTTGTGGTTGTGGTCGTGATTGCTGTCTTGATTTAAAACAATCAATTAGCGGTGTGGAGGAAGACCGAGAATTCGTCGGTTTCGAGAAGGGCTGGCGGTGACACCAGCGAAATCGTCAAAGGCGCGACCGGCGGGCTGAATCAGGTGCGCTTCGATAAAAGGCGCGCCCTCTGCAGCGCCCTGAGCGGCGTCCTTAATGCAGCACTCCCACTCAAGCACCGCCCAGCCATTAAACCCGTATTGGGTCAGGCGGCTAAAAATACCGCTGAAATCAATCTGCCCATCGCCTAATGAACGGAAGCGCCCAGGGCGCTCTACCCAGCCTTGGTAGCCGCCATAAACGCCGCTGCGGCCATTGGGGTTAAATTCAGCGTCTTTAACGTGGAACATGCCGATACGCTCATGGTAGCGATCAATAAAATCGAGATAATCGAGCTGCTGGAGCAGTAAGTGGCTGGGGTCAAAAAGAATTTTTGCCCGTGGGTGGTTGTCCACCGCGGCTAGAAAACGCTCGAAAGAAGCGCCGTCATGGAGATCCTCACCGGGGTGAATCTCAAAGCACAGGTCAACACCTGCCTCTTCAAAGGCATCCAGAATTGGCCACCACCGCCGGGCCAGCTCGTTGAACCCTTCTTCGACTAGCCCCTCGGGACGCTGGGGCCAGGGGTAAACGAAGGGCCAAAGCAGCGCGCCGGAAAACGTCGCGTGAGCCGTTAATCCCAGCCGTTGGCTGGCTTTGGCAGCCAGTTTTAGCTGCTCAATGGCCCACTCGGTACGCTCCTGGGGCTTGCCGTGCAGCTCGGCGGGCGCGAAATCATCGAATAAGTCGTCACAGGCGGGATGCACGGCGACCAGTTGGCCCTGTAAGTGGGTAGAGAGTTCGCTGATTACAACGCCGGCTTGTTCACAGCGGGCGTTGAGTTCATCACAGTACGTTTGGCTTTCAGCGGCTTTGCGTAAGTCGATAAAGCGGCTATCAACAGTGGGCAGTTGAATGGCCTGATAGCCCTGTTCGGCCGCCCAGCGAGCGATACCGTCGAGGCTATCGAAAGGCGCTTCATCACCGATAAATTGGGCCAGAAAAATGGCGGGCCCGCGGATGCCGCTATGGGTAGTTGGCATGGTTAAGCTCCAGGTAGGTCAGTGGCGGGCAGCGGCGTCCATTTCTGTTCGCTTTTGGCGCTGGTGGTGACGGCCTCGATAAACGCCATGCCGCGTAGCCCTGATGCCATGCCGGGAACGCCATCAACGTCCCCGTGCTGGCCTTGATGAATCGCCTGGGCGAAGTCGCGGTAAAGGTTGCCGAGTGCTTCCAGATACCCTTCGGGATGGCCGCCGGGTAGGCGCAGACGCTGCATCGCGCTGGGAAAAAGGTCGGGTTGGTCGATGCCCGCACGGAGCGTGCGCATCGGCGCTTGAAGCGGGCGGTAGAGCAGGCTGTTGGGTTCCATTTGGTGCCACTCCAGCGCCCCTCGATCACCGTAAATGCGAATTTTAAGTGCGTTTTCTTCCCCGCTGCAGACCTGGCTGGCCACCAGGGTTCCGCTGGCGCCTTGGTCGGTGCGCAGCAGCACATCGCCATCATCGTCCAATTGACGGCCGTCGACGTGGCTGGAAAGCGATGCGCACAGCTCGCTAACTTGATGACCAGAGATAAACTCAGCAAGGCCAAACGCATGAGTGCCAATGTCGGCCATGCAGCCGCTGATGCCTGCGAGCGAAGGGTCGGTGCGCCACGCGGCTTGCTTATTACCCTGCTGTTCTAAACGCTCGCCTAGCCAGCCCTGGGGGTACTCCACATGAATTTTGCGGATGCTACCTATTTGGCCCTCGCTGACCATTTCCCGGGCTTGCCATACCATGGGGTAGCCTAAGTAGGTATGCGCCAAGCCATACAGGCAACCGCTGGCATGCCAGCTTTCTGCTAAGCGCTGGGCCTCCTGGAGCGATACTGCCGCCGGTTTTTCGCAGAATACATGAAAGCCTGCCTGCATCGCCGCTTCGGCGATCGGCACGTGAAGATGATTTGGCGTGGCGATCACCAACAGTTGCATGCGCTGTTCGGTGGGAAGTTGCTGCTCGCCTTCGAGTAACTGCTGCCAGTCAGCGTACACACGCTCTTCGGCTAGGTGGCACGCTTCGCCGGTCAATTGGTTATTATCCGCTGAGCGGCTAAAGGCACCACACACCAGCTCGCAAGTATCATCGAGGCGGGCGGCTAAGCGGTGAACCTGGCCGATAAACGCCCCTTGTCCACCGCCGATCATGCCGATACGGATACGTGACTGCTTGGGTCGCGGCATAGGTAGGCTCCTGTTTTAAGCAAACTGTATTTGTTGATATTCACGGTTAGTAAAGCGGTTATCAAAACCGTTATGTAACCGGTTACATTTAAGTGGAAATTAGGCCGCCACGCTGTGAGCGTCAATGCGACAAAGGTCTATCGGTGTTGAAAAAGGGGTCGTTAAATAGCGCGCTGAGTTTAACGCTGGGATGCGTTAAGCTGAGATAAATAATGCCGCGCAATCATCTGCTAACGGCGATTAAATAACGTTAAGAGAGTCCATGACCAATATACGTAAGGTCGCCGAGTTGGCGGGGGTGTCGGTAGCGACCGTGTCGCGGGCGTTGAAGTCGCCGGATATCGTCTCACCCGTCACCCGTGAAAAAGTGCTCAAGGCGGTTGAACAGGCGGGCTACAAGCCTAACTTGATGGCGGTACAGTTTCGTTCACAACGCACTTATAATTTGGTGGTGTTGGTGCCCACCATTGCCAACACTTTCTTTGCGCGGGTCATCAGCGGCATCCAGGAAGCTGCCCAAGCACGCGGGTACGGCGTACTGCTGTGTAATACGCTCGGTAATGAGGCGATGGAAACTCAATACGCCAGCTTAGTGACGACGCGCCAGGCGGATGGTGTGATCCAACTGCGCGCTTTCAACCCTTTTTCTGACAATGCCTTTCCCGCCGGGGCAGCATTGCCCATGATCAATGCCTGCGAGGTGCTGGACGATGCGCCGTGTCCTACCGTCAAGCTGGATAACCGCGCGGCGGCTCGCGAGGCCACCGAGCACTTAATTGCCCTGGGGCATCGGCGAATTGGCATGATTAAAGGACCGCGGCGCAGCCCGTTAACCCGTGACCGCCAACTGGGCTATCAGGATGCGTTGAGCGCGGCGGGTATTGCGTTGGATGAGTGCTTGCTGTGCCCTGGCGATTTCACCCCTCTGGCGGGCTATCAGGCGGCTGAAACGCTGATTGCATTAGCGGAGCGGCCCACTGCTATTTTTTGTGAAAGTGATGAAATGGCGATAGGCGCCATGAGCCGTATCAAAGAAGCAGGGCTACGCGTGCCGGAGGATATTTCGGTGGCAGGTTTTGACGATATTGCGTTCGCTTCCTATAGCGACCCACCGCTGACCACGATTGCCCAACCGGCGGAAGCCTTCGGACGCGAAGCGGTTGCCATGTTGATTGAGGTGCTGGAAGGGCGGCAAGTTAATAACCTGATGCTGCCCCACTCCCTTGTATCAAGGAAAAGCACAGCGGGATGCAGACCTTAGACCCCGTCCTTTTGCCTACTCAGTGCCTAGAGTTAATAAGGCTTTAACGACAGCGGTTTCACCTCACGAAACATCGTAGTGGGCGACCGGGTCGTTGTAGACAGTTATTGCAGACGCTGAGCGATCTCTCGCCATAGCGCGGCATAGGCGCGACCGCCTGGACTGCTGCGGGCGAAATGCCCTACCGGCGCGCGTTCGATACCCATGCGTTCGACCGCACTGGCGTTGGGCACGGTTGTCGACAGGCGCCTCGGCCAGCGTTCGCTGAGAGTCTCCATCACCTGGCGGTGCAGAGTCTTGCGGCGGTCGGCTAGGGTTATGAACGGCCAGATTGGGCAGGCCTGTTCGACTGCGTCGAGATGACTGTCCAGTTGCTCAAGGGTGCGCAACGATAGGGTAGTCGGCACCACCGGCACCAGCAGGGCATCGACGCTTGAGAAAATCTGCTCGGCGAGCCCCGACAGGCTCGGCGGGCAGTCGAGTATCACCAAGTCGTAACTGGCCATCACCGGCTTGAGAATCTTGCGCAGCCGACTAGGCTTACGGGTTTCCATTGACGCTTCCAAATCGCGCGAGCCCAGCGCAGCAGGCAGCAGGTCGAGCCCCTCAATGTCGGTCTCGCGGATCGCTCGATCGAGATCGGCCTTGCCCTTGACCAGTTTGTCGACCCCTCCGCGCACTTTGGGCTTGCTGCGCAGGTAGAAAGTGGTGGCAGCCTGGGGGTCGATATCCCAAAGTAACACTCGCCTGCCGTCGCGTGCCGCTTCGGCAGCGAGATTGACGGCGGAGGCGGTCTTGCCCACCCCGCCTTTGATACTGTAAAGCGCCAGCATCTGCATGGGGAACTCCAAACTCGGTGACAGACCAGTCTAACCGATTGGCCCGCGCGGATATGTGACGTTACGATGACAGCGGCGGTGGCATCATGCCAACTTTAGGCGTGTTTCTTTCGCGCGCTAAGTGCATACAATAAGCGGGGCTTCTTCAAAAGCCTCGCAACTGTTATCGACACACCATAAAAACGCACACCATAAAAATAGCTAAAAAAGGATCTAACATGACGCTGACACGCTCAATGGCTGGTTTGGCCGCTGGTTTTGCTGGTGCGGCACTGCTTTCCGCCTCCCTTTCTGCACAGGCTCGCGAACTTTCGGTTTCCACCGTTTTGTCTGACGCTTTCCCTTGGGGGCAGGCGGCGGAGAAGTGGGCCGAACTGGTGGAAGAACGCAGCGGAGGTGAACTCACGCTGCGGGTTTATCCCAACTCTCAACTCGTCTCTGGCGACCAGACCCGCGAATTTTCTGCTATGCGCTCTGGGTTGATCGACGCCGCCGTAGGCTCGACCATTAACTGGTCGCCTCAGGTGCCGGAGCTTAATCTATTCTCTTTGCCATTCTTTATTCCCGATGAAGCCGCCGTGGATGCGGTCACTGGTGGGGAAGCGGGGGGGTTGGTCTTTGAGGCGATTGAATCCCGCGGTGTTATTCCGCTGGCGTGGGGGGAAAATGGCTTTCGTCAGGTCTCAAACTCACGTGGTCCGATTAGTCAGCCAGATGATCTGGATGGCCTAAAAATTCGCGTTGTGGGCTCGCCGCTGTTCCAGGACACCTTCTCGGCACTCGGTGCTGACCCGACGCAGATGAGCTGGACGGATGCGCAGCCCGCGCTGACGACCGGCGCGGTAGACGGTCAGGAAAACCCGCTTTCAGTGTTTGATGTGGCGCGTATCGACCAAGTAGGCCAAGAGCATCTAACGCTCTGGAACTACATGAATGATCCGCTGATTTTTGCGGTCAACCAGCAGGTCTGGCAAACATTGAGTGAAGAGCAGCAAACTATGCTGCGTGAAACCGCTCAAGAAGCCGGTGAGTGGGAAATCGCCATGACCCGTGAAGAGGAGGGCGAGCGGCTAGCGGCCATCCAGGAGCGCGGCGTGACGGTCACTGAGCTTTCTGACGAGCAGTACCAGGCGTTTGTTGAGGCCACACAGTCTGTCTATGAAAAATGGGCGCCGCGGATTGGTGAAGAGGTGGTAGACGCTGCACAAACCGCTATCGACGCCCGCTAATTACTTTTGATGTTGTCACTCCCGGCCCTGAGGGCCGGGTATTTTTTGCTGTGAGGCTGCCATGAAAGGCTTTCCTGATGCGCGCCCCGAACGCTGGCTGGGTGCGCTGGCATTAATTATTATCTCGTTGATTAGTCTGGGTAATGTCATTACACGCTACGTAACCGGTGGCTCTTTTTCGTTCACTGAAGAGTTTTCCGTCTTTCTGCTCGTGGTACTTACCTTTGCGGGCGCTTCCGTGGCATTGCGGCGTAACCGGCATATTCGCATTGGCTTTCTGGAACGCGCCTTGCCCGCTAAGTACCGTGGTGCTTTGATTCTTTTTCAAGCGCTCTGCGGCGCCATCGTACTGGGATTGATCACTTGGTACGGCGGCAAGTTAGCCTGGCAAGAGTATCAGTGGGAGTCGCTTTCGCCAGGGCTTGGGCTGCCCCAGTGGTGGTATTTAGTCTGGCTGCCGGTGCTTTCCGCGGTCATGTTCTGGCGCCTGTTCCAGCAAACCGCTGACCGCTTGACCGGGAGGCTCACTGATGAGCCCTGATATATGGATGATTCTGGCCTTTGCAGGCTTGCTGATTGCGGGTGTGCCTGTGGCCTTTTCATTGGCGCTTTCCGGGGCGGTGGGCATCGTGCTGGGGTTGTCGCCGGATATGTTGGCGACGATGGGCACCAACACCTACAACAGCATCGCCAAGTACCCGTTAATTGCCATTCCGCTGTTTATTTTAACCGGGCTTATATTTGAGCGTTCCGGCGTGGCGTTGCGCTTGGTGCGCTTTGCCCAGGCATTGATTGGCCCGCGCCATGGTGGTTTAGCGCTGGTCGCAGTGCTGGTGTGCATGATTATGGGCGGCATGAGCGGCTCAGGCCCCGCGGATGCGGCGGCCGTCGCGATGGTAATGCTGCCGAGCATGACCAAAGCGGGTTATCCCAAGCCGTTTTCGGCCACGCTGATTGCCGCCTCAGCGTCTACCGCTATTCTGATTCCCCCTTCAGTGGCGTTGATTCTCTACTCGATTGTGGTACCGGGTGTCGATTTGCGCGCCCTTTTCGCAGCGGGATTATTTCCCGGCATTTTGGCCGGGCTGGCGCTGCTGGTACCTGCCATGATCGTTTCCAAACGCTACGGCTGGGAGGGCGGCACGCCGGTAGAGGGCGCCGAACGGCTAAGCGTACGCACCACCTTTAAACAGGCGATACCGGCGCTGTTTGCTCCCGTGCTGATCTTGGGCGGTTTGCGTTCAGGGTTGTTTACACCCACCGAAGCCGCAGTGGTGGCCGTCGCTTATGGCGCGATTGTCGGGCTTTTTCTTACCCGAGAGCTGTCGCTGCGCGATTTATGGGAGCTATTGGGTGAGGCGGCGATTATCTCCGGCGTGGTGATGCTGATTATCGCGCTGGCAGGTATTTTCGCCTGGGCGGGCACCATGCTGGGCACCTTCCGCCACCTGGCCGAGTGGATTATTAGCCTGACCGATAACGGCGTGCTGCTGCTGATTCTGGTGATGTTGGCAGTGCTGGTCGCCGGGATGCTGCTGGATGCGATCTCGATTTATCTGATTATGATGCCGATTTTGATCCCAGTGATGCAGCATTTTGAGTGGAACCCGGTGTGGTTTGGGATTCTATTGGCAATGAATATTGCCATTGGTCAATTTACCCCGCCGGTAGCGGTCAATTTGATGGTGACCACGGAAGTAGCCAAAATTCGCTTGGAGCAAACTCTCGGCTGGGCGCTGCTGTTTGTCGTTGCGATGGGCTGCGCCCTGGCGCTGGTGGCCGTTTTCCCCGCCATCGCGCTGTGGCTGCCCAGCGTGTTGGGCTACAACGTTTGATTGGTGTCGCTTAGCCTATGCAAAGGCGGCATCGCAATTAACGTTCCCTAAACGATGAAGACCGCTACACTGAGTATTAGAGGTCAGCGAAGCGCATTTTTTAGCGTATTACATTTCGCTAATCAGGTTTTTTTCGCTAAAGTAGTGTTAGCAGGTAGCCAAAGGGATGCCTGTAACGGTTTGTCTTAAAAACAAATTGTCTTAAAAAAAAGGCGGCCTTAAAAATAGGCTGTCTTGAAAAAGCGTTTGGAGCAAGTCTACCTGAAGGAACGGTTCGTCAGGTGAGAACAAAGCGCACGATGCCCATAACATCAAATATGCTCATAACATCAATATAAAGAGGTGTGTTCATGAAACGCCATGTATTTTCCACTACTGCCTTCTCCGGTGCGCTGCTTGCCGCCGCTGCCTTCGCCTCACCGGCAATGGCCCAGGATGATGAGCAATTCATCACCATCGGCACCGGTGGCCAAACAGGTGTGTATTACGTGGTCGGCCAGTCGATCTGTCGCCTGGTAAATCGCTTGGAAGAGGCCAATATCAAGTGTAATGCACCTTCCACCGGTGGTTCTGTTGCCAACATCAATGGCATCAAGTCCGGCGAGTTGGACATGGGGGTCGCGCAATCCGATGTGCAGTATCAGGCCTATAACGGCACTGGTAATTTCGAAGGCGAACCCTATGAAGCGTTGCGGGCAGTGTTCCGCGTACACGGTGAACCTTTGACCCTGCTGGCGCGTGCTGACTCAGGCATTGAGACCCTTGATGATTTGGAAGGCAAGCGCGTCAATATTGGTAATCCAGGCTCAGGCCAGCGCAACACTATGGAAGTGGTGATGGACGCCAAGGGCTGGACCGAAGATACCTTCTCTCTGGCATCTCAGCTTGATGCTGCCGAGCAGGCTGCGGCACTCGCCGATAATAACGTCGATGCCATGGTATATGTGGTTGGCCACCCCAATGGCTCCATTCAGGAAGCGACCACTACCGTTGATTCTCGTCTGATTCCGCTGAACGACGAAGATATTCAAGGCATCGTCGATGAATACCCTTATTACTCCGCATCGGTCATCCCGGGTGGTCTTTATCGCGGTAATGACGAAGATGTCGAAACCTTCGGTGTGGCGGCGACCTTTGTCACCACCGCTGAAGCTGACGATGAAGTGATCTATCAAACCGTCAAGGCGGTTTTTGACAACTTTGATCGTTTCAAGCGTCTGCATCCGGCCTTCGAAAATCTTGTTCCGGAAGAGATGGTAACTCAGGGTCTTTCCGCACCGTTGCATGATGGAGCGGCGCGTTACTACCGTGAACAGGGCTGGATTGAGTAATCCAGAAGCCTAAGGTATTGCTACCTTGGTAAGAAATGCGCGGTTACCTCAGGGTGCCGCGCATTTTGGTTTAGAATGTTGATAAGGCATTGAGAATGTGGATAGGGCATTTCGATATGGCAATGATGCGTCAATCGACTCGGAGCAGGGCAGGCATATGACAGACGATAAGAACAGGCCTTCGGGAGCTGGGTTAGACTTGGAGGATATGGTCGCCTCCAGTGACACGGGAGCCCGTAAACCAGCCGGCATGCCCGGGAAGCTCTTGGTGAGCATTGCAGCAGCGTGGTCTCTTTTTCAACTGTGGATCGCTTCCCCGGTGCCCTTCATTCTGGGTTTTGGTGTATTTAATGCCACGGAAGCCCGCTCTATTCACTTAGCCTTTGCGCTGTTTCTGGCGTATATGGCCTATCCGGCACTCAAGCGCTCCCCGCGCGACCGTGTTCCGATTCAGGATTGGGTGCTTGCCGCGGCAGCGGCTTTTTGTGGCGCTTACATGTTCATGTTTTACGAGCAGTTATCCCAGCGTCCTGGCGCCCCCATATTGCAGGACGTCATTATTGGTATCGCCGGGATATTGCTATTGCTTGAGGCGACTCGCCGAGCACTTGGCCCGCCGTTAATGATCGTGGCGTCGGTATTTCTTATCTATAGCCTGGCTGGCCCTTGGATGCCGGGTATTCTTTCCCATGGTGGGGTAAGTCTCTTTGGCTTGATTAACCACCAGTGGTTGACGACTCAGGGGGTCTTCGGTATTGCCCTGGGGGTCTCCACCAGCTTCGTGTTCCTGTTTGTACTGTTCGGTGCTTTGCTCGATAAGGCGGGCGCGGGCAATTACTTTATCAAGGTGGCGTTCTCGCTACTCGGCCACTACCGCGGTGGGCCAGCGAAGGCCGCTGTGGTGGCTTCGGCCATGACCGGGCTGATTTCCGGCTCTTCGATTGCCAACGTGGTCACCACCGGTACCTTTACGGTGCCGATGATGAAGCGCGTTGGGTTCTCCTCCGAAAAGGCGGGTGCCGTCGAAGTGGCATCATCGGTCAACGGTCAGATTATGCCCCCGGTAATGGGGGCGGCTGCCTTCCTAATGGTCGAGTATGTCGGCATCTCGTATGTCGAGGTGATTAAGCATGCCTTCCTGCCCGCGCTGATTTCCTATATTGCGCTGGTTTATATCGTTCATCTTGAGGCCTTAAAGGCCAATATGCAGGGGCTTAAAAGCAGCAATCCACCTAAGCCGCTGGTTAACAAAGTAATCGGTTTTCTGGGTGGTTTGTTACTGATGATGGTTACCGCCCTGGCGGTCTATTACGGTCTTGGCTGGCTCAAGCCGGTACTGGGCGATGCGACACCTTGGGTAGTGGCGGTTGGGCTTACCATCATCTATATCGCCCTGCTTAAACTGGCGGCAGGTTATCCCGAACTCGAACTCGATGACCCTAACGAACCGATCTATTCGCTGCCGCAAACCAAGCCGACGGTGTTAGTGGGCCTGCAGTACATCCTGCCGGTCATTGTGTTGGTCTGGTGTCTGATGGTTGAGCGTTTGTCGCCTGGGCTGTCGGCCTTTTGGGCCACGGTGTTTATGATCTTTATCATTCTTACCCAGCGCCCTATTACGTCGATTTTCCGGGGTCGCAGCGATATGCGTGCGGATCTGCGTGAGGGCGCGATGGATCTGTGGAACGGTCTCGTCACGGGTGCCCGCAATATGATCGGCATCGGCATTGCCACGGCCACCGCCGGTATCATCGTCGGTGCCGTCTCCCAGACTGGGGTGGGCCTGGTGTTGGCCGAAGTGGTGGAAACACTGGCCATGGGTAACTTGATGCTGATCTTGCTGCTTACCGCCGTACTTAGTTTGATTCTCGGCATGGGGCTGCCAACGACCGCTAACTACATCGTCGTATCAGCGCTGTTGGCACCGGTTATCGTCAGCTTGGGTGCTCAAAACGGCTTGCTGGTGCCGTTGATTGCGGTACACCTGTTCGTGTTCTACTTCGGCATCATGGCCGACGTTACGCCACCGGTGGGGCTTGCCTCTTTTGCGGCGGCGGCAGTATCGGGTGGCGATCCCATTCGAACCGGCTTCCAGGCGTTCTACTACAGCCTGCGCACCGCGGCGCTACCATTTTTGTTCATCTTTAATACCGACCTGCTGCTTATCGATGTGACCTTCCTTCAGGGGGTACTGATCTTTGTGGTGTCGACCATCGCCATGCTGATTTTCGCCGCGGCGACCCAGGGCTTCATGATTACCCGCAACCGTTGGTATGAGTCTGTCGTATTGCTGCTGATTGCGTTCACGCTGTTCCGGCCCGGCTTCTGGATGGACATGATCCATGATCCCTATGAATCGATACCGCCCGCGCAGTTCGTCGAAGCGCTGGGCGATGTCGACGAAGACTCCACCCTGCGCTTACAGATTGCCGGTCTAGATGATTATGGCGACCCCATGACCACCTATATGACGCTACCGGTGCCGGAAGGTGAAACGGGGCAGGAGCGGCTCGATAATCTGGGCATGGAGCTGTTTATTGAAGACGGCACGGCAACCGTGGATATGGTGACCTACGGCAGCCAGGCGGCAGAACTTGGTTTCGACTTCGATCAAGAAATCATTGAAGTACTGGCCCCCGTTGACCGCTGGACGAAAGAGTTAATGTGGATTCCTGCCTTCCTGATCTTTGGGTTGATTGTTTTGATGCAGCGTCGCCGTCGTGATAACACGCAAGCTGCCGCCACCGCGTGAAGGAGAGTGCCATGTACAGCAAAATCATGTTGCCGGTGGATTTGAACGAGGAGTCTTCCTGGGCGAAGGCGCTGCCCACAGCCTTGACGCTATGCCGGACGTTCGGTGCCTCGCTGCATGTGGTCACGGTACTGCCGGACTATCGCATGCCCATGGTGGGCTCCTACTTCCCCAAGGACTTCGCCAAAAAAGCGCATGCGGCGATTACCGATGCGCTTCACGACTTTATCAAGACGAATGTGCCTGACGATATCCAGACGCAAAGCGTCATTGTGGATGGTTCACCTTGGGAGGCCATTATCAAAGCGGGTAAAAAACTGGACGTGGATCTAATCGTCATGGCTTCCCACAATAAGCGTAAGTTTGTCGATTATGTGCTCGGTCCCAATGCCGAGCACGTTGTGCACCATGCCAAAATGTCAGTAATGATCGTACGCTAGACGCCATGCCTGTGTAGTGCGAGCCGCATAGGAAAAACCAAGAACTCCGGGCAAGTGCTCGGGGTTTTTTATGGCTGTCGATAGCACTTTTTAACTATGAAACCTCTGATTAACTATTGCGCTCGACCATACGGCGTTAGAAATCGCCTCAAAATGCTCATTTACAACCTGTAAATTCGCACGCGAATCCGATCCTTTTTTCGTTGATTTTTGCCTTGTCTGGCCTTCGCTCATTACGTTAATCAGGGGTTCCCTATATCTATCTTTGCTAACGCAGCAATTTAATTGACGCTTTGCCGCTATTTCGTGGATTTTTTGTACGCGTATCTCAAAGTGCCACTCGCCAAGAGCCCTGGTCAGCTACATTAAGAGGGTATTAAAAGATAATGTTCAGCCATTGAGTTGGTATTAATACCGTCAGCGAGTAACCCGCGTTGATGCGTTTGAGGTAAATCCTGAATCCAGGATCTATATCAGGAACGACAGGAGTAATGCCATGAATGAGGCTACAACAAAAACAAACCACTCTTCGGATCAGCCCAGCGTTAAAATCACTATCAACAAAGTCGGTTTGGATCGACCCAGGGCGTGGTTAGCTGCAGGCGTAGAGGATTTTCGCCGTGCTACAGTAGTAAGCCTTTCTTATGGCATGTTTTGGGTGGGCCTAAGTATCGCTATTACCCTAGGCGCTTTCACCATGGGGTACTGGTACTGGCTACTGCCCATGATTGCTGGCTTTATGTTTATTGGCCCCCTGGTGGCAGTGGGATCTTATGGCATCAGCAGGGCGCTGGAGCGTGGCCAGGTGCCTAACCTAGGCGATGCATTCGGCAGTTGGAAACCCCATGCCGGGCAGCTGGCAATGATGGGCGTGATGATGATGATCTTCTTCCTCGCCTGGATACGCTTGGCAACGCTTCTCTTTGCACTGTTTTTTGGCTTTGAAGTCCCCAGCCCCGCTACACTTTACTCCTCACTGCTGACCACTTCTGAAGGTTTAGGAATGTTAGCGGTTGGCACGGTAGCTGGCGGCATCCTGGCTTTTGGTGCCTTCGCTATCAGCGTTGTAGCGATTCCCACGCTGATGGATCAAGACCTAACCTTTATGGAGGGTATTGAAGCCAGCGTGCGCTGTGTTGCGCGTAATTTCCGTGTGATGCTGTTGTGGGCGGTGATTCTTACCCTGTGCGTTTTGGTGGGTGTGATGACGTTCTATATCGGTTTGGCGCTGATCTTGCCCGTTTTAGGCCACGCAAGCTGGCACGCCTATGAAGAGCTAGTGCGCATTGAGCCCTTCGAGAAAATTAAAACGTAACTCAACTGTGAACAGTTAATAACGCTCTGGTTGCTAAAAATAGCGCCGAAATACAGTATTTACCCTGACCTGCTCAAGGGGATAGCGTAGTCTTTACGCTATCTTCTTCCATTGCTCCTGGCTGGTATAACCAGAGAGTAATCCTGTGTGAGGTGTTCACTGTGAAAGCGTTGTTAATGGGGTGGGTCGTGCTGATGTTCAGCACTCCTCTGGCGGTGCTTGCTAAATCGGCTGATGACTTAGAGGCGCCTAGCGGGCCAGTTATCTTGACCGTCAGCGGTAATCTTGATCATACCAATGTGGGCAGTGAAGCCCAGTTTGACCGTGCCATGTTAGCGGCGTTACCCCAGCACGAGTTTGATACCAGCACGCCTTGGACAGAGGGCAGCAGCCACTATAGTGGCCCATTAATGCGTGATTTGCTGGCGCTGTTAAGCCTGGAGTGTGATGCAGTGCTCGTCTCCGCGCTGAACGGCTACGAAGCCGAAATACCGGTCAGTGATTTTAATGATCACGATGTTATCTTAGCCATGACCAAAAATGGTGAGGCGATTCCGATTCGAGAATACGGCCCTTTGTGGGTGCTTTATCCCTTTGATCAAGATGAAACGCTGTTAAGCGAAAAAATTCGCTTTAGAGCGGTATGGCAGGTTATGCATATTGATGTTCTCTAGCGCTTCTAATGCGCAGGCTTCCAGTCTACTGCGTTATCCTCTTCGTTTTAAGCTCGTTGCCATTGTCGCGGTGTTGCTGTTCGCTGCGGCGCTGGTCGTCGCCACCTTGGCTGCGTGGCGGCAGGAAAATCTCACTCAAAGTCTGCGGGAAGATACCGCATGGGTTGTCTATAAACTGGATCGTGATGCGGTACAGCTACTGAACCATTTGTTGGCAGTGACCCGTCAGCCGTTATCACCTGCGGCTCACGAGGAACTCAATCTTCGCTTTGAGTTACTCTATAGCCGCATCACGCTGCTTAACGACGGTGAAGTCAGCAACCTCCTGCAACAGATCGATACCGCCCGTGAGCTATTGGGGCAAATCCAGCAGCAGCTTGATGTGCTGGATATTATATTTACGCCCTATAATGCGCTCGAGCTTGATCAGTTGCCGGTAGCGCTGCTGGAAGATGAACTACAGGCGCTAACGCGGCTAACTGAACGCTTGGTGATTGCGATTAACGGCTATTTAGCTGAATCGGCGACGGAAGAGCGTGCCCAGCTTAGCCTGCTTTACAAGCTACTCATGAGCCTGATTATTGGCATGAGCTTAGCGGCCTTTCTGGTGATTGCCTTTTTGGTGCGCGAAATGCGTGAAAGTGCGGCGATAAGGCGCAATCAGGAGCAGCTTGGCCGCCAACTGGAAGTCACTGCCAAACAGGCTCAGGCGGCGAATCAAGCCAAGTCAGACTTTTTAGCCATGGTCAGCCATGAAATTCGTACGCCGCTAAACGGCGTTATCGGCATGAGCGAGTTGTTACGCGAATCAGCGAGCCCCGCTCAGGTAGAGGATTACGCCCATACGATCCACGATAGCGCCAATCAATTGCTGGCAATGATCAATGAAATTCTCGACTTCTCAAAAATCGAAGCAGGGCACTTAACCCTTGAAACATCGCCCACAGAACTCAAACCGCTGATTGATAGCGTGGTGGTGCTGTTTGCACCCCGAGCAAAAATGAAAGGGCTAGCGCTGACGGTTAATGTGGATGCGCTGGTGCCAACCTGGGTGCTGGTAGATGCAGGCCGCCTGCGACAAATTTTGCTTAATCTTATTGCTAATGCGATCAAATTCACCGACCACGGTGAAGTCCGCGTGCGAGTCTCCTCAACGGTGGAGCAGCTACTCTTTGAGATCAGTGACACGGGCTGTGGTCTAAGTGAACAGCAACAACAACGCTTGTTTGAGCCTTTTCAGCAGGCAGACGCGTCGGTGGCACGTCGATTTGGTGGCACTGGGTTAGGGTTGGCAATTTGCAAACGGCTAAGCGAGGCCATGCAAGGGCATTTAGGGGTAAAAAGTACCCCAGGCCAGGGGAGTACCTTCTGGTGCGAGTTGCCCTTGATCGCCGCTGACCCCGTAGCAACATCGCTGCCCCCAGTGCCCAAGCGGGACTTTGCCGGCACAACGCTGCTGCTTGTAGAGGATAACGCTGTCAACCGCAAAGTCGCGATGGGTTTATTGGCGCGCTTAGGGTGCGATATCGTCTGGGCGGAGAGTGGCCATGACGCCTTGGCCATGGTTCAGTCGCAGCAGGTGCATCTGATCTTTATGGATATTCAGTTGCCTGATATGGATGGCCTAACGGTCACCCAGCGTCTGCGTGAACAGGGCGGGTGGTTAGCCAGTGTACCGATCGTTGCCATGACGGCCGGTGGCGCCGAAGATGACCGACAACGCTGCCTGGCAGTGGGTATGGATGATTACGTCACCAAGCCGCTGTCGCTCTCTGCATTAAGTAACGTACTGGCGTTGCAACTGTCGTCCTTGGACGAGACGCCTTTACCGGCGTTAGCGGTGACCCCAGGGCTCACTGGAGAGCAATCGTTGCTTAATAGCGACACGCTTAGCATGCTGAAAACAGCGCTGGGGGAAGCCAGCATGATCCAGCTGATCATGCTTTACCACCAGCAAGTCAGTGATTACTCCGCTCAATTGGCTGCGTGCTTGGCTGCAACCCCCTTAACGCCAGAGCAGGAACAGCAAGTCGCGCGGCTTGCGCATCAACTGCGTGGTGAATCATTAAGCATGGGGGCCGACAAGATTGCCGAGCTGGCAAAACAGCTTGAGACATTAGCCAAAACACAGCGGTCCACATCCACGCAACTTGATGAAGTATTTAGTACGTTAAGGCTCGCAGCGGCGCATACGCATGCCGCACTGGAGAGGTGGAGCCGTGACCACTTATCAGGCTGAACAGGGTATTCGCACTGCGACCAGCCAGCAGACTAATGCTAACCAGGCCGCGGCGGAGCTAGCCGACATTTTACGCCACGAACACTTGGGCTTCGTGCTGTTCTTCTGCAGTGCGGAGTATGATTTAGCGGCTCTGGCCGACGCACTGGAAAGCTGCTTCCCCACCACGCCGCTAAGTGGCTGTACCACTGCTGGAGAAATAACGCCTGCAGGCTATGATCGCGGCTCCATCGTGGCCATCGGATTTGATCGCCGCCTGTTTGCCATTGAAACGGCGCTGATTGATGATCTTGAGCATTTTGAGCTGGCCAACGCTCAACCGCTGGTCGATACGCTGTTGGAGCAGTGTCGCCAACAAGCCATCGCGCCGATTAATGAGCACAGCTTTGCGTTGACCCTGCTGGATGGCCTATCCAGTCGTGAAGAGCAGGTGCTGGCTACCTTAGACGCCGCGCTAGGGCGTATTCCCAGTTTTGGCGGCTCGGCGGGCGATGACAATCACCTTAGCCATACCCATGTGTATACCGCCGGGCACTTTCATACCCGTGCGGCGGTGGTGGTAATGATCAACACCCGGCTGCCCTTTGAAGTGTTCTCAACCCATCACTTAATCCCATTGACCCACAAGCTGGTGGTGACCGAGGCTGACCGTGAGCAGCGGCGAGTGATTGAACTCAATGGGCTACCCGCCGCCCAGGTCTATGCGGAGCTGGTAGGTATGGCGCCTGCGCAGCTGAGCGCCGCCGTTTTTGCCCGTCACCCACTCGCCGTGCGCATCGGTGGGCAGCACTATGTGCGCTCCATTCAGCGTGTTAACAGTGACAGTAGCTTGAGTTTTTACTGCGCGGTGGAAAACGGCATTGTACTCACGGCCATGCAGCCAACCCCGCTGTTGGATGATCTCAAAGTGATGCTTGCCGGGGTGGGTGCAAGACTGGGGGCGCCGAGCATGATTATTGGCTGTGACTGTTTTCTGCGCCGTATGGAGCTTGAGGCGCTGCAGCAACTGGATCAGGCATCACAACTGCTGCGCCAAGCAGGCGTAGTGGGCTTCAATACCTATGGCGAGCAGCATCACGGTATGCATGTGAATCAAACGTTTACGGGGGTGGCGTTTGGATCTCTTCCAACTAACGACAGCCACTGACGCGGCTGAACACACAGCAGCGGCAAAGGGCACTGATGAGGCGGACGTGGCAGCGCTGCGGGAAGAGAACCGCCGCTTGCGTAAAGTGTGCCAAGCGCTGATGGAGCGGGTGGAAACCGGGGGCGGTGCTGATCCGGCCCCCTATGCGGCGTTTGAGCGCTCGGTGTTACTTGCCGAGCAGGTGCGTGAGCGCACCGACGCGCTGCACCGCACCTTAGACGAACTGAGCCAAGTCAATACGCGCTTACTGGCCGCGAAAGCCGAAGCCGAAGCTGCCAACTTATCCAAAACGAAATTTCTGGCGGCGGTCAGCCACGACCTGCTGCAGCCGCTTAACGCTGCCCGGCTGTTTGCCAGTGCCTTGGAGACTCATTCACTGCCAGAAACCTCGCAAATGTTAGTAGGCCATATTGGACGCTCGCTGAAAGATGTCGAAGGGTTGATAGGCACGCTGGTGGATATTTCGCGCTTGGACGCAGGCGTGCTCCACGCCGATAAAGCACCTTTTGCAGTGAGCACGCTGCTCGACGCGCTAGCCGAAGAGTATCGCCAAGTGGCCGGGGTGCGGGGTCTGGCGCTTCACTATGTGCCTTCCAGCGCAGTGGTTGAGTCCGATCTGGCGCTGCTTGCGCGGGTGATTCGTAACTTCTTAAGCAACGCAGTGCGTTACACCGACCAGGGCCGTGTGCTGTTGGGCTGTCGGCGCAGACGGGACGGCCTGGAGGTTATGGTGGGCGATACCGGCCCCGGCATTCCCGAGCAGCAGCGCGAAGCCATCTTCCTTGAGTTTCGGCGCGCTAATCAGACCAACAGTGCCCACAGCCGCGGCTTGGGGCTGGGACTGGCCATCGTCGATCGTATCAGCATTATGCTGGAGCAGCCGATATCGCTGGCCTCGCGCCCCGGCGTGGGCGCGCTATTTTCGATTACCGTGCCCTATGCAACGGCGGCGATTCCCACCGTCAGCAACTCGCGTAGCGCGATACTGCCTGAGGCCGGAGAGGATGCGTTGAGCGGCTGTGTTATTTGGGTGATTGATGACGACCTGGCGATTATAGAAGGCATGCAGGCGCTGCTGGGCAGTTGGGGGTGCAGGGTGCGTGCGGCGGCCACGGTAAGTGCGTTGGAAGCTGCCAGTGACGGTGAGCGCCCGGCGGTGTTACTAGTGGATTACCATTTGGGCGAGCACCGCGAAACCGGTATTGAGCTGGCCGCACGGCTGCAACGGCGCTATCCCGGCCTGGCAGCGGTGGTGATTACGGCCAACCACGAAGCGGAGATTAAGCGTGCCACCCGTGAAGCCGGTATGCACTGCTTGCTCAAACCGTTAAAGCCCCTGCGGCTGCGTATGCTGCTTGGCACGCTACTCAATAAAGCCTAATAGCGCAGCCTAACGAGTGCGGTTGGCCCGGTGAAAGCTTAGATCCTCCTCTCCTGCGATAACGATCGCGTGAACCCGGCTAGTGGCATTCAGCTTACGTAAAATTGCTGAGACATGGGTTTTAACGGTCGTTTCGGCAATCAACAACTCCCGGGCAATATGCTTGTTCGACATGCCTGTTGTCATGCACGCCAACACCTCTAATTGTTTGTCGGTTAAGCGCGCTAAGCGCTCGCTGGACGACGAAACCTGGGTGACGGGTTGTGGCAAAGTAGTGCGCGGCGCTGGGCGGCGCATCACATCGGGCGGCAGGTAGAGCTGGCCCTCAAGAATCTGCGTTAACGCGGCCAGCAATGCTTCCCGGGGAGTGGATTTGGGGATATAGCCCACTGCGCCCAAGGTTATCGCATCGAGCACCAGTTGACGCTCCTGATGAGCAGATACGATTGCCACCGGCAGCAAGGGAAATTTCTCGCGCAGCCGTGTTAAACCTTCTAGCCCTTCTGAATCCGGCAGGCTTAAATCCAGCAGCAGTAGATCTAACTCGGTATGCGCTTCAATCAGCGCGATGGCGTCAGCGAGGCTCTCCGCTTCCAATAACTGGCTACCTGCCAAGCCCCCGCTAATCACGGTTTGTAGTGCGTCGCGGAACAGCGGATGGTCATCCGCCACCAACAGGGAATACATGGCGTCTCCTACCAAGGGATGAGGGCTAATCCTGCCATCGGGCTATATCGCCATTTGCTTTAGTGAACAACACTGTCAATGCACCTTAAAAAAGCACCTTAAATAATCATAATACTCAGGAGCATGACAATGATCTACGCCAACCCTGGTGATACCGGTTCTGTGGTGTCATTTGAAAAACGCTACGGTAACTATATCGGCGGTGAATTTGTCGCCCCGGTGAAAGGCCAGTACTTCGATAATATTAGCCCCGTCAATGGACATGTCTTTTGCGAAATCCCCCGCTCCACGGCAGAAGATATCGATAAAGCGCTGGACGCAGCCCACAAAGCGGCACCTGCCTGGGGAAAAACCTCTGTTCAAGAGCGTAGCAATATTTTGCTGAAAATTGCCGACCGCATTGAGCAAAATCTGGAAATGCTTGCCGTCGCGGAAACCTGGGATAACGGTAAAGCGGTACGCGAAACCCTCAATGCAGATCTCCCGCTGGCCGTTGACCACTTCCGCTACTTTGCGGGCTGTTTGCGTTCGCAGGAAGGCACGGCGGCGGATATCGATGCCAACACGGTTTCTTATCACTTCCACGAGCCGCTGGGCGTAGTGGGCCAGATTATCCCCTGGAACTTCCCGATTCTAATGGCGGTTTGGAAACTGGCACCTGCACTGGCGGCGGGTAACTGCGTGGTGCTCAAACCTGCCGAGCAAACCCCAGCATCGATTTTGAAAGTCGTCGAATTGATTGGCGACCTGCTACCTCCGGGCGTGCTTAATATCGTCAACGGCTTTGGCGCCGAAGCGGGTCAGGCACTGGCCAGCAGCAAACGCATCGCCAAAATTGCTTTCACCGGCTCCACCCCCGTTGGTTCGCATATACTGAAATGCGCGGCGGAAAACATTATCCCCTCTACTGTAGAGCTTGGTGGCAAATCCCCCAACATCTACTTCGCTGATATCATGAACGCCGAACCGACGTTTATTGATAAAGCGGTTGAAGGCTTGGTGTTGGCGTTCTTTAACCAGGGCGAAGTGTGTACCTGCCCGTCACGCGCACTGATTCAAGAGAGCATGTACGAAGAGTTCATGGCCAAGGTGATCGAGCGCACGAAAACCATCAAGCGCGGCAACCCGTTGGATACCGATGTACAGGTAGGGGCTCAGGCTTCCCAAGAGCAGTTCGACAAGATCATGTCGTACATGGATATCGCTCGAGACGAAGGGGCGGAGTTCCTCACTGGCGGCAATAAAGAGACCATGGACGACAGCCTTAACAGCGGTTACTACATTCAGCCCACGCTGTTGAAGGGCAATAACCAGATGCGCGTCTTCCAGGAGGAGA
This sequence comes from Halomonas sp. AOP13-D3-9, assembly GCF_052379125.1. Lineage (NCBI taxonomy): Bacteria > Pseudomonadati > Pseudomonadota > Gammaproteobacteria > Oceanospirillales > Halomonadaceae > Halomonas > Halomonas sp. AOP13-D3-9. The sequence continues at coordinate 53,603 of NZ_JBQSYH010000003.1, read as the reverse complement.
TCTTTGGCCCGGTCGTGGCGGTGACCACGTTCAAAGACGAAGAGGAAGCGCTGGCGATTGCCAACGACACCGAGTTTGGCCTGGGCGCGGGTGTGTGGAGCCGCGATATGAACGTCGCTTTCCGCATGGGGCGCGGCATTCAAGCCGGTCGCGTGTGGACCAACTGCTACCACCAGTATCCGGCCCACGCGGCCTTTGGTGGCTACAAGAAGTCCGGCGTCGGTCGTGAAACCCATAAAGTTGCCCTTGAGCACTACCAGCAAACCAAAAACCTGCTGGTCAGCTACGATATCAACCCGCTGGGCTTCTTCTAAGCGTTCTGCTAGCCACACCGCCCGGTTATTTCCCGGGTGGTATTGTCAGTCCCCCTGACGCTGACTCTACCGATAAGAGCCGTTGTTAAATGGCCGTATCGAAAATTATTAGGAGTTGTATCATGGATAGCACAATGCGCGCGGCGGTGGTTCGTGAGTTTGGCCAGCCGTTGGTTATCGAAGAAGTCGACGTACCTCGCCCCAAGCAGGGCGAAGTATTGATGAAAGTGGCGGCCTCTGGGGTTTGCCATACCGATTTACACGCCGCCCATGGCGATTGGCCGGTGAAACCCTCGCCGCCATTTATTCCCGGCCATGAGGGCGTTGGGCATATCGTGGCGGTGGGTGCAGGTGTCACCCATGTCAAAGAGGGTGATCGTATTGGTGTGCCCTGGCTCTACTCGGCCTGTGGCTACTGCGAGCACTGTTTGGGCGGTTGGGAAACCCTTTGTGAGTCTCAGCAAAATACCGGCTACAGCGTTAACGGTGGGTTTGCCGACTACACCTTGGCTGATGCGGGCTATGTTGGGCGACTGCCGGATGCCATCGACTTCATCGAAATAGCCCCGGTGCTGTGTGCGGGGGTGACGGTTTATAAAGGCTTGAAAATGACCGATACCCGCCCCGGTCAGTGGGTGGTGATTTCGGGCATTGGTGGTCTGGGGCATATGGCGGTGCAGTACGCCAAAGCCATGGGGCTGAACGTGGCGGCTGTTGATATCGATGACGGTAAGCTTGCTCTGGCGGAGCGTTTAGGCGCCACGGTAACGGTTAACGCCATGAAAACCGACCCGGCGGCGTACTTGAAGAAAACCATCGGTGGCGCTCACGGGGCCTTGGTCACCGCGGTATCGCCGAAGGCGTTTGATCAGGCGCAGAATATGCTACGCCGCGGCGGAACGTTAGTGCTCAATGGCTTACCGCCCGGCGACTTTCCGCTGCCGATCTTCAGCACGGTGCTCAACGGTATTACCATTCGTGGCTCTATCGTCGGTACCCGCAGCGATTTGCAGGAAGCGCTGGACTTCGCCGCCGAAGGCAAGGTTAAAGCCACGGTAGCAACTGATACGCTGGACAATATCAACGACATTTTCCAGCGCATGATCGACGGCAAGATAGAAGGCCGTATTGTGCTTGATATGGCGAGCTGAAAGCTGGCTATATAAGCAACCGGGGGAGGCAACTCCCCTTTCTAATGCTGACGTTTTCATTGCACCGCCGCTATTAAGTCCCCGCTGTCACCTCGCTGCTATCCCACCAGCTCAACCAACGTCGCGACATGCGCTCAGCGTGGGCAAGGTTGCTGACGACCGCTAACTTACCCGCTTCGCGCTTAATGCCCGCGCGTTTAATTTTCAGCGCCATACGCGGCGGCAGCCCAACAAATATAACGCCTACGTCTTGCTCCCCCAGTTCCCGGCGCAGGCTGTCCAGCGCCACCATGGCGGTGGTGTCCAGGCTGGGCACATCGCGCATATCCAAAACGACAACCCGAACGCAGTGATCAATCACCCGCAGCGTGGCAATCGCCTTTTCTGCCGCACCGAAAAATAGCGGGCCACTGATTTTGTAGAGCGCTACTTCGGCGGGGAAGTGTTGGTCGGAATCGGGTGTGTCTAAACGCTGGGTATGAGTTAGCTGTGCCATGCGGCGGATAAATAGTGCCGCCGCAAGGCCAATCCCAACGGCCACCGCGATTACCATGTCGAAAATCACCGTGAGGGCAAAGCAGATCACCAGCACTGATACATCGCTGACGGGAGCGCTTTTCAGCGTATGTACAAAGTGGCGCGCCTCGCTCATGTTCCAGGCAATGATAAACAGCAGGGCGGCTAAGGCGGCCATGGGGACAAACCCCAGCACACCCGCCAGCGCGACTACGGCAAGTAATACCACCAGCGAATGCACCACCGCGGCGACAGGTGAATAGGCACCGCTTTTGATATTGGTCGCCGTGCGGGCCAGGGCTGCCGTGGCGGTAATGCCGCCAAAGAAGGGCACCACCATATTGCCCAGCCCTTGGCCAATCAGCTCCGCGTTAGGGTCATGACGGGTGCGGGTTAGGCCATCCGCCACTACGGCACACAGCAGCGATTCAATCGCCGCCAGTAGCGCAATCGCCAATGCTGGGCCAAGCAGCGCCTGAATCAGTGCAAAGTTGATCTCAAGTGGGGTGCCATCTGCGCCGGGAAAATGCCACGGCGCGGTGAAGCTAGGCGCAAAGGGGGGGATGCCACTGCCGCTCTCACCTTCGAACTCCCAGCTAAACCGTGAAGCGATGGTATCGACTTCAATACCACTCATCAGCAACAGCGCAGCCGCCACCGTGCCCACCGCCAAACCTACCAGCGGGGCAGGTACAGGCGTATTCAGGCGGGGCCAGATTAACAGCGTCGCCAGGGTGATAAGCCCAACACTGATCTCTGCTGGTGAAAGTGTGGGTAGCGCCTGGCCAATCAGCATTAGGTTCTGCAGGGTGCTGTCGCCAAGCTCGACCCCGGATAAGCCGAGAAAGTCAGGTAGTTGCAACAGCGCAATCACCACGCCAATGCCCGCCGTAAAGCCGAGAATGACCGGGTAGGGCACGTACTGAATCAGGCTTCCCAGCCGCGAAAGCCCCAGCGCGACTAAAATAGCGCCCGCCATGAGCGTGGCAATCAGCAGCCCACCCAGGCCGTGGTTGGCCACGATGGGAAACAGAATCACCACAAAAGCGGCGGTGGGTCCGGAGATATTAAACCGCGAACCGCCGGTTAAGGCGATTACCGCGCCCGCTACGATAGCGGTGTATAGCCCGTGCTGGGGCGGCACGCCGGTGGCGATTGCCAGCGCCATGGAAAGCGGTACCGCCACCACGCCAATCGTTAGCCCCGCCATCACATCGCGCTTTAACTTGGCCAGCGTATACCCTTCACGCCAAGTGCTTACTAGCGCACTGCCAGGCAGCGGAAAAACGTAACCCGAAGAACGATGGGCACGGGACATGGGGCGAGCCTCCTAAAAATAGGGAAAACAAGCCATTACGCTACGCCTGTGCTGAAATTTGCACAACTGGCTATTGGTCATTTATGGCTAAAATAGCGGGGCGGGGCGAAGCGCGTATTTCTGTATTGGATAAGAGGGAGGCGGTTCGTATCAGTCGCAGATATTAAAGAAGTGAATGAAAGCTGTTCGTCATTAGCTGTAGAGTTCCACGCACCATATTTCTGGATCGCTGAATGCCCCCTTTATTGCCTGTCTGTTACTCAGCAGGATTTCTTTAATCACACTTTTCGGTTGGTTTCCACATTTTAACCATATGACTAGTGGAGGGCTGCCCCATAGCAGGCTGAATTCGTGGAAATCTGCGTCTAACGTGACAATAGCGTATTGATTATCCTTTGCGTAGCGCCATATCGTTTGATCCGGTGCTGTGCCCAGCTCCAATAGCGAGACCTGATTACTGCCAGGGAAGAATTCTTCCAGGTGCTTAACCAGACGATAAGAGAGATTTTGTCAAGAAGTAGCTTCACGCTGCAGGTATAACTGTCAGGTGATGTTCACGGTCAGCTGCATAGGCCAAGCAAGCGTGAATTTGCTCTGCGCTCAGCTCTGGAAAGTCTTCTAGAATTTCCTTTGTGGACATGCCATTTGCAAGCCAGCCCAATATATCGTACACGGATATTCTAGTGTTCTTCACACAAGGCTTTCCGCTTCTTTTGCCTGATGTGATCTCAATATGCGCTTGGTAATTCATAATTGATCCAAGGTAATCGAATTATGTCATTCATTTTGGTTCTTGGAGGTTGAGGCGTCAAGAGGGGGGGGCAGCACTGTGAGGTTGGTTTTGTGAGGAAAAGAGCCGCCTAGGTTGATTAGGAGGCAGTGAAAAATCCCGGCACTCAGGCCGGGATTAATCTGTTGGCTTAAACGCTAACGCCGTTACATCTGGGAATCTTCCGGCGGTTCGCCGATGGTGCCGGGCATTGCCTGCACGTGGCCCATCTGCTCACCGGCCAAGGTGAGGAAGTGCAGATGTCGTTCATACTCAGCCACCAGATCTCCAATCACCTGACCACGGGTATAACCGTTAAGGTCTTTATCTTGACCACCTTCTGCTAGGTAGACGTCCAGACGTACATAGAAGTCATCATCGGCGGGGATGAAGCTTGGTGTACGCATGCGGTGCGGGCACACCTGATAGACAAAGCTGGTAGCTTCGCCGAAGTCGACCTGGAGCATTAAGTTAGGCAGCGTCTCACCCTCAAGGTGCTCTTCGGTCACGTTAGCGGTTTGGCCACGGCTCTCAAGCTCCTGGGCAAACTGGGTCATCGCCGGGCGGATGGAGTGTTCAAGGGTCGCCGCCGCACCGGCTCGCGTGGAGGTATCCAGGGCGCGATCCAAACGCTCCTTCCAGTCGCCGCCGGGGGCGCCACCGGCAATCATACGGCGCGCGTCGGCTTTGCTGCCTTCCAGTTTCAGCGCTTTATACATACCCACCATCACCGCGAAAATAACCAGCGAGAAGGGCAGTGCGGTGATCACCACGGCACTCTGCAGCGCGTTCAAGCCACCGGCCATGAGCAGGGCAATAGTGATCAAGCCGATGACGGCCGACCAGAAAATACGCAGTTTCACCGGCGCATCGTGGTTTACGTCGCTCAAAATAGACGTGAAGTTGGCCAGTACCAGCGCGCCGGAGTCTGCAGAGGTAATAAAGAACACAATACCGAGAACGGTGACAACCGCGGCGGTTAGGCCCGCATAGGGGAAGTACTCTAGCAAGGTATAGAGGGTCGTTTGCGGGGTGTTGAGCGCCTGTTGGCCTAATTCAACAGCGCCTTGATTGGCCACCAGTTCGATGCCAGTGTTACCAAATACCGACATCCACACCATCATAAAGGCCAGCGGAATAAACAAGGCGCCTGCGACAAATTCACGAATGGTACGGCCGCGGGAGATACGCGCCAGGAACAGACCCACAAACGGTGTCCAGGCAATCCACCAGCCCCAGAAGAAGATCGTCCACCACATCTTCCACTCTTGGGCGCCTTCATCGGCAAAGGCATAGGTGTCAAAGCTGGCACCGACAAACCCAGACAGATAATCACCGGCGTTATTGACCACTTTATCTAGCAAAACCAGCGTGTCGCCGGAGAAGAGCACAAACAGCATCAGCGCTAACGCCAACAGCATGTTGAACTCTGATAGGCGGCGAATGCCTTTTTCAACACCGGTTACGACAGAAATCGTCGCCAATATGACCACCATGACGATCAAAATGATCTGCACGGTGATGGTTTCCGGCACGTCAAACATATATGCCAGGCCGTAGTTCAGCTGCATCACCCCAATGCCGAGGCTGGTGGCGATGCCGAATACGGTGGAGATCACCGCAGTAATGTCGACAGCGTTACCAATGGGGCCGTGGATACGCTTGCCCAGAATCGGGTAGAGCGCGCTGCGGATCGCAAGCGGCAGGCGGTGGCGGTAGCTAAAGTAGGCCAGCGCCATACCCATCAACACATACAGCCCCCAGCCGGAGAGCCCCCAGTGCAGATAGGTTTGGACGACGGCATTACGCATCGCTGCCTGGCTTTCTGGGGTTAAATCCGGCGGTGCTAAATAGTGTGCAACCGGCTCGGCAACACTGAAGAACAGCAGGTCGATACCGATACCCGCGGCAAACAGCATGGCAGACCAGGAGAGCAGCGAAAACTCAGGTCGTGAGTGATCGGGCCCCAGGCGGATACTGCCAAAGCGTGATAGGCCAATCGCAATGACAAAGACCAGATACGCCACAATGGCGAGCATGTAGTACCAGCCAAAGGTTTTGCTTACCCAAGCGAGGCCGGCATCAAAAAAGGCGCCTGCTTGTTCGGTGAACAGCATGGTGAGCACCAAAAAAATGATGATACCCGCCACACTGCCATGGAAAACCACGGGGTTGAGGCGGTCGCGGGAGGGGAGGATGGGGTTGTCTTTCGCCATGCAGGCGGACTCCTGTTGTTGAAAGATGATTTTATTTTGAATGAACGTTCAAATAAAATACGCGATTAAGCGCCCCCCTTCAAGTTAACCTCCTCTATTTGGGTTGAATTAGCGTGAAGCTAGCGGTGTGGTGACGAACGCATAGATACAAAAACGCCGGGGGTACCGGGCGTTGGCTCTACTTTTGACGATTTACCCGCGTTTATTCACTATCGGCATTTTCGTCGTGATGACCATCGTGTTGGCCGCGTTTGCCGTGCTTGCCACGATACTCTTCATGGGCTTCTTGCATGGCGTTGCGCAGTGCTTCTTGCTCTTCTTCGGTGAGAATTTCAGCTACCCGCTCGTGGTGTTCTTCGCGCAGCGCCTGCATGGCTTCACGATGTTCGGCGTGTGCCTCGTTGAGCTCGGCCTGTTTTTCAGCTGAGATATCAGCACGCTCGTACACCTCTTGGCGACGCTCCTCCATGCGTTCTTCCATACGCTCGCGATCAGGGCCTTGGCCTTCATGGTCACCGTGGCTATGCGCTTGAGCGGCAAACGCTAATGGCATAATGGCGATAGCCAGCAGGGCAGGGGCAAACAGTTGGCGAATTGACATTTTCTTAGCACTTGAAACGTTCATAGTTCTCTCCTGGTGAGTTGACGATGCCAGTATCACTAGGCGGCGTGCAAACCGTTTGCAGATAGTGTGCAACAATCATGATCTTATTGGCTTGTTGCAGGTCGTAGTGGGTAGGTGAGGGGTCACCTATTAATCCAGGAGAAACATAATGTCGCGTACCAAGCTAATTCGCGAGTGGCAACAGCATGGAGCACTTACCACCCTACGCCGAGTTACTGGCCTAGGGGCGGTTGCCTTATTGCTAAGTGGCTGTAGCGCTGTCCAGCACGTTAGCCAAGGTGATGACCCTGCCATTGAAGGTAGTCAACTGCACGAACCCCAGCCCTTTACACGCATTCCGCCAGCAACCTACACGCCAGACGAGTGGCCCCAGGCGTTAACGGCGGACGTTTACCTGCCTAATAATTTAAGTGACGGGCTGCGACCAGCCGCCTTGGTGGTACACGGTGGTGGCTGGCGCAATCGAACGCCGGAAGATATGCAGGGCATCGCCGAGCAGTTGGCGGGGCAAGGCTACGTGGCGGTGAATATTGAGTACCGTTTTGCGCCGGAGTATCGCTTCCCTAGCCAGTTGCATGATTTGCAGCAGGCGATGACCTGGATTCACGCTAATGCGGATGAGTGGCAAGTGGATACAAACCGAATTGTAGGCGTTGGGTTTTCATCCGGTGCGCATTTGGTGAGCTTGCTGGCGGTGGCGGGAGCAGAAGGGCCGCTGGCCGAACCCTACGGCGGCGAGCAGAGCCGTTTAGCCGCGGTATTGGCTGGCGGGCTACCCAGTGATTTGCTCAAATTTGATGATGGGCGCTTAGTGGTCGACTTTATCGGCGGTACCCGCGCTGAAGAAAACGAAGCATATCGCTTAGCCTCACCCGCGCGGCAAATTACCCCGAAGGCGCCGCCTTTTTTTCTGTTCCACGGCAATTGGGATCAACTAGTGCCGGTCGATCACGCTACGGACTTTTATAAAGCCCTGCAGGACAACAATATAGAGAGCGAGCTTTACCTGCAGCGCTGGCGCGGCCACATTACTAGCTTCCTGCTGCGTGGCGGCGCCATAGATGCGGGCATCGCGTTTCTCAATCGGCAGGTCAATCCTTAACGCCTATACGTCATCAAGACATGGCCAATGACATCATTCCGACAACAGCGTCATCATCAAGATCCATCTGAGTGACGAGTTTGCTTAGTTGGCTCATAGCCTCTTGAAGCGAATTATTGAGGCTACTGATTTCCTGTTGCAGGGCGTCAAGTTTTGCTTGTCGTTGTTCATCGTTTAGGGACTGGTCGCGCATAACATCTTCCAGTTCCTGCTGTTTCTCCCTTAATTTTTCTCTATATTCAGCAACTCGCTTTAGTAACTCTTTGACCTCCTGTGGGAGATCGCTTTCATCGATTTTAGTGTTCTTCGCTTCCTGTGTGTTACCAGCCTTTTCTGAAGCTGAGGCTATGCCTCTAGCCACGGGCGAAAGATCCAAGTGAATACTGGTATTGGAATCCGTCGTTGCGGCGTTGGAAGAAACCGATGTTGTTGTTACTTGCTGGGCATTTGACGGCTCACTACGTAAAGGATGTGCGTCTAAAGGGGCACTCCCGGTAGGTAAAGAGATGGTCATGGCAATCTCTCGATAGTGTTAAAGGCTATTTTAAGCAGGCGCAACAGCGACTACGCAGGCCTGCTTAGGGAAATAGGTTCTAAGCAGGCTAATAGTACTATCGACAGTCCGAACCAATACTTTAGCTTACGCTAAGAAACACCTAGATAACCTGAAAGTCAGTGGAATATTGATAGCGATCTTTTTCTGCACAGCCATTGATGCAGGCATCGCGTTGTTCAATCGGCAGGTAGTTAGTGAGGACTAGACTTTAGTTGCGTTCTTACTTTATGCAAGGTTGGTGACAGTTTCGGGGAGTAGCGTTCTAAGCTCACAGCGAGATACCTGTGCGAAAACCAAACAAACCTATAAAAAGAGAGCCACGCTATGCTTAACACTTCCAGTGCTTCCTTATCGTTTAATATCAAATCGATATTGGTAGGGGCAACGGCCGCCATTGCCTCTCTATCAATGGCGCTTCCTGCTGTAGCTGACGACTTTCCCTCTCGACCGCTCAACATGGTGGTAGGTTTTGGCACCGGCGGAAGCGCGGATCGTATGACCCGCATGATGTCAGGGCCTATTTCCGAAGAGCTAGGTGTGCCGGTACAAGTAACTAATCGCCCCGGTGCGGGCACTCAGGTTGCTTCTAATTACGTCCTTAACGTGCCTGATGATGGTTATACCGTCTATGCCTCGACGTTTGCTCCTTACTTAACCAACTCGATCCTGACTGGTGATGCAGAGTTTAGTGTCGACGACTTTTCTTATATCAACTTCCAGTGGTTTGATTTGGATCTAATCGCTGCAAATAAAGACAGCGGTTATGAAGACCTGCCAAGCCTGCTTGAAGCGATCCGCGAAGAAGAGGGTCAAGTACGCGGTGCGGTGGTTCAAGGCTCTGCTGGTCACTTAATGGTGCGCTTGCTACTTGATGAAGCAGGTATTCCCCAAGATAACCTCAACTTGGTGACCTATAACAGCGGTGGCGAAGCCCGTTCAGCGGTAGCGGGTGGGCAGGTGGATTTCGTCTCTATTAGTGCCCAGGGCAGTGAGGGAATCCGTGAGTTCTTAACCCCGTTGGCGATCGTAAGTGATGAGCGCATTGAGCAGTGGGATGCACTCCCAATCAATGAAGCGCTGGCGCCGATGAATCTTGAGGTGCCCGTTCTTCAGGGCTCAATGCGCGGCTTTGCAGTGACCAGTGAAATGGAGCGCCAGCATCCTGAGCGTTTCGAGAAGATCTCCTCGGCTATTCAAAGTGCGCTTGCCCGCAAAGATGTTCAAGAGCAGCTTGAGCGCAACGAAATGGGCGGCGTTTGGGTAGGCCCAGAGCGCTCCAACGAGCTGATGCGCGAAAACTATCAGGTGTTTGAAAAATACGCTCACCTGCTTAACTAATTTTCACGACCAGGTTTTTCCGAACAGTTTTTTCGAACTAGTCCTTCCATGATAGCTGGCCCCTCACATTAATGAGGGGCCAGTATGGGGTTTTACCATGTCTGAATGTAAACGTGACTATGGGGACTTTATCGTTCTCATGGGTCTGGCTGGCTTTACACTATGGTATTTATTAGACGCCATTCGCGTATCCGCCACACCGCAAAACCTGCTGCTTATATTGCCACTTGCCGTTATCGTGTTAGCGATTATTGCACTCGAGTTGATCCTGCGTATTAAACACGGCTCGCTGTTTCGCTCCTCTGAAGAAGAACCGCTGCATAAAACATTACCTGTTGTGGGTCTCTTCGCCGCCTATGTAATGTCGCTTGAAGCGATAGGCTTTGATATTGCCACCGTAGCGTTTCTGGCGCTTTTCCTGATCCTTAAGGGGGAGCGCAATTGGTTGTTGGTAGGTGGTTATAGCGTCGTTTTTGGGCTGAGTGTCGCGTTCTTTTTCTCGCAGATGCTGCCGTACCCGATGACACTGCTGCTGCTTCCAAGCTGAGGAGATACCATGATTGATTTTGGCGCAGTAGGGCAGAGTTTTGATCTGCTTTTTTCTAATTTTGGCCCTTGGTTGGTGGTAGTGCCGGGTATCGTACTGGGGCTTATTTTTGGCGCAACGCCAGGCCTGCAGATATCAATGGCTATGGCCATTTTCCTGCCGATGACCATGTACATGGACTTTATTCAAGCCATGTTGTTCCTTACCGCTATTTTTACTGGCGGCTCATTTGGTGCCGGTATCCCAGCCATTCTGATGAATATTCCGGGTACCTCTTCGGCAATCGCTACCGCGTTTGATGGTTACCCCATGGCGCGGAAGGGGCAGCATAACCAGGCGTTAGGTGTCGCGTTAGCCTCCTCGGTGATTGGCGCGCTGATGGGCTACGTGGTGCTGTTCTTTATGATACAGCCGCTTTCCTACATGGTGCTGAGATTGGGGCCAGCAGAGATGTTTGTGGTTATTCTCTGGGGGATGACGCTGATTGCGAGCTTGAAAGGTGAACAGGTACTTAAAGGCTTGATTGCAGGGTTTGTTGGCCTGTTAGTTGGGACGATTGGGTTTAGCGAAATCGGCTTGGCACGCGGGACGATGGGGCAGACTTACCTGTTGGACGGCGTCCCCGTCATTCCTGCCATGATGGGTATGTTTGCAGCTTCAGAGCTATTTAAGCTAGCTAATAAAGGCTTCATCGTTGAATCCGCCGATGCCCGTAAGGTCAAGGTGAGCGAGATCTTCGAAGGTTGCAGAATGGCGATGCGCTACCCTGTTGTGATGATTCGAGGTGGTTTGATCGGGGTATTGGTTGGGGCGGTTCCTGGGGTGGGCTCCTCCGTGTCTAACCTGCTCTCTTACATAGAAACTAAGCGCCGTGACCGGGATCCCGATTCATTTGGGAAGGGCAATCCGAAAGGGGTCGTGGCGTCTGAGGCGGCGAATAGCAGCTCCGAAGGGGGCTCGATGGCAACACTGCTGGCACTAGGGATTCCCGGCGGTGGCGCTACAGCGGTAATGTTAGCGGCGTTTGCTATGCATAATATCACTGGCGGCCCGCAGTTTATTCGCCAACAAACCGATGTGGTTTACGCGATTATCTTCGCTAACTTTGCCCAGGTGTTTCTACTGGTGATCATCGGTTTACTGTTTATTCCTCTCTTGGCCAATATCGTCAAAGTGCCCATGCGCTACTTGATACCTTCTGTGTTGGTGCTGGCGGTAATGGGATCCTTCGGGCTAACCGGCAATATGACGGGCCCCGCTACGGTACTGGTGTTTGCGGTGATCGGTTGGATATTTCGCCACTACGGCTACTCCGTACCCGCCGCTGTTATCGGCATGCTATTAGGATCGTTGGCTGAAAAATCGCTACTTCACTCCTACCAAATCAGTGGTGGCGACATTACGTACGTTTTTGAGCGCCCAGTAACGCTGGCTATTTTTGCCTTACTGCTGATCTCGCTATTTAGCCAGCCTGTAATGAAGCAGCTTAAAGCGCGCCAAGAGGCTGCTCAACTATGATTCTTGAATTCAGAATTTGAAATGTTGAAAAGAACTGTCATTACCGTTGGCTTGGGTTTTATGGGTGGCTGGTTTGCCACCCTTTTTTCATTGCCCTTGGCTTGGATGCTTGGGTCTCTGTTTATGGTGATGGGCTTATCACTGATGGGGGTGAAAACAGGTGTCGATAAGCGCCTGCATCGCACTGCCATCGCACTGCTAGGGCTATTTATAGGGAGTCGAATCCAAGCAGATGAACTCGTAGGATTGGTGTTGTGGTACCCCAGTGTGCTGGCAATGCTGGTTTATATGGGACTAATGCTGATCGGCGGATTCTGGATTTTTAACCGAGCAAGTGTAGGACGCATGAATGCTATTTTTTGCTCGTACCCAGGGAGTATGAATTCAGCGCTGGTGCTGGCTGAACGTGCAAATAGAGATTTACGCTGGATCGCCATCTCTCACTCGCTACGCTTAGTCACCGTGGTCTCGGGTGCGGCTTTCGTGGCGAGTTTTTTTGTTGATGATGTAGCGCTTGCCAGTTCGCCATCAGCGCTAGCCTTAGTCGATATCTTGCCTCTGTTATTGGCACCACTATGTTGGTGGTTAGCGCGCTTGTTAAGAATTCCCCTGCCTGAGTTTTTAGGGCCCATGGCCGCAGGGGCCATTATTGCTAACCTTGGATTTGATTACTCCCTGCCGACTGGGGTAGTGCTTGCAGCCTTTCTGGTGCTGGGGGCTTCTGTAGGCTCGCGTTTTTCAGGAACTCAGTGGTCGCAGGTAGTCAGCATGGGGCGCTATGGGATTACATTTGCCCTATTTGCGTTGGTGGTAGCGGCGCTAATGGCATGGTTGGTTTCAAGTTTTACTCAACTAGCCTTCGTTGCTGTCCTGCTTGCGTTAATTCCTGGTGGAGTAGGAGAAATGGCGGTGATCGCCATGGTGATGGGTATCGACCCAGTCTATGTTGTTTCTCACCACATACTGCGTCTACTGTTATTGATCTTTATGACCCCGCTAATGCTGCGAATAGTTAATCAGCCGCTTAAATAGCGGGGAAAGTCACCGTAACCTCAAAGCCGCCCTGGGGTCGATTCGTTAACGCCAGGTGGGCAGAGTGCGTCGTTGTAATTTGTTCCACAATGGCCAGACCTAATCCGCTTCCAGGCGTATGTTTGTTGTGGCGGAAAAAGCGCTCCGTCAATTTGGAAAGCTGCGCTTCCTCCACGCCGGTACCCTCATCGCTAACCGTTAAGGTTACTTGGCGCGAGTCAGCCGTTAGTGCAACGGTTATAACGCCTCTATAGGCCATGCTGCCACCCGCATGCACGCTGGCATTTTCGATGAGATTGGTCACCAACCAACGCAGCATAATGGGGTCGCCCAAAATGTTAGGTATTGCTTTATGTTGATCAAAGGCGAGTTCTTGGCTTTGTTTATAAATATTAGGGGCAGTCTGGGCACAGGCATCATGGCAAATGGCGATTAAATCGACACTTTCGAGATGAGACGTATCGACTAATTCGCTGCGTGTCTTGGCGTATTTAAGCAGTTGCTTAACGGTATGACTGGCATGTTCAGCGATGCGTTGAATCTCTCGCAGGCTAGTATGAGCGGGTGATTGCGAGGGGTCTTTAAGCGACATTTCCGTTAAAGCGCGAATCTCTGAGACGGGTGTTCTAAGCTGATGCGAGACATCAGCATTGAGCTGCTGAGTGCTTTCAATACTGCGCCGCATACGCTGCATTAAATGATTAATGCTCTGGATTAGCGGCAGGATCTCTTTTGGGGCTGCATCATCCAATGCATGCAAGTCATTCGGTGAACGTTGTCGCAAGGCTTGGCTAACCGCGTTAAGAGGTGCTAACCCAAGGTGAATGGCTAAAAGTGCAATTGAAATGGCTAGTAATCCTGTAACGACCATTAATCCTGTGAGCGTTATCATGAAGTCGTTGGTAAGGGTGTGGCGGGCTTCCTTTGATTCGGCGACGACGACTTCAATGTCTACCGGTTCGCCTCCGCGCCGGAACGGAAGGGTGAGCGCAACAGCTCTTAAAGCATTGCCCGCATAATCTACATCATAAAAAATCGGCTCTTGTGACGTTTCGGGTGGATCTGTCAAACCGCTAAAGCCTGCGATTATGTCTCCGTCATTTTCTTTAATGCGATAGAAAATTTTTCCTTCACCTCTGCTGCCAAGTGTACTGATGCTGAAATAGTGCATATTGATGCGTAGCTCGCCATCCGCTGTGTAAATTCGACGCTCCAGCCGCTGGGCTGCATTAAGTAGCAGGTCATCAAAGGTGGCATTAATTTGCCGAGACAGCAGCAGGTGACTAGAGATCAATGCCAAGATAGCGAGGGCGGTGAAAGGCAGCCCAATCCATAAAAGCAGCCGACTGCGGATCGATTGGCGTTTATTCATCGTCAGGGGCTTCCACGTCTTTAGGTTCGCAGTCTTTAGCTTCCAGGTAATAGCCCAGACCGCGTACCGTTTTTAAGCCGAAATCGTAGCCAATTTTTTTACGAATCCGGGAGATGTAAGTTTCCACCGCGGCGTAGCTGACCGTCTCATCTGAGGTGGATAGTCGGTCGATAATTTGATCCTTATTAACGAGGCGATTTTGGTTTATCAGCAGGTACTCCATGACTTCTAGCTCGCGGCGATGCAACAGCAAGGGTTTGCCGTCAAGCCGAAGCTCCATGGCATCAGGTAAAAACTCTAAGCGCCCGCACTGCAGCGTTTCTCCGCCAAAGTGCTTGGCACGCCGCACTAACGCCCGGGCACGTGCAGTCACTTCTTCCAGCGAAAAAGGCTTGCATAGATAGTCATCTGCACCCACTTCAAGACCATGTATGCGCTGATCTAGGCTGTCGCGTGCCGAAATAATCAAGACAGGGATCGTATCTTGCTGGTGGCGTAATGTGCGTAGTAGGGAGATGCCATCCAATTCAGGCAGGCCAAGATCCAATACCAACAGGTCGTACCCGCCCTGTTCAAGCATATGGAGTGCTTTTCTGCCATCGTCGGCGACATCAATGCTAAAGGCAGCCTCGCTAAGTGTGGCTGCAATAGAGTTAGCTAGATTAACGTTGTCTTCTACTACGAGCGCCTTCATACGTCGTCCTATTGTTACCCCTCCGGCTGATACTTATAGCCGACGCCATACACCGAACGGATAATTTCCAGTTCAGGCAGCGCTTCGTGGATCTTCTTGCGCAGCTTTTTGATGTGGCTGTCTACGGTGCGCTCCGAGACGATGCGGTTGTCACGGTACATGTGATCCATTAGCTGCTCGCGGCTGAAGATACGTCCCGGCGCCTGCATCATCACCCGCAATAGCTGAAACTCCACTGCCGTTAGACCTAAATCCTGCCCGTGGGCGAGCGCTTGCCAGCCATCTTCGTTTAATACCACCGGTGCGTTTTGCACCTCGGCTGGGGCATCGGCCGCCGCTTGGCTACGGCGTAGTACCGCTTTCACCCGGGCGACGACTTCCCGTGGGCTGAATGGCTTGCAGATATAGTCATCGGCGCCCAGCTCCAGACCCAGTAATCGATCCACCTCTTCCACCTTGGCGGTGACCATAATGATCGCAATGGTCGGCCACTTTTGACGAATTTCCCGGCTGAGGGTGAGGCCATCTTTACCCGGTAGCATGATATCGAGTAGCACCAACGCAGGGGAGTGCTGCTCCAGCCACGGCATCACCTCATCGCCGTGACCCAGGGTCGTCACCTCAAAACCGTGGGTGGTTAAGTAGTCTGCCATTAGGCGGGCAATCTTCGGTTCATCCTCAACAATCAGTAAAGAGGCAGCATCAGACATAGCGGTAGACTCGCTTAACAGTGAACGTAAAAGCAGGGCTTAACGGTTCGTGTAGTATCAGTTTTGGTGGTACTAATCCCGGGAATATTAATCAGCAGCCAACAGCGGAAAACGTAGCGTCCAGCGTAGCCCACCCAGCGTTGAGCTAGAGGGCGTCAGCGTTGCGCCGTGGGCATTAACCAGGGCGCTGGCAATCGAGAGCCCCAAGCCGCTGCCGCCGCTGGCACGGCTGCGCGAGCCTTCCACACGATAGAGCCGCTCGGTCAGGCGGGCTAATTCACCTTCCGGCACGCCTGGGGTAGTGTCTTCCCAGGTGACCACCGCCATCCCCTGGCTCTTGGTGAGCGTGACTCGCAGCTCACCCGGCGGCTGGGTGTAGGCGCAGCTGTTGTCCAACAGGTTGTTCCACAGCTGGCGCAGGCGCTGGGCATCGCCACGAATCATAATGCCAGGTTCGACCTGTTCGGTCAGCGTTAACCCGCTTTCGACTAACCAGCGGTCGGCGTCGGCCAGGCGGCTGACGAGGCAGTCGCTCAGATCCATCGGCGCCAGTTGGATATCCAGCGCACCCGCGTCGCTTTGCGATAGCAAGCGCAAATCCGCCACTAAGCGCTCTAGCTGCCCCACCTCTTGGGCGAGGGAACTAAGGTTCTCCTGGTTCAGCGGGCGAATGCCATCCTGCATGGCTTCGATCTCGCCGCGCAGCACCGCCAGCGGCGTGCGCAACTCGTGGGCGGTGTCAGACACCCAGCGGGCGCGGGCATCGCGGCTGGCTTCCAGCGTGGCCGCCAAGACGTTGAAGTCGCGCGCCAAGCGCGACAGCTCATCGCGACCGCGCTCGGGAAGACGGGTGCGATAGTCGCCCTCGGTAAGGCGCAGCGTAGCCCCCGCCAGTGCTCGGGTGCGCCGACCCAACCACCAAGATAGCCCCCCCGCCAAGAGTAACGAGGCAACGCAGAGTGAGACTACGATAAGCACCAGGTTGCGCTGTTGGCGCTCCAGGAAGCGGCTCTCCATGCGTTCCATCATTTCTCGGGGAGGGCGGAAACCCAGCGAGCCGATATGGGTATCGCCGCTTTGAAGGGTGAGCCAGTGCCAGCTACCCGAACTTTCTCGTCCACTTCTGGGCGGGACCACAAAGCGGTTATCGGCGGCGCGCAGAGTGAAATCCCGCGCCTCGCCTAACGGGGAAGGGCGATCGCGGTGCTCCTGGCCGAGCTCAAAGCGGACGATATACGGCCAGCGTTCCGGCGACTGCACCAGCCACTCCCAGCTCTGCTGGGTTTCCCAGCGGGTGACGAGTCCATCAGCCAGCAGTGTGGCGCGGCGCTCCTGGGCTTGATTGAGGTAGTCGAGAAAGCCGCGGTCGATACTGTAAGAGACCGCCAGAAACATACTGGCTGAGATTGCTACATTGACACTGAGAATAATGACGAACAGTTTGAGTCCCAGCCGAGAGGGGCGCCATTGACGTATCGCTGTGGGCAAGGCCATCAGTGGGCTCCTTTTTCTTGGCTAGGCTTTTTATCTAATGCAGGTTGGCGCGGTGCGTTAAGTCGTTCGCGGATGTTCTCCATGCCTAGATAGAGGCAGGGCACCAGGATCAGTAGTATCACTGTGGCGAAAAGCATACCGAAGCCGAGCGAGATCGCCATGGGGATCATAAAGCGCGCTTGTCTGGAGGTTTCCAAGATCATCGGTGCCAGGCCGAGAAAGGTCGTCAGCGTGGTCATCATTATTGGCCGCAGGCGGCGGGTGGCGGCCGCCACAATGGCTTCCCGGGCGGCCATGCCTTCGCGGCGTTTGCGGTTGGCGTAGTCGATCAGTACCAGCGCATCATTAATTACCACGCCGGATAGTGCCAACATGCCGAGCAGGCTGATGATCGAAAGCCCAAAGCCCATGATCATATGCCCAGCGACGGCGCCAACAATGCCAAAGGGGATCGCGGCCAGCACCAGCAGCGGCTGTAGGTAGCTTCTGAAGGGAATAGCGAGCAAGGCGTAGAGCGCGGCAATCATTAACCACATGGAAGTTTTTAGCGTGGCTAAGTTGTCGGCGGTGTCCTGCTGACGACCACCCATGCTGACTTCCAGCCCTGGCCAGGTCGCTTCCAAATTGGGGAACACCTCTTCCTGTAGTGTGGCAAGCACTTGGTTAATGGCCAGGTCGCTTTCGGAGTCAGCGGTGACGGTAATAATCCGCCGCCCGTTAATGCGTTCAAGGCTGCTAGAGGCTTGGCTGATGGTAATGTCGGCCACCCGGGAAAGCGGTACACTTAGCCCATCAGGCGTGCGCACCGGCATGCGGTAGAGCGCATTCAAACTGTTGCGGTTGTCGTTGGGTAAACGTACCTCAACGCTGATTTCGCTGCGACCTACGTACTGTTCAAGCGCCGTGGCGCCCTGGAGGGGGCCGCGCAGGGCTTGGGCCAAGTTATTACCCGTCAGCCCCAAGGCGCGGCCTTCGGCAGAAAGGCGCATTTCCAGCTGTGGCTTACCGTCTCCCAGGCCGCTGTCGATATCCGTGAGGCCATAGCCGCTTAGCGTTTCTGCTAAGCGTTCGGCGGCGGCTTCCAGCACCTGGGTGTCCGGGTGTGAGAGGCGTAGACTGAGTGCCGCGCCACTACCAGGGCCGCCGACGTCGGCTTCAAAACGCACCGACTGGGCGCCGAGTAAATCGCCGGTGAGATCACGCCATTCCCGGGCGATGCGTGAGGGTGGCCACGCTTCCAGGCTTTCGCTGGCAATATCTAACCGCACTTCCAGGCTTTCGCCGTCCAGGCGGCTGCGTGAACTGCTAAAACTGAGGGTCTCTTCGCGCTCGCTAAGGACATCGGCAGCGTCGAGCAGCTGTTGGCTTAGCTCGCGGCTAATGCTGATATTGCTGCCAATGGGTAGGGTGACCGTGGCCTGCACCTGATCCGATTCGACCCGTGGCATTAGCGAGAAACCCAACCGCCCGCTCATCGCCCAGGAGAGCGCGATGAGCAGAATGGCGATGCCCAGGGAAATGCTCAGCAGGCGTTGGTTCAGGGCGCGCTGCAAGAACGGCTCAAACTGGCGGTAGGTAAAGTGGTGTAAACCGCCCTGAAGCCGCTGGCGCAACGCTTCAAGGGGGCGTTGCCACGCCGGGGTTTGGCGGGGTTTGCGGCTATGCGCCAGGTGGGCAGGCAGAATCACCAAAGCTTCCAGCCAGGAGATCAAAAACACCGTCACGACCACCACCGGCACGGTGGCAAAAATCAGCCCCAAAAAACCGGGTAAAAATAGCAGCGGCAGGAAGGCGACAATATTGGAGAGAATCGCGAAGGTCAGCGGCGTAGCAATTTCGCTGGCGCCTTTGACTGCCGCATCGCGCAGCGAATAGCCCTCTTCACGGTAGCTGTAGATATTCTCGCCGACGATAATGGCGTCATCGACGACGATCCCCAGAGCGATAATAAAGGCGAACATCGACATCATATTGAGCGAGACGCCGATCCAGGGCAGAAACAGCATGGCGCCGAGAAACGCCGTGGGGATGCCCAGGGTGACCCAGAACGCCAGCCGCGCTTCTAAAAACAGTGCCATGAGTACCAGTACCAGCGCTAGCCCCATCCAGGCGTTTTTAAGCAGCAGACTGAGGCGGGCTTCGTAAATCTCTGAGCTGTCGCGGGAAATATCCAGGCTAACGCCTTCCGGCATGCTGGCGCGCAGGCGTTCAAGCTCACCGTTGACCGCTTGTGAAATACTGGTCGGGGTTTGGTCACCAATCTGGTAAACATCCACGGAGAGGCCGGGTTGGCCGTTATAAAACTCTTCACGGTCGGTTTCGGCAAAGCCATCGCTGACTCTGGCGATCTCGCCCAGGGTAATCGGCGACCCCTGAGTGCTGGTCAGAATCGGCAGCTCGGCAAAAGCCTCGGCGCTGTTGCGGCGGCCTTGGTAGCGAATTAGCCATTCCCCTTCGGCTGTCGTTAGCTGGCCACTGGCAAGATCTAGCGCCTCTTCGGCAATGCGACTGGCCAGTTCCTGATGGTCGAGGCCATAGCGCTCGATGGCCTCTTCGTCCAGGTGAACTTGAATCTCCCTCTCGCGGTTGCCGGATAGCTCCGCTCGGGATATGCCGGAAGTGGCTTGCAGCTCACCGCGTACATCTTCAGCCGCGTTGTGCAGTGCCTCCAGTCCGACTTGGCCATATACCTGCAGGCTCAACACGCTTCGGGAGCGCCCCGCTAGGGTAAAGCGGGGTGGGTCGGCAGCGCTGGGCAGGGTAGTGATGGCGTTCACTGCCTGCTGAATATCCTGATAGGCGCGCATCACATCCACACCATCAATCAGCGTGGCGTTGACGCTGGCGCTGCCTTCGCTGGCCGTGGCGGTCAGCTCGTCGATGCCTTCTACATCAGCAATCGCGGCTTCTACCGGTAGCAGCAGGCTCTGTTCCACATCTTCCGGCGTGGCGCCTGGGTAGCTGATAGAGACTTGCACAACTTCGGTTTCGAACTCGGGGAAGACCTCTTTTTTAATCGCCAGCGAAGCCATGAGGCCGCCGACGATAAACAGCACCATCAGTAAGTTAGGCGCTACGCCGTGATCCACCATCCAAGCTAATGGGCCGCGTGGCACTTTCATGACTCATCTCCCGGTTCATCTTCCGCTTGAGCCGGGGTGTCGTTGGGGCGGCGGACGCGCACTAGCTGGCCTTCTCTGGGCTGGGCCAACCCAGCGGTGACGACCTGCTGGCCGGTTTCCAACCCGCTACGGATTAACGCATCATCTTCACCGCGATAAGCCAGCGTGACCGGTGTACGGCGTAGGCGGTTATCTTCATCTACCCGCCATGCTACGTCACCTGGACGAAGCGCCGCAGACGGCAGAGAAATGAGCTGCTCCTGAACAGCCGGTTGGAAAGAGGCGCGCAGCACATCACCCAGGCGCAGGGCAGGGCCGTCGGTCTCTAGGGCGAGCGGGTCGTTAACGGCGATCAACAGTTGAGCCTGCAGGCCATTCTCTTCAAGGCTAGGCAGCATCGAGACCAGTGTCCCTTGGCGTGTGGCGGCTTCGGGCCAGCCGCGGCTGGTTAAGGTGACTGTGGTGCCCGCTTCCAACCACTCAGTCCACTCACCGGGGAGCGAGGCGCGCACCCAAAATTGTTCCACGCCCACCAGATGCAGCACCTCGGTACCTTGGCTGAGCAAGCTGCCAGCACCGACCAAGCGTTCTTGCACCATAGCTCGCCAGGGCGCGATGAGGGTGGCGCGCTCCACATTGAGCGCCGCTTGATCGCGAGCCACCCGCGCTTGGGTGACCTGAGACTGGGCTTGGCGCAACTGCGGTTCGCGCAGTACCAGCGCCCGACGTTCGGCAGAGAGCTGGCGGCCAAAAGATTCGTACTCGCTGCGAGCCCGCTGCTGTTCCGCCTGCTCTAGCGCTAGCTGGGCCTGGGCGTTGGCGAGCTGGGCCTCGGCATCTTCAAGGGCTAGCTGTAAGTCGGCTTGGTCAATATAGGCGACCGGCGCTTGCTGCTCGACTACCTGGCCGGGCACAACGCCGTCGGCAAAACGCTCCAACTGGCCCGCCACACGGCTGGCCAGCATTGTTTCCTGCTCCGCCTCAACGCGACCAAAAGCATACAGGTTCGGAGCCTGGGCACTAGCGCTCACCGTGACGACGTCTACCATACTAGGCAGAGGCTCCGGTGGTGGGGTACGCTCTATACGCGGTGGTTGGGTAATAATCCACCAAGCAAGCGCCAATGTGGCAACAAGAATCAATAATGCAACCACGGCACCTAAACGAATGCGGCCATGTTGATGCGTAGCGTAATAGCGAGAAAGAGTCATTACCGCGCGTCATCCATTAGGAGCGAAAATTCCAGAAAAATAAGCGTATGATGCTAGGGTCTCGCATTGTTAAGCAGCCATTAGTCAAACAATGTGCAAATAACATGCAACCGCTACTTCACTTGCATCCGCTGGTTTGGTTTTAGCTTAACTTGGCTTTTATTCACTTGGTTCTCTCACTTGAAAACAATAGACTGACTGGTCTACTTTAAGATTATGAAAAACAATGCAACCCGTGACAAACTCATCGATAGTGGCGCCCAGCTGATTAGTCAGCAAGGCTACAATGCGACGGGCATTAATGCCGTGTTAAAAACTTGCGGTGTGCCCAAAGGCTCCTTTTATCACTATTTCTCCAGCAAAGAAGATTTCGGGCTGGCGGTGATCGAACGCTTTGCTACCCGCTATGATGAAACCCTGGTGGCGCTGCTGGAAGATAATGACACGCCGCCGCTCGAACGTCTAAGGCGTTACTTCGCGGCTGGCCGTGAGCATATGCACGAATGCAATCACGCCACAGGCTGTTTGATTGGTAACCTCGGCCAAGAACTTTCGGGCCAAAGTGACACCTTCCGTGATGCGCTAAATCTGGTCTTTCAGCGCTGGGAACAGCGCTTCGTGCAGTGCCTGAAAGACGCCCAGGCGCAAGGTGATATTGCCATCCATACCACGCCAGAAGCGCTCGCCAGCTTTATCCTTACCGGTTGGGAGGGCGCTATTCTACGCGCCAAGACATTGAAGTCTGTCGAGCCCATGGTGCACTTTGAAACGATTCTATTTCAGCAGGTGCTGGTGCCTTCGCCTTAACCCCTTTTCCCTCTCGCTTGTGCTCTAGTGACGAGCACGGAAGTGATGCTCTTCAGTGGCTACATCGTTTCGGGTTGCAGCTATGAGGGCATCATCGAGTGAAGGGTCATCCAGGGCGATTAAACCACACTGTGCCAGCGCTTCGCGTAGGCTGACTTGCTCATCCAGGCGCTGATACACCACCCGCACACAGCAGGGCATGCGCTCGCTGTTATCCGCCACGCCCATTTTTAAGCCGGTCAATCGCGTTACTTGGCTTTGAAAGCTCGGAAACAGAATCGTCTGGGTGATTTCGTGGCCGTTAAGGGTTTCGTGGTCGACCAAAAACAGCCGATCCGCAAGCTTAACCGCGGTGCCTACATAGCGATTGTGGCACGGGCGGGCGCCGGGGGCGGTCTGCATCCGCTCGGTGCGCTGATAAACCACGCCGCCCTCTCGCTCTTCCAGGCAAACCAAGGTACGCATCAACTGCCCCGGACGGGACATAGAGTGATAAAGCTCAAAGTAGCGACCTATATAGCGTTCCATCCCTTCGCTGCCGCGCTGAACCAGTGCGTTCGGCCACGGCAATGCTGCTGGGGTTGCTTCTGACTTCAGTTGGCCGGTTTGCACCAGGGCACGAAAATCGTGGTGGGGAAGCGCAATATCCTCAGTGGTGACGCCAAAAAAGTGGCAAATGCGTTGTAGTGCCGCGTGGCTGGGACGGTAGCGCCCACTCAGGTAGCGGTTAAACTGAGCACGGTTGATCGCTAAACGCCGACAAACCTCAGCAATAGACGGGTAGTAGCTGCAGAGCAGGCGCAGGTTGGCCACGAAATCGTCATGCATGGGGTGACTCGTTTCTCTTAGTGTCGTGGCTGCCTAATGTGATGGTTCACGCCCCAGAGTGCAACGGCCCGGTGCCAGGGCCGTCGCGTCAATTAAGCGGTAGCTTGTTTAAAAACCTTCCAAGACCAGTTTGCCGATCGTGCTGTTGCTCTCAATAAGTGCGTGCGCGCGTATTAGGTTCTCAGCGTTAATGGGGCCTAATGCTTCCCCTAGGGTGGTTTTCAACCGGCCACTATCAACCATGCCCGCGACTTCCATCAATAAGTCGTGCTGCTTGGCAAGATCGTCCGTGGTGAACAAAGGGCGGGTAAACATCAGCTCCCAATGCAGCGACAAGCTTTTCATTTTGAGCTTACGCACATCAATCAGCTCCGGGTCATCAATAAGCGCCAGTTTGCCTTGCGGCTTAAGGGCTTCAATAATGGCCTCAAAGTGGTGATCGGTCTGGTTAAGGCTGATCACCATATCCACCCCGTCAAAGCCTGCCATTTTAAGCGCCTGATCAAGTGGTTGGTGGTGGTCAATAACGGCGTCCGCGCCTAGCGACTTCACCCAGGCTTGGCTTTCAGGCCGGGATGCCGTGCCAATGACGGTAATATCGGTGAGTTGTTTGGCAAGCTGAATCAAAATGGAGCCTACTCCCCCCGCCGCGCCAATCACCAACAGGCTTTTGCCTTTAGTGTCGCGCATGCCCAGCTCTAGGCGGTCAAACAGCAGTTCCCAAGCGGTAATGGCGGTGAGCGGCAACGCAGCGGCCTCAGTGTCAGAGAGGCTTTTTGGCGCTAGGCTGGCGATGCGCTCATCGACCAGTTGATACTCGGCGTTAGAGCCCTGGCGCGCAATGTTGCCCGCGTACCACACTCGGTCGCCCGGCTGAAAACGCGTAACGGCGCTGCCAACGGCATCCACAATGCCCACAGCATCGTACCCCAGCACTCGCGGCTCGCCGGTTTTCGGCAAGGCGCTGTTGCGCACTTTGGCATCAACGGGGTTTACGGAAATGGCGCTAACCGCAACACGAATATCGTGGGCTTCTGGGGTTGGGGTGGGTAATTCAATCTCTTGAAGCGCATCAGGATGATCAATAGGCAGGCTTTGGGTAAAGGCAATCGCTTTCATAATGGGTAGTCTCGTGAGTTTAGGTTGCGCCATCATGCCTGGATGTTGTTTTGCTAAAAAGAGGGGTAATCTTGCTAACAGTTTCTAATAAATTTTGAAAATAGTAGGCGCCAGAGGTTTTAATGCGTGTCGATGATCTAAAAGTGCTGATCTATGCTGCCGAGCACGGCAGCCTTTCTGCCGCTGCACGGGAGTTAGCGATTACTCCAGCGGTGGCCAGTGTGGCCATCAAACGTTTGGAAGATGCGCTAGGCACGCGGCTATTGGTGCGCTCTACCCGCAGTTTGCGGCTAACCACCGCGGGCGCACACTACCTTTTGCACGCTAAAGCGGCGCTCAATGCTCTCAACCAAGGCGAGAAAGAACTTCACCGCGAGCGCCAAGAGATCGCTGGAGAGCTCAGTCTTGCCATGCCTTCCGACCTGGGTCGCAATGTGCTGCTGGGCTGGTTGGACACCTTTATGGCCCAGCACCCGCAGTTGCATTTACGCCTGCGAGTAAGTGACCGCGTGAGTGATCTGTTCCGCCAACCCGTAGAAATCGCCCTGCGATACGGCGTTCCGGAAGACTCCAGCCTCGTCGCATTGCCGCTTAAAAGCGATAATTATCGCGTGGTATGTGCCTCTCCAGACTATATTACGCGTCATGGCAGTCCTGCTTACCCCGACGATTTACATCAGCACAACTGCCTATGTTTCGTGCTTGGCGAACGTGTTCATAACCAGTGGAAGTTCGGGAGTGACAACATCAACGTAAAAGGCAATCGGGTGAGCGACGATGCCGATTGTGTGCGGCGCTGGGCATTGGCTGGCGAGGGCATTGCTTACAAGTCACGGCTAGACGTTGAAGAAGATCTTCGCAATGGTCGCCTAGTGGCAATGCTGGAGGAGTTTCCCAGTGAGCCAACGCCGCTCTATCTTGTGTGCCCTCATCGCCTCTCACTAACGCCTGCCGTGGTAGCGTTAAAAGACTTTCTTATCCAGCAGTTAAAAGGTTACAGCCGCTAGCGGCTGAGGTCAGGGTTTAACATCAACTTGTATTGCGAATCACTGATATAGGCGTTTATAAAAGGGTTACGCGATTACGTTGTGTTAGTTACATTGCCAGCAGATCAGGAGAACACCATGTTTCATGGGTTTGAAAAACAAACGCGCCACGTTAACGGCGTCGAGATCGCTTTTCGAATGGGTGGCAGAGGCCCGGCACTGCTACTGCTTCATGGTCACCCTCAGACCCACGTGATTTGGCACAAAGTGGCAGAAGAACTTGCCCAACATTTCACCGTTATCGCCGCGGATCTGCGCGGCTACGGTGACAGCAGTAAACCCGACGATGATCCTGAGCATCTAAATTACTCCAAGCGCGCTATGGCTGCCGATATGGCAGAACTGATGAGCACGCTGGGCTTTGAGCATTTTAAAGTGCTAGCCCATGATCGCGGGGCGCGGGTTGCCCACCGTTTAGGGGTTGACCACGCTGAACGCGTAGAGCGCATGGTGCTATTGGATATCGCCCCGACGCTTGCCATGTATCGTGGCACTAATGAGGCCTTTGCGCGCAGCTACTGGCACTGGTTCTTCTTGATTCGTCCCCAGCCGCTGCCGGAAATGCTGATCCAGAGCGATCCCGCCCAATATCTGAAAAGCGTCATGGGTGCCCGCAGTGCCGGTATGGCGCCTTTCTCTCCGGAAGCACTGGCGGAGTACGGGCGCTGTCTCGCTCTACCCGGTACGGCTACCGGCATTTGCGGTGACTACCGCGCCAGCGCCACCATCGATTTGGAGCATGATCAGGCCGATATCGATGCGGGCGTAAAACTCACCTGCCCGTTAAAAGTGATGTGGGGCGCGGAAGGCGCCATTGAAGCCTGCTTTGATGCCCTAAGTGAATGGCAAAAAGTCGCCATTGATATAGAAGGCAAGGCGCTTCCTTGCGGCCACTACATCGCTGAGGAAGTTCCCGAAATGCTGCTTGAGGAAGCGCTATCGTTTCTATGCAAGAAAGGATGACAATATTGTTTGGATAAACCGATCATAGTCTGGCGGCAGATCGGTTTATTTATTTCCCTCTTTAACGCTCGATACTGCTAATAATAAGCGCCGCATTGACGCCACCAAAACCGAATCCGTTGCACAATACATGCTTAGTGACGTGCTTCTGATGAGTCGCCGTGACGAAGGTTAAATCCTGCATATCATCATCGCAGTGCTCAAGATTGATGGTAGGCGGAAGTTGCTGCGTATTGGCTGCCAATACAGAAAAAATACTCTCGATGCCCCCTGCTGCGCCTAAGAGATGGCCTGTGGCGGCTTTCGTTGCCGAAATCGGGATGGCGGGCAAGCGCTCGCCGAATACATTACGCAATGAAGCAATTTCAGCCCGGTCGCCAACGGGTGTCGAGGTGGCGTGGGCATTGATATGGTCAATAGCATCAGTAGATAGGTTCGCCATGCCTAGCGCTGCTTGAATCGCTGCTGCTGCGCCAGCCCCATCTTTTGGGCCTGCCGTCAGGTGGTAGGCATCCGCGCTGGTACCGTAGCCGCTGATCACCGCTAACGGCGTTGCACCCCGGGCGACCGCATGTTCAAGCGTTTCGATCACCATAACGCCAGCGCCTTCTCCCATCACAAAACCGTTACGGGCTTTATCAAAGGGCCTGGACGCGCGTTCAGGGTGGTCTGCTTCTTTGGAAACGGCCTTTAGAGCGTTGAAGCTGGCCAGTGAAAGCGGGTCAATACACGCCTCGGCGCCGCCGACGAGGGCTACATCGGCTTCTCCATTGCGTATGATGCGCATACCGTCACCAATGGCCTGTAGACCTGCCGCGCAAGCTGTAACCGGGCATCCCAGAGGGCCTTGAAAACCATAGCGAATGGAGAGATTGCCAGCCGCCAAATTGGCCAGAAAGGCGGGCACCGTGAAGGGGGAGAGTTTGCGATAGCCGCGCTCAGCAAGGGTTTTTTGGGCTTGAGTAATGGTAGGGAAGCCGCCAATGCCAGAGCCAATAATGGTGGCCGTTCTGCGTTTTTGAGCCTGCTCAACGGGGAACCAGTTGGCCTGTGACAGTGCCTCATGGGCTGCTGCTAACGCATAAAGGCTGAACAGATCCATTTTGCGCTGCTCTTTGGGGTCGGCTATCTCATTCAGGTCAATACCGCCGCTGGGGTCTTGGTTAATGCTAGGCACCACCCCAGCAATTTTGATCGGGATATTGCTGGTGTCAAAGCGGTCAATGGTGCTGATGCCAGACTGGCCGTCAACCAGTCGCTGCCAACTTTTATTGACGCTGTTGCCTAGCGGGCTGACCATGCCCATGCCGGTAATCACGATAGGTGAGTGCATAGTGGCTCCTAATTTATTGATATGGTCACCCTAGCAATGGGCACTATATGATCAAGATAATATTTAGCTGACGAGGTAGATATGCCTTATCCCAAGAGCCATAAATCGAAAACCAAAGAGCGCATTTTGGCTTCGGCGACGGAGCTATTTAGCCGCAATGGGTTTCAAAAGGTATCGATTGGCCAGATCATGAAACTAGCCAAGATGACCCACGGCGCCTTTTACGCCCATTTCGCTTCAAAAGAGGCCCTTTACAATGAGTCTGTTCGCCTGACCATTGATAACAGCCGGGCGGCTAGACTGGTAAAAGGCCCGCTTTCGTTACAGCATCTAACCGAATTAGTCGCCAACTACTGCAATCTCCAAGAGTTGGAAGCTAAGCATAAGCCGGGGCCTGAAGCGGTACTGTTTAACGAAATAGGCAGTGAAAAAACAGAAATCCGCACCCTGTTTGAAGCGTCTTATATGAGTATGAAAAAGATGCTTGAAACCCGTTTAATAGCACTGAGCAAGTTGAAACAACTCCCTTTTGCCAATGACCGCAACGCGATTGCTGATAAATCCCGGGTTATATTGGCTTCCCTGGTAGGGGCCGTCGCCATTGCCAAAAGTCTGCCGGGAGAAGTGGAGCGCAAGCAGGTGCTGATAGCCACACAACGCCAGATTTTACTAATGCTCGGGGTCAGCGAAACCGAGGCAGAGAGTATGCTGCAAGCACAGTAATTCCTTCCTCTCCTGGAGAGATCGCCAAGATGCTGCTGTAGCAAGCACTGCCGTTTTCGCACGACGAGTGGTGGATGATTTGGGCGATGGCCCAAGACGAAGCGGGTGAAAAACTGGATAATGGCTGCCATTCGCCTACCGGCTTAAGTATTTAATGGCCCAGGCACACTCATTACCCCGGACGCCCGCTCATGGAAATCAAAGTTAACTATCTCGACAACCTCCGCCTGGAGGCCAAGTTCGACGATTTTACGGTCATCTCTGACCAGCCAATTCGCTATAAGGGCGACGGCTCGGCGCCTGGGCCGTTTGACTACTTCCTGGCTTCGTCGGCCATGTGCGCTGCCTACTTCGTCAAGGTGTACTGCAGCGCACGGAATATTCCCACCGAGAATATCCGCCTGTCGCAAAACAACATTGTCGACCCGGAAAACCGCTACAAGCAGATTTTCAAAATCCAGATCGAGCTGCCGGAAGATATATCGGATAAGGATCGCGAAGGCATGCTGCGCTCCATTGACCGCTGTACGGTGAAGAAAGTCGTCCAGACCGGTCCCGAGTTCCAGATCGAGGTGGTCGAGAACATCGACGAAGACGCCCAGGCGCTACTGATGGGCGCCCCGGAAGGCGGCAGCACCTATATCGAGGGCAAAGACCTACCGTTAGAGCAGACCATCGCCAATATGAGCGCGATCCTTGCCGACCTGGGCATGAAAATCGAGATCGCTTCCTGGCGTAATATCGTGCCCCACGTCTGGTCACTGCATATCCGCGATGCGGCTGCCCCCATGTGCTTTACCAACGGTAAAGGCGCGACCAAAGAGAGTGCACTGTGCTCGGCATTGGGCGAATTTATCGAGCGCCTGAGCTGCAACTTCTTTTACAACGACCAGTTCTTCGGCGAAGAGATTGCGGGTAGCGACTTTGTTCACTACCCCAATGAGAAGTGGTTCAAGCCGGGCCCGAACGATGAACTGCCTGCGGAAATCCTCGACGAGCACTGCTTGGCGATCTATAACCCGGAAGGCGAGCTTTGCGGCTCAAACCTGATCGATACCAACTCGGGTCGCGAAGACCGGGGCATTGTCTCGCTGCCTTATGTGCGTCAATCCGATGGCGAAACGGTTTACTTTCCTTCCAACCTGATCGAAAACCTGTTCCTAAGTAACGGCATGAGCGCGGGCAATACCCTGGTGGAAGCCCAGGTGCAGTGCCTGTCGGAAATTTTCGAGCGAGCGGTGAAGCGGGAAATCCTTGAGCAGGAGCTAACCCTGCCGGATGTACCGCAGGAGGTGTTAGCGAAATACCCAAGCATAGTAGAGGGCATTAACGCCCTGGAAGCCCAAGGGTTCCCAGTGCTGGTCAAAGATGCTTCCATGGGCGGGCAGTTCCCGGTCATGTGCGTCACGCTGATGAACCCACGCACCGGCGGCGTGTTTGCCTCCTTTGGCGCCCACCCGAGCTTTGAAGTGGCGCTGGAGCGCAGCCTGACCGAGCTGCTGCAAGGCCGCAGCTTCGAGGGCCTTAACGACCTGCCGCTGCCGACCTTTAACTCACAGACGGTTTCAGAGCCCAACAACTTTGTTGAGCACTTTATCGACTCGGTGGGCGTGGTTTCCTGGCGCTTCTTTAGCGCAAAGCCTGACTTTGAATTCAGCGAGTGGGACTTCTCCGGCAGCAATGAAGAAGAGGCCGACACGCTGTTTGGCATTTTTGAAGAGCTGGGCGCCGAAGTGTATATGGCGGTACACGAAGACTTGGGCGCACCGGTGTGTCGTATTCTGGTGCCGGGCTACTCCGAGGTGTACCCCATCGAAGATTTGATTTGGGATAACACCAATAAGGCGCTGGATTACCGTGAAGATATTCTCAACCTGCACCGCCTCGACGACGATCAACTGACTGATCTGGTCGAGCGGCTGGAAGAGAGCCAGATGGATGACCACGCCGATATCATCACCCTGATTGGTATCGAGTTTGATGAGAACACCGAGTGGGGCCAACTGACGATTCTGGAGCTGAAGCTGTTGGTCTACCTAGCTTTGCAACGCCATGAAGAAGCACTGGACTGCGTGCAGATGTTCCTGCAGTACAACGACAACACCGTCGAGCGCGGCCTGTTCTACCAGGCGGTGAATGCGGTGCTGGAAATTGTGCTGGATGATGAACTGGAACTGAACGATTACCTGCACAACTTCCAGCGTATGTTCAGCGAAGCGACCATGGCGGCGGTTGTTGGCTCGGTGAGTGGCGAGGTACGTTTCCACGGACTAACGCCAACGAATATGCAGTTAGACGGCCTGGAGCGCCACCAGCGCTTGATTGAAAGCTATAAGAAGCTTCATGCAGCAAGGGCGGCTAAAGCAGGCCTCTAAGCATTATCCACGAGAGTTGATAGAGCTCTGCTGGCCTTACGGCGTCAGCAGAGCTGGTTATTTGCAGCCAGCTTGCTCCGAACAGGCGATCTAATCAGCAGAGTGGAACCAGGATTGGTAACTGAGAAATTCGATTAACTCGCTGCGAAATAGCTTGGCCCGCGCTGAAAGGCTACGCCGATAGGGCCATACCAAAAAGATCTCTCTGTGGCGTCCCTGCCACTCAGGGAGCACTCGTATTAATTCTCCCGCTTGTAAGCTGTTCGCCACCATACTGGCGGGCATCAATGAGATACCTGCCCCAGATAGAGTGAGATTAAGCACAATATTCATATCGTTACTGATATGGAAATGGCTCTTGTGACAAGCGTGCTGACTACCCTCTTGATGGAACAGCTGCCACTCGCTAAACATCTTTGCTGCCACGCTGGGGCACGCCTGTAGTTCCTCAACCTTGCTGGGAATAGGGTGCTTCATCGTCGGAGAAGCCACCAAAATCGGCTCTATATAGCCCAGGTATTTCTGTATCAGCGTCGAATCTTTTTGTGGCCCAGAGCGAAGCGCAATATCCGCTTGGTGATCGCGAATATCGACCACGTTGTTATCTAACTCAATAGTGAGTGCAATCTCAGGATAGCGGTGAATAAAGTGTCGCCAAAACGCATCTAGTGGCCCGCTCCCCAGATTGACCGGCGCCATAATCTTCAACGGCCCGCTCAGGCTATGCAGCGTCTGATCCAGATCCAATATGCGCTGATCCAGCGCGAGCACTAGCTCTTCACACTCGCGATAATAGGACTCACCGTGGGGCGTTAACGTTAACCCTTTAGTGGAGCGATGGAGCAGTTCTACGCCTAGCGTGGCCTCCAGTGCGCTAATACGCCGCGACACGGTGGCGATAGTCATCTTTAGCTTTGCCGCCGCCGCCGTAAGGCTGTGTTGATTGGCAGCCACGATAAAGATGTTCAGGTCATCCAGAGAAGGCTTTCGCATTTTGCAATTCTGTAAAATGGTTTCTTATATATTGGCATATATTACCGTAATGGGTGTTTGATAGCCTTGTCCCAGGTAAATAATGCTTTTAAGGACACCCCATGAAACACAGAATTATTTTCGCGCTACTGATGTCGTTCGCACTCTCGCTGATTATGTCGGCGTGGGTGACTTATGTGAATATCGGAGCTCATCCCGATTTTGTGGCTATTTGGATGCATGCATGGCTCCTTGCTTGGCCAGCTGCGGGGATCATCGCGTTTATCAGCGGCCCCTTTATTCATAAGCTAGCCCATCGCATTGCCGAGAAGATCTGACGGCCCGCCTGATGCACTCTGGTGCACCCACTGATGCAGTGAGTGCACACAACTGCATCGCTGCGCCAAATTTAATCCTGCCCCACGCTTGGTACAACATTCTCCGCGGCGCGAATTCCAAAAGCGCGATAGCAAACGACGCGAATTCCAACATAACGCTAATACAAAAACGCGGAGAGAATCACATGCTTGATATGCTCAATGACCTCCTATGGGGGAAGGTTCTGCTAGTGCTGCTGGTGGGCGTTGGCATCGGTTTTACCGTTGCGTCCCGCTTTGTGCAGTTTCGCTATTTCGGTGAGATGTTTCGTATCCTTGGTTCCGGCCAAGCCTTTAAGCGTAATAAACACGGCCATTTAAGCTCGTTTCAGGCGCTGGTGCTTTCAGTAGCCGGGCGTGTCGGTGGCGGCAACATCGCCGGTGTAGCGGTGGCGATTACGCTGGGTGGCCCAGGGGCGATTTTTTGGATGTGGTTGGTGGGCTTAATGGGTATGGCCACCAGCTTTTTGGAATGCACCCTGGCACAAACCTATAAAGAAGCCGAAGGTGACGGCACTTACCGCGGCGGCCCGGCGTACTACATCGTTAAAGGGTTGGGTAAACAGTGGCGCTGGCTGGCAGCGTTCTACTCGGTACTACTGCTGTTGACCTTCGGTTTTGCGTTTACCGCACTGCAATCTTATTCGGTGGCGACCTCTTTCGGTGACGCTTTCGGCGTACCGGTACTGTATAGCGGCATTGGTCTTGCCATGCTGGTGGGACTGATTATCTTTGGCGGTATTAAGCGTATCGCACGTATTTCCGAGGTATTGGTGCCCTTTATGGCGGTCAGCTATATCGCCATTGCGCTGCTGGTCATCGCCATGAATATTACGGAAATCCCTGGCGTGATTGCGCTGATTGTAAAGAGTGCCTTCGGCCTTGAACCGCTGATTGGTGGCGGTATTGGCGCGGCGATCATGATGGGTCTGAAGCGTGGCCTGTTCTCTAACGAAGCGGGCCTGGGTAGTGCGCCCAATGTGGCGGCAGTGGCCTACGTACCGCACCCGGCTAACCAAGGCATCGTGCAGGCGTTCTCAGTCTTTATCGATACCGTGATTATCTGTTCTGCCACGGCGTTTTTGATTCTACTCAGCGGTGTATACGACCCTGCTGCGGGCGCTGGCGTTGAGGGCATTGCCCTGACCCAGGCAGCACTGGCCGATCATGTGGGCGAATGGGGCCGCACCTTTGTCAGCCTGGCACTGCTGCTGTTTGCCTTCAGTACGATTCTTTATAACTACTACCTGGGCGAGAACAGCCTTAACTTCTTCAGCCGCGACAACCAAAACCTTTTTAACGCCTTCCGCGTGGCCATCGTACTGCTGGTGTGCTGGGGTGCCACTACCGATTTGGGCACCGTGTTCGGCTTTGCTGATGTCACCATGGGGCTCTTGGCGGTCGTTAACCTGTTTGCGCTGATTCTGCTGTTCAAGTGTGGCCTGCGCATTTTGAAAGACTTTGATGGGCAGCGTCGGCAGGGCATCAAGCAGCCGATTTTTGACGCTAACCAGCATCCGGATCTCGATTTGGATCCAAAAGCCTGGGAGCTAGAGCCTGAAGAGGCTGAAGCGTTAAAACAGCGCCTGGAAGGCGCACCTGCGAAGTAAGTAGTTAACTAGATTGTACTGATAAGGAGAGGAGCGCCCATGCCCCGCGTACTGATGCTCTATACCGGTGGAACTATTGGTATGCAGCCATCGCCACACGGTTATATACCCTGCGCGGGGCTGGCTGAACGCCTAACGACGCATTTGGCTTTGGACGATCCTTACCGGCTGCCAGCGTTTGATGTGCTGGAAATGCAGCCGCTGATTGATAGCGCCGAGTTAATGCCGGAGGCCTGGAATCGCCTGGTGGCGCTGCTGGAAAGCCACTGGCCGCGTTACGATGCGTTTGTGGTGCTCCACGGCACCGATACCATGGCGTACAGCGCCGCCGCGCTTTCGTTTATGCTCGGTGCGTTGAACAAGCCGGTGATCTTTACCGGCTCTCAAATTCCATTGGGTGAGCCAAGAAGCGATGCACTGAATAATGTGGTCAGCGCGCTGCAGCTTGCGGCTCACCCCGCGACACCTTGCGAAGTCACCCTGGCTTTTCATGACCGGCTGTTGCGTGGAAACCGGGCCCGGAAGGTGCGCACACAAGGCTTAGATGCCTTCGACTCACCCAACTTCCCCTGGCTTGCCGAGCTGGGCATTGGCATTAGTTTTCTCCAGCCCTCGGCGCTGCTGAGCGGACTACCGAATCTTGCGCCTATTGATGTGGACGACGAGGCGGTAGCGGTACTGCCGTTGCACCCAGGGATGTCGCTGCGCCGTGCCAAGGCGCTGCTGGAGGATGAAGCGCTAAAAGGACTGGTGCTTTATAGCTACGGGGTTGGCAACCCGCTTAGCTTTGAAGGCGAGCTGCTTAACGCCTTATCGGCTGCCAACGAGCGAGGTGTAACACTGCTTAACGTGACCCAGTGCGCCCAAGGCGAGGTGGTGCAAGGCGCCTATGCCACGGGTGCCGCACTTAACCAAGCAGGCGTGATTGCCGGCAGCGATATCACCCTGGAAGCCGCCATCGCGAAGCTCACCGTGTTAATTGGGCAAGGGCTCGTGGGGTCAGCGCTGCGCAAGGCATTGAGCGCGTCCATGCGCGGTGAGTGTAGCCGTTAAGCCCATTAACGGGAGGAGAGACTCAACGCGGTGACGGTTATCAATATGATCCCCATGCCTACCATTTGAATAATACCCAGGCTCTCGCTTAACACCGCTACCCCAAACAGAGTGGCGGTGACCGGCTCCACCATGGCCACCATGGAAGCTAACGCCGGTGCCGCATGCTTAATGCCGACCACATAAAGCAAGAACGATAGACCCGCGCCCAGAATACCTAACACCACAAACAGCGGCAGCTCTGGAGCGTTAATAACGCTGATCACCTGGGGGATATCCGCTGGTAGTAGAAGGGCTATCGCTAATACGGTGAAGGCAATTGTGAGAACGGCGGATGGGCTGCCATGGGGTGCCGCATACTTAAAGCCAAAAATGAACAGCGCATAAGAGAGGCTGGCAAGCAGACCCGTACCCACACCCATCAGCGAGAGGTCGCTGGCGCCAATAGCATACAGTTTGGTTAGCAACACCACACCCACCATCACTAGTGCGATGGCGAGCCACTTGGCGGCGGTGGGTCGTTCAAGCTTGAGGGCAAATGAAACGAGATAGACAAAAACAGGGGCGCAGTACATCAAGGTGGCCGCGACCGCCACATTGCCATACTCAATACTAAGGAAATAGAACGTAAAGTTACCTGCCACGCCAAGGCCTGCCACGACCGACCAGAACCAAAGCTGCCTGCTGTTCAGGCCGCTATGGCTGCGTTGAAACAGTAGCCAAACAAGCGCGAAGAGAAGTCCTACAAACCCTCGATAAAATGACACGACAGCCGGATCCCAACCGCTGTCTAACAGAATGCCCGCGATTCCTCCGGAAATTCCCCAGAAAAAAGCGGCGAGCGCAATCAACATAGTGCTGGCGCCTGCCATATTTCACCTTTCATCCTTGAGCGGTTAACACCCGGGAGCGACGGCTGTTTAAACGCATTTCCTTTGCTTAACGATAGCTCTAGATCTGCTGCCTGCAGACCCTATTTTTACTCATATGAAAGGTAGACGCTGTGCTCTACAAACGAAAGCCTATTAACGCCGGTCAGCCAAAAAACCAGTAGCAGACTGCAATAGCGGTGGTAACGCCTGCGAAGTCTGCTACCAGAGCACAGCCCAGACCGTGGCGAATGCGAGTAATGCCAACGGCGCCAAAGTAGACAGCCAATACATAGAAAGTGGTCTCGGTGCTGCCTTGCATAGTGGCGGCGAGCAACCCTGGAAAGCTATCGACGCCAAAGGTGTCCATGGTTTCAATCATCATGGCGCGGGCGCCACTACCGGAAAGTGGCTTCACAAAGGCGGTGGGCAGCGCATCGACAAAGCGAGTGTCCCAGCCAAAGCCCTCTACTAGCCAGCGGATGCCACTAAGGCCTGCGTCCAATACGCCGCTGGCGCGCAGCACGCCGACGGCCACCAGCATGGCGATCAAGTAGGGCAGCAGGGTAATGGTAAAGCTTAGCCCTTCTTTCGCGCCTTCAATAAAGGCGTCATACACCCTCACACCCAGTAACGCCCCCACCACTAAAAACATCATCACGATGCTAAATAGCGTCAGGTTACCGACTAGTGTAGAGGCCGCGGCCAGCGCCTGCGCGGACATGCCTGATGCCTGCCAGCGTGGTAATCAGTAGCCCCAACGCTAGAGCAGCAGCTAATAAATAAGCTAGCACCACGGGCTGCCACAGTTTTAAGCGCTGCATCATCGCCACTGCCAAAAGCCCAGCCAGGCTAGAGGCCGTTGTCGCCAGCAAAATAGGTAAAAAGACCAGCGTGGGGTCGGCAGCGCCTTGCTGGGCGCGATACATGAAAATCGTTACCGGCAGTAGTGTGAGAGAAGACGTATTGAGCACCAGAAACAGAATTTGCGCGTTGCTGGCGGTCTCACAGCTGGGGTTAAGGCTCTGCAGCGAGTGCATCGCTTTGATGCCAATCGGCGTGGCGGCGTTATCCAGACCCAGGATATTTGCCGCGAAGTTCATACTGATCAGCCCCATAGCGGGGTGGCCGCGGGGCACCTCTGGCATTAAGCGGCAGAACAGCGGGTCGAGCACCCGCCCTAGCAAGCGAATCAAGCCCGCTTTTTCGGCAATCGAGAGAAACCCCAGCCACAGTGTCATGGTGCCCAGTAGCACCAAAATAATATCAACGCTTACTTCTGCCATATCGAACAGTGACTGCACCAAGCGGGCAAATACCTCGCTATCGCCACCAACCAACCACTGCCAGAGAGAGGCCGCAAAGGCCGCGATAAAGAAGCTTAACCAAATTCCGTTGAGCATGGGGAGTGGCATCCTGGGCAGCGAAACGAGCGATGACGCCAATCCTACCGAATTCAGGTCGCTACAACACTAGTGGGGGTAATAGACGCCTAGGCGTTGCCATCACGAATAGTCACAAAGTAGCTTTCACTGCCGATCTGTCCGCCTTTTAAGGCGACTTCCAAACCATCAAAGGCTGGCTGGTTGCTATGGGCGGTGCAGAGCGGCGAGCCCGGCGTTTCCGGCAGCGGTAGGCGCGTGGTTAGGGCGTGTACGCCAAGTTGGCTAAGCGCATGGCTGGAAGTGTCGCCCCCAGCGATCACTATGCGCTGAAGCCTATGGGCTTCTAACATTTGGCGTAATAACTGACCTAAAGAGCGGCCAATAAGGTGGCGTGCCTTTTCTCCGCCCTTACGCACTGCATCCGCATCGCTGTTTGGCCCCATGGCAGTGTACACAATGACGCTTTTGCCCTGATTGAGTGCCTCGATAGCCTCTTTCAATGCCTTGTTCATGGTGTCGGCATGCGTCCGATCGTCGATAAGTTTGACGACATCAATGGCAATGGCGCGAAATTCGTTGGTTTCCGCGTGGCGGATTTGACGGGCAGTTACTTCAGAGCAACTTCCTGAGACTACGGCAATTTGTTCAACCGCCCCGGGAGAGGAGAACAGTGGTGGGTTTTCGGGAATGAGCGCCTGCTTTCGCCAAGTATCTACTAGCGCGTATTCTACGGCGGATGAACCCACAACGTAGCTTCCATCGGGTAAGCGCGTTCGCCAAAGCTGTTTGCCCACTCTTGCCTGATGGTCGCGGGTCAGCGTGTCGTAAAGCAGTACGTCGTTTGAGCGGCTAAGCTGGTCAATCCGAGAATCGGTATCGGCTGATTCGATACACAGTACGTCGGCTAAACCGATAGAGAGCGCTGTCTGTTTAGCCAAATGAAGTCGTAAATCGGCTTCTGCCATGGGCGTCACCGGGTGGCGGCTCATTACCGGGTGGCGGTCAATACGATAAACCTCGCCATCGAAGGCGGCAAAATGTTGGCCAAAAACGGTGTAGCGCTTTAGCTGAGGGGCACCGACCACCAGCGGTACGCAGCTTTGCGCGAACAGGGCTTGGCCTATTTCCAGCGCTTTGCCGATATTGCCAATATCCGGTGCGCTATCGAAGGTGGAACACACCTTATAGTGACACAGTGAGGCGTTAAGGGATTGCAGCCATGCCAGGGCGTTGGTGAGGTGTGTTTCCATCCACTCAGGTGATTCGCTGCGGCTGGTACCCGCTAGGCCAATCGCTGGAAAATCGGCAAATGGAGCTAATTGCTCTTCGCTGGGCGGTGCCAGAAAAAGCACTGTTTCCACCCCGTTCAGGCTTAACGCTTCCATCACATCGGTCGAACCAGTAAGGTCATCGCCGTAATAGGAGAGAAGAAGAGGCGTGCTCATACGCTAAAGGTCTCCATGGCCTGGGCAAGTTCTCTGTGATCACGAGCATAGGTTGCCAGCGGGATGCCCGCCATGGCGGCTTGCCACGCTTGGCGCAGGCTGGCGACCCCGCCAGAAATGCCGCCGGGGTGAGCCATGATGCCGCCACCACAGCAGTAAATCAGATCGCTATTGCCAAGTGCCTGATAGGTATCAGCCACTTGGGCGGCGCTTTGCCCCGAAGAGAAGACCGGCATAATCTGATAACCCGCCGTAGGCGCCTCAAACATCGCTGTTTGGCAGGCGCGTGCGCTGTTAATCACGCTGTCGTCCTCTTCGCTGAATTTATTGCGCAGACCATTAACGTGGATATGATCCACCCCCGCTAGCCGCCACAGTTTATGGTAAGCGTCAAACGCCATCCCCAAGTGAGGTGAACGGCTTAACATGCCCCAGCCTGCGCGGTGGCCATGCAGCGCTACCTGGCAGTGGCGGCGCAAATGCACGACACCTGCTAAGCCAACGCTGTTAATGGCGACCATGACGCAGCTGCCGCCAGCAGCCACCACGTAGTCATGCTGAGCGCGCATCTCGTCGATATCACCACTGATATTAAAGGCGTACATCACCTTTTTGCCGGTGCGCTCTGCATGGGCGTTGATGATGGGCATGACAGCATCGACCCTCGCGCGTAGCGGGCTATGGGGGCCGTTGGCCTGCAGCTCGTCGTCTTTAATAAAATCAATATCTCCCGCCACAAGTTGCGCCACCATGTCAGCAGTTTCAGCCGGAGATAAACCCACGCTGGGCTTAATAATGGTGCCTATCAGTGGGCCGTTGGTAATGCCGGTTAGCTGTCGTGTGCCCGCCATCCCAAATTGTGGGCCAGGGTAGGCGCCTGCGAAGGCGCTGGGTAAGTCGATATCCAGTAGCTTCAGTGCGGAAAACTCTTTGAGTTCAAACAGGTTGCCCGCAACGGTAGACACTAGATTCGGCAGAGAGGGGCCCATGTTTTCTAGAGGCCAGGAAAGCTCCACTAGTGCGCGCTGAAACAGAGAGTGGCCTTGCGGCGCCAGATCTTCTCGCATGGGTAGCGAAGGTGTCTCAACCGCCTCCAGTGTCTCAATGTTTTCGACAACCGCCCCATGGGCTTCTCGCAAGGCGTCGGTTTCATTGGCTAAGCGGGTAAAGGTGCCGGACGACTGCTCACCGGCCATAACCTG
This sequence comes from Halomonas sp. AOP13-D3-9, assembly GCF_052379125.1. Taxonomy (NCBI): domain Bacteria; kingdom Pseudomonadati; phylum Pseudomonadota; class Gammaproteobacteria; order Oceanospirillales; family Halomonadaceae; genus Halomonas; species Halomonas sp. AOP13-D3-9. Next base: position 13,891 of record NZ_JBQSYH010000003.1, on the reverse strand, counting down.
AGCCGCATGTTCAACCGGGTAGGGCGTCTCAATCAGGTAGCGGGCGTGAATACGTGTGCTCATCAATTAGACTCCGGCAGCTTAAAAAAGAAGATCGCGTAGAAACAGCGAGATCATCGGCACATAGGTAATCAGCATCAGGCAGGTGATGATGGTGAGTACCGGCGGCAGCAAAAAGCGAAATAGCTGTTCAACGGGTAGCTTGGCTACTTGCGCGGCGGCAAAAAGATTCACCCCTAGAGGCGGGGTAAACATACCCAACGCTAAATTCACGACGATCACGATGCCGAAATGCACTGGGTCAATGCCAAACCCAATCGCAATGGGGGCCAAGATGGGGGCAAGAATTAAAATGGCGGCGGAGGTTTCGATAAACATTCCGACCACCAGTAGCAACATATTGATGGCTAGTAGGAAGGTGTAGCGATTATCAAAGGTGTTTTGTGCCCAGGCGCCGATGTCACTAGCTAGTCCAGAGCGTCCAATTACAAAACTAAGAATCGAGGCCGCGGCGATAATCAGCATGATCGAACCTGCCGATAGCGCGCTCTCGCGAAAAATACGCGGCAGATCACTTAGTTTGATGGTGCGATAAACCACCATGCCTAAGAACAGCCCATACATCACTGCCACCGCGGAGGCTTCAGTGGGGGTAAAGATGCCACCGTAAATCCCACCAATGATAATGACCGGCATTAGCAGAGCGAGAAAGGCACTGCGAAATGCGGGCCAGATGGACGAGCGTAAATCACCATCCTGGGTGCCGTAGCCTTTTAAACGGCACCAAATAACGACCATTACAATCAAGGCTAGCCCGATCATTAGGCCGGGGCCAAAGCCAGCGAGAAATAGCTGTGTAATGGAGGTTTCTGTGCTGACACCGTAGAGGATCAATGGTACGGAAGGCGGTATGATGATACCCAGTTCCGCAGAAGAGGCCTGGATAGAGGCAGCCATCGGCGCCGGGTAGCCACGGGCTACCATGGCAGGAATCAAGATGGCGCCAATGGCAAAGGTGGTGGCCACACTGGAGCCCGAGATGGCGGCAAACATCATGCAGGTAACCACGCAGGTGCAGGCCAGGCCGCCCTGAATGCCGCCTACCAGTGAGCGGGCAAACTCGACCATGCGGGTGGCAATACCGCCGTTGCTCATTATATGGCCGGCTAGAATAAAGAACGGCACCGCCATGAGCGGAAAGCTATCCAAGCCCACGAACATGCGCTGTGGGACGACCATGAGTGGAACGCTGCTGAAGAAATAAAGACCAATCACTGCGGTTAAGGCGATAGCAACCGCAATCGGTATCGACAAGGCAAACAGCGCGATCAACGCTGAGCTGATTGCCAGATTCATGGTGTTTCTCCTACATCAGGGCGGATAGGGCTCGTCCTGTGCTGCCCGTGATGATGCTGATACTCGACACTGAGCTGGCGCGCAACCACTGCGACGATGGCGACGGCACAGCCAGTGGGTATAGCGGCATAAAACCAGGACATAGGAATTTCGAGCATGGCAATTTGTTGTCCAGAGACGCGTAAGGTGATCAGGTACCCCTGCCAGACAAGAATTGTGAGTAGTGTTAATACGGCGGCGCATACCAAACGCTGACCATAAATGCGCAAACGCGGCGGCAAGCGATCAAGGAAAAGGTCAATGGAGATCATGGCGCCATACCAAAAAGCCGCAGCACTGACTAAAAACACGCTCCAGACAATTAATCCTCGCGCCAGGATTTCTGACCAGGCAGCGGGGTCGCCGAGAATAAAACGGGTAAAGACTTGGAAGGAGACTAAGGCCACCGCAATGGCGAGGAGTATTGCAGCGAGATTATGGCTGAGCTTGATGAGCCCCTGGGCCAAGCTATTCAGTAGCGACAACATAAGCGTAAACCTCATCGTCGGGGAGAAAATGCCTCCCGTAAGGGAGGCATGCAGCAGAGGAAGGCTCACTCGGTTGCGCGGATACGCTCTAGTAGTTCACTGCCATACTGGTCGGCGTAGCGTTCGTAGGCAGGTTCGGCGGCGGCACGGAACTGCTCGTAGTCGATCTCGGTCACCACTTCCATGCCGTTACTGCGCAGCAGATCAACGCCTTCCGCTTCGATACGCTGGACGGCATCACGTGAGGTTTGAGCGGCTACCTGAGCCGCTTCTCTGAACCAGCCTTGCTGCTCTTCACTCAGGTCGTCCCAATAGATCTTGGACATTACTAGGGCAGTGGGGGAGTAAACATGGCCAGTCAGCGTCAGGTAATCCTGGATCTCCCACATATTATTCACGGTCAAAATGGGTATCGGGTTTTCTTGGCCGTCGATGGTGCCTTGCTGAAGGGCCGTAATGACTTCTGTCCAAGAAATGGGCGTTGGTGCGGCGCCCAAGGCTTTGAAGGTTTCCAGGTGCACCTGATTCTCCATGGTGCGAATCTTCATGCCTTCCATGTCTTCGGGCGTTTTGACCGGGCGCACGCTATTGGTGAGGTGCCGGAAACCGTTTTCCGCCCAGGCTAATCCGATTAAGCCTTCGTCTTCGAACTCCTCCAGCAGTGATTGGCCAATCTCGCCATCCAGCACTTTATGGGCGTGATCGTAGTCGCGGAATAGGAAAGGAAAATCCAGAGCGTAAACCGAGGGGACGAAATTACCGATAGGGCCGGTGGAGGTTAGCGTCAGCTCCACTGAACCGATCTGAAGGCCTTCAAGTACGTCGCGCTCGCCGCCTAATGCACTGGCAGGGCGCAGATTGATTTTAAATTCACCGTCGCTAAGCCGGTCAATCTCTTCGGCAAACGCTTGGCCTGCCTCACCATAGTGGGAGTTGAGTGGCGGCGTGAACGCTAGATTCATCTCTTGAACGGCAAACGCTGAGGTGCTGGCGGTCAGTACAAGGGCTGAGGCGAGGGTGGCCGCAATGCTGACTGATATTTTGTTGAGCTTGTAAGAGGTCATGTTCTACTCCAGTTTGTTGTAATTAGCGGTAGAGCTGAGGTGTTTAAGTCGCATTAACCCTAGGTAATACGCCGAATGCTTTCGGCAATTTCCTCAGGCTCAAATACGCGTTTCCAGTCATCGCGCATCAACTGGGGTTTGCCATTTTCAATCGCTTTATTGCAGGCATCGGAGAATACGCCGGGCTGCTCCTCGAAAATGACTGCCGCCAGAATATTCATATGGCCGAGTAAAAAGTCGCGCGCGCACTCTTGGTCAACGCCGCGGGCAACGACTTCATCCATTGCTTCGCGCATTACTACCAGCAGCGTGGCGCATACGGTTTCAGAAAGTCCGGGCTCAAGCAGTGCCATCTGCTCAACCGACACTCGATGCGAGCGAACCACCGGCGCATAAATGGTTTTCGCGATCGCTTCACCTAATGCATAAAGCTCTTCAGGCCCCTGCATCAGGGCATTGACGATGTGCTGCTTAGCCTTGGCGCCGCCAAAGTAGTCACGCTTGGCATCTAGATCCGTTTCATCATTGAAGATCGGTGGGTGGCAAGGGTGCGTCACGAAGTAGACCAAGTCGTCACGGCTGGGCAGGTGGCCGGCAAAAGGGGCGGCGGCATCCAGGGTGATCACCATGGTACCGCTGGCCATTAGTGGCGATAGCTCTTCGGCGACGCGGCCCACTAGCGTGTCGGGAACCGCTAGTATCACTACTTGAGCCTCGGGAACTGCCTGTTTGGCATCTACGCAACTGATTCCGAGGCCTTCCAATAGGCGCTGGCGGCCTGCGTCACTCAATTCAACGTGGCTGACGGCGTAATCTGACGGTTGCAGGTTGCTCGACAGGCGATAGCCCATTTTTCCGCCTGCGCCGATAAGGGCAATGTTGGTCATAGCAGACTCCAATGAAGGGGTTGCATGGCGCTAGCCATGTGTTGGCCGAGGGTCTAAAGGGAAAGAGCTGATTGCTCGGCAACTGGTATGATGACATAATATCTATAGCAGTCTGTCAAATGCTGCTTTGGTCGTATTTAAGTAAATTTTGCCCATTTGCAGTAGTGCAGCGTTAGACTGCTGACGCTCATTGGATAACCAAGCCGCTGTTTGGCTTGTTAGGAGAAACCGCCGTGCAACCAGCCCCTAAAATCACTCGGCGCAAGCTGTCAGATGAGGTGTTTGATCGACTGTATGAAATGATTGAAGCGGGCCAATACAAGCCTGGTGATGCGCTGCCTTCCGAGCGCGAGCTGATGGATAGCTATGGCGTGGGAAGACCGGCAATCCGTGAGGCGATGCAAACACTTGAGCGTATTGGTCTTGTCGAGATAAACCATGGTCAGCGCCCTAAAGTACTGCAGCCGACGGCGGTAGGATTGATGTCGCAGATCGATTTAACCGCTCGTCATATGCTCGCTAGCTCGCCACAGTCGCTTGAACAACTTAAAGAGGCACGCACCTTCTTTGAACTGGGCATGGTGGAAAAGGCGACAGGTCAGGCCTCCGCGCAAGACATTGCTCACTTAAGAGAGCTGTTAGAGCAGCAGCGCGGGCATTTAAATGGCGATGCTCAAGCCTTTATCGAGGTCGATATGGCCTTTCATACCGCCATTGCCGGGATAACCCGCAATCCGATTTTTATGGCGACTAGCCAAGCCATGCTGGGTTGGCTGGCGCGTTTTCACGCTAGTTTGCTGCACTGGGAAGGCAACGAGGATATTACCCTGCTGGAGCACGCCAAAATTATCGACTGTATCGAGCAAGGCAATAAGCGGGCTGCTGTAGAGGAGATGCGCAAACACTTAGAGCGCGCACGTTTGCTTTATAGCCTGAATAGTTAACCCGAAAGCGAGAGAAAAAACAGAATCAGCGGTGGTGACAGCAGCGAGAGAATAAACCCGCTGACCACGGCAATAGGCACGCAGGCTACGCCGCCGTGCTGCTGAATGACGGGGAGGGTGAAGTCCATGGAGGTGGCGCCGCCGTAGCCAATGGCCAAGGCGGTGTGGCGGTGGATGACCAGCGGAATCAGGATAAACGCCAGCAACTCACGGGTGAGATCGTTGAAAAATGCCACGCCACCCATCAATGGGCCAAGCTGGTCGCCAATCAAAATGGCTGAAAGCGAGTACCAGCCAAAGCCTGATGCCATCGCTAGGCCTTCGTTCCAGCTTAGCGAGAGCAGTGGGGCGGCGGCTAAGCCAGCTAACAGCGAACTTAGCGCCAGCGTGATGGCAATCGCCAGCCCCATGCGATTAAGTAATATTTGCCTGAGTGGCATGCCGGAGTTACGCAGTTGGCAGCCGATCAGCGCTAGCAGTACATAGAGTACCCATTCGGCCAGTAAATCTGCGGTGTTGAAAAGTCTTTCGCCCAGGTGTGGCCCCAGCAGCAAGCCAGTGATCACACCCCCAGCCACCACGGCGACCAATAACAGCGACCCCTGCATGGCCGCCAGCTTGCTGGTGGGGGCGTCTTTGACCACCGGCGAGTTGCCTGCCTTAAGCGTTAAACGGTGCGATAACCACCATAGCGCTGCTAAATTAAACAGGGTGGTAATGCTAAACAACAGCAAGGCGTTGCCGCCCAAGCGTGAAAGCTGACTAGACAGATTCTCAAGGCCGGCAAGGCTTATACCCATGAACAGTAGAATAAGATAGACCGAGCTATTAACCGCTCGATTGATCAAGTTCTGTAACTGTGCGGAACGGACGCGAACTAAGTAGCCCAATAAAAGTGGTAATAGAACGATCAATAAACCTGAAAACATTTAGGGCGTCGCGCCCCCGTTTGGGTTGAAGTTAGTCAGTGTCAGCTGGGTTTCACGGCTGCCCTCTTTTTGGTACACCACCGATAGAATCAGGCCGGGCCAGTCAGGGTGAAAACGGATCTGTAGCAGGCGGTTAGGCTTTTCCATATCGATGAGCGATACGTTGAGTGCTTCGAACTCGTCGCCCGGCATCCCAATGCTACTAGGATCAGTTACCCGCTGCTTTTCAACATAGTATTGGAAATGCTCATCACGCCCTTTGTGATCGACAAACTCAATATCGCACGGGGCGCTCTCTGTGCACTCTTCGTGACCTGCTCGGCGCGATAGGTCAAAGAGCGCCGTCTGCCGGTCTAAGGTGGGAATATCACGTTCGCTCAGTTGATAACTGTCGCCCACGCCCAGCAACGAATAGCTACTGCTATAGAGCAACGCGTGGGTATCATTGTTGTTCAGCGAAAAACGGCTGAACTCCTGGCCGCGCGCCACGGTGACCGAAAAGCGCATATCGCTTAACCAGTGATTTCCTTCGTTAGAGAGACGATGGGTAATAGTCGCCCCAGGCCAACCGCGAACCTCTAGCCGGTACTGTGCTTCAAAGGGACGAGGGTCTTTAAGTGTGTCTGCTGCTAACGCCATATCGCTGGAACACAAGACGGCAAAACTCAGCCCCATACCTGCTAGCAAGCGGCTAGGCAGTCGTGCGAGAACATTGACCAAGAGCCTTCCTCCATAAAAACGTATCTTCCTAAGAGCCTTGAGACTGCACTTGGTTCCCAGCGCACCAGTATAGCCGGTGGTAGCGTCGTCAGTAACCTGCCTCGGGGTTTATCGTGGAGAGTTTTTCGCCTGATTCAAAGGCATGCAAGTAAGAGATCACTTGGTCGATGGCATCATTCAGCGGAGTGGGTGCCGCCATATGCGGTGTGACGATTACCTTGGGGTGGTGCCATAGCGGGTTGTCAGTGGGCAACGGCTCTTCATGAAATACATCCAGCAGTGCACCTCGCAAGTGGCCTGTCTGACCGGCGCTTCTTCCCAGCGCATCCAACAGCGCCTGCTCATCAATTAAGCTGCCACGACCAGGATTAATCACGCTGGCGCCCTGGGGCAGTTGGGCCAGTCGCTCGGCGTTGAGAATATGCTGGGTGGCGGCCGTGTCAGGGAGAATAGTGATCAGGCTTTGCACTTGGCCGAGCAGTTCGGTTAGCCCATCATCGCCGTGAAAGCAGTGTACGCCGCTGATCTGTTTGGGGGATCGGCTCCAGCCCAGCACTGGGAAACCAGCCTGCTGCAGAGCGCTGGCCACAAAACCGCCAATGGCCCCTAACCCTAATACACCTACAGGCCATTGCGCCTTCTCTACCACTTCCTGCGGCTGCCAAGTGGTGCTTTGCTGCTGTTCCGCGTAACGATCCATGCTGCGATAGAAGTGCAGTACGCCATACAGAGCGTAATCGGCCATCAGCTCGCCCATGCCTGCGTCGCGTAATTTTACAATGGGCACATCGCTGGGTAGTCCTGGGGTTTTCAGCAGGTAATCCACCCCGGCGCCTAAATTGATAATGCCTTTAAGCTGGGTCTGCTCTTGCAGCAAGTGGGCGGGGGCTTTCCAGATAGCGAGATAGTCCGCACCTTTTCGCTCATGCGCTGGCGCCTCGCTGGTCAGCACAGTGGCTTGGGGCAATGCTTCCGCAAGCGCCGCTTGCCACTGATCAGCCTCATCAATATGCACAACAATTTTCATCGCCATCCCCTCTTGATAAAAGTGTTATTACTGCAAGCTATCATGGTGAGCCCTAGAGGCCGTTGCAAGCTTGCTTAGTGCAAATATCGATGCCGTATGCACTTTTTGTCATAAAGCCTTTGACCGCTGACCAAGGGTCGGTGCTAGTATCGGCTTAAGACGACATTGGCGGGCCTGCTGCAATGGCAGCAGATGCAACCCCGACGCCTGATCGGTGGTGGCCAGGTCGATCCTGTGGCCCAGCGTTGCGTGCCTATAGTGGGCAGTACGCTGGTTCTTGGTGATCTTTAATGGCGAGTTGCCCGATGACTCAGGTTTCCCTGCCTTTCACGCGCGAAGAGTATGCTACCCGCCTGTGGAAAGTGCGTGCTGAAATGGCCAGTCGCGGCATTGACGTATTGATCGTCAGTGACCCTTCCAATATGGCTTGGCTAACCGGCTACGACGGTTGGTCGTTTTATGTGCATCAGTGTGTGCTGGTGGGCCTTGAAGGCGAGCCGGTATGGTTCGGACGTCGCATGGATGCCAATGGTGCCCTGCGCACATGCTGGATCGACCCTGACAATATTACCTACTACCCGGATTACTACGTACAGAATCCGGATATGCACCCGATGGAGTATCTGGCGCAGTCGATTATGCCTGACCGCGGCTGGCATCTGGGCGTGGTAGGCATGGAGATGGATAACTACTACTTCTCCGCCAAGGCCTATTTAAGCCTGCTTAAAGAGCTGCCCCATGCGCGCTTTATGGATGCCAACTCGCTGGTGAATTGGTGCCGGGCGATCAAATCGCCGCAAGAAGTCGAGTACATGCGCATTGCCGCCAAAATTGTCGAAGGCATGCACACGCGTATCCTGGAAGTCATTGAACCTGGCTTGCCGAAGAGCAAGCTGGTCTCGGAAATTTATCGCGTTGGCATTGAAGGCTTTGTGGATGAGAACGGCAAAGTGTTTGGCGGTGATTATCCCGCCATTGTGCCCATGTTGCCCACCGGCAAAGACGCCGCGGCGCCGCACCTGACCTGGGACGACACGCCGTTTCGCAAAGGCGAAGGCACTTTCTTTGAGATTGCCGGGGTGTTTAAGCGCTACCACGCGCCGATGTCGCGCACTGTGTACTTAGGGTCACCGCCGATTGACTTTATCCGTGCAGAATCCGCCCTGCTGGAAGGCATCGAAAACGGACTGGCGGTGGCCAAGCCCGGCAATTGCACGGCGGATATCGCCATGGCGTTGGGTGCAGCGATGGATAAATACGGCTTTGACCGCGGCGGCGCTCGCTGTGGTTACTCGATTGGTCTTTCTTACCCGCCCGACTGGGGCGAACGCACCATGAGCCTGCGTCCCTCGGATGACACCATTCTCAAACCTGGCATGACGTTCCACTTTATGCCGGGGCTATGGGTAGAGGAGTGGGGCTTGGAAATTACCGAGAGTATTTTAATTACTGAAGATGGCTGCGAAACCCTGGCCAATTTCCCGCGCCAGCTGTTTGTTAAGTAGCGGATTGTAAAAAAGGAACATCCAATGACCGATCAACCAAGCCAACTGCGGCCTAGCCCGATTTCCGCCACCGTTGATTTTGATGCCGATGGCGTGCAGCACGGCTTTTTAAAGCTGCCGATCTCTACCGATGAGTCTGCCTGGGGCGCGGTGATGATCCCCGTGACCGTGGTGAAAAACGGCGACGGCCCAACGGCGCTTTTGACCGGCGGTAACCACGGCGATGAGTACGAAGGCATCACCTCGCTGTTGAAGCTCTCTTCAACGCTGAAGGCAGAAGACGTGACGGGGCGGGTGATTATCGTGCCGTGCATGAACACCCCGGCGGTGATGGCGGGCAAGCGCACCTCACCGATGGATAAAGGCAACCTTAACCGCAGCTTTCCCGGCGACCCCAACGGCAGCGTTACGCCACAAATCGCCGACTACTTTACCCGCGTATTGGTGCCCATGGCGGACGTAGTACTCGACCTGCACTCCGGTGGCCGCACGCTGGACATTCTTCCGTTTGGTGCATCCCACGTGCTGGATGATAAAGCGCAGCAGCAGGCAGCTCTGGAAGGTGCCAAAGCCTTTGGTGCCCCTTACGCCATGGTGATGTTTGAGCTGGATGCGGAAAAACTCTTCGACACCGCCTGCGAGCGCCAGGGCAAAGTATTCGTCGCCACCGAGCTTGGCGGCGGCGGCACCTCGACGCCGCTGAGTATCGCGATTGCCGAACGCGGTGTACGCAACTTCCTGATTCACTACGGCCTGGTAGAAGGCGAAGTGGCAATGCCTGCAGGCGGGCAGATGTACCTCGATATGCCCGATGCCAGCTGCTACGTGCAGAGCCAGCACTCGGGCGTGCTAGAACTGTTGGTCGCGTTGGGGGACGAGGTGAAAAAAGGCCAAACCATCGCCTACGTGTACGATATGACCCGCAGCGGCCCCGAGCCGGTGGCCTATAAAGCAGAGCGCGACGGTATTTTAATGGCTCGCCGTGCGCCCTCGCTGATCAATATGGGGGACACCCTGGCGGTGATCGCCGATGTTGTTGAACGCCTGGAGGCGTAACGTTCATCGTGATGAAACTTGACCGTTACGATCTGAAAATTCTCGACATTCTTTCCCGCGACGGGCGAATCACCAAGTCGAAGCTGGCCGAGGCGATCAACCTCTCGGTCAGTCCCTGCTGGGAGCGGGTAAAGCGGCTGGAAAATGCCGGGGTTATCCAGGGCTATAGTGCGCGCATTGACGCCGACGTGCTGGTGCCACGCAACCCGGTTTGGGTACAGATAGAGCTTAAACAGCACAACGCCGAAAGCTTCACCCGCTTTGAAGCCCTGGTGATGAAAACGCCAGAAGTTACTGAGTGCGTCGCAGTAGGCGGCGGGGTCGATTATCTGGTGAAGTTTGAGGCGCGCACTATCGATAGCTACCAGCGTTTGATGGATAAGTGGCTGGTCTCGGAAGTCGGTATCGAGCGCTACTTCACTTATATCGTGACGAAGACCGTTAAGCGGGTGCCCATCGGTATTGATACCGATGATGTACTTTAAAACACACCTTTCATTATTCTGGCTAGCCCACCAAAAAAAAGCACTGTTAAACGACTACTGACAAAAAAAGTCGCGCGATAAGCCTCGGTTTTCAAAAACACTTCGTGGCCACTCTCCGTTAACCTGGGGGCATTCGACGGCAAGGCTAATAAGTGCTTGCTGACAATGCCACACAGTGATTGCAGTGCTCGGTTAGCCAGCCTGCATTTGAGGAGAGGTTCCCATGACCACACTATCGGCCACGCTCGCAAAGCGCTTGGAAGATCCGCGTCTGTTCCGGCAGTACGCCTACGTGAACGGCAAGTGGACCCACGGGGAAGGCGGACGCGAAGAAGCGGTTTATGACCCTGCCACCAACGAAGCCATTGGCCATATCCCGCTGCTGGAAGCCGAGCAAATTACCGCTGCGGTGGATGCGGCTGAAGTCGCTTTTGTTCAGTGGCGCGCCCTGCGCGTTGATGAGCGCTGCGAGCGTTTGCTGGCGTGGTACGACCTGATACAAGCCAACCGTGAAGACCTCGCCACTATCATGACGCTGGAGCAGGGCAAGCCGTTGCCCGATGCCCGTGGTGAAGTTGAGTATGGTGCCAGCTTTGTGCGCTGGTTTGCCGAAGAGAGCAAGCGCACCTATGGCGAGACTATCCCTAGCCATATCCCGAACGCATCGCTGGGCACCATTAAAGAGCCGGTGGGCATCGCGGCAATGATTACGCCTTGGAACTTCCCGTTGGCGATGATCACCCGCAAAGCCGCCGCTGCGCTGGCGGCGGGCTGCCCGGTGATCGTCAAACCTGCCAATGAAACGCCTTACTCGGCGTTGGCGCTGGCAGAACTTGCCGAGCGCGCAGGTATTCCAGCGGGCATTTTTAACGTGGTGCTGGGTGACCCGGCGGAGGTCTCGAAAATTCTCTGCGCTGAGCCGCGCATTCGGGCGCTGTCATTCACCGGCTCCACCCGCGTTGGCCGCCTTCTGATCGAGCAGAGCGCGCATACCGTCAAGCGTCTGTCTTTGGAGCTGGGGGGCAACGCGCCGTTTATTGTCGGGCCGGATATGGATCCCAAAGAGGCTGCCTACGCGGCCGTCGACGCCAAGTTTCAAACCGCGGGGCAGGATTGCCTGGCAGCCAACCGCATCCTTGTGCACGAGTCCATTCACGATGAGTTCGTTGCGCAGTTCGCCGAACGTATGGCCGCACTCACCGTGGGCAACGGCTTGCAGGGGGAGATCGATCTTGGCCCGCTGATACACCGCCAAGCAGTAGAGAAAGCCGCAGCGATTGTCGATGACGCCATTTCTAAAGGCGCCACCATGGTCGGCGGCGACCAAAGCCAAGCGCCCGGTGAGAACTTCTTTATGCCGGTGATGCTAACCGGCGTAACGCCTCAGATGAAAGTGTGGCGGGAAGAGAACTTCGCGCCTGTGGCCGGTATCACTGCTTACAGCACCGACGACGAAGTCATCGAAATGGCCAACGACACCGAGTACGGCCTGGCCGCGTATATCTACACCCACGATATTCGCCGTATCTGGAAGCTAATGCGCGCACTCGAGTACGGTATGGTCAGCGTCAACTCAGTGAAGATGACCGGCCCGCCGGTGCCTTTCGGCGGCGTTAAGCAGTCCGGTCTTGGCCGGGAAGGCGGCGCCACGGGTATCGATGAGTACCTGGAAACGAAATACTACTGCCTGGGCGCGCTGGGTTCAGTTTCTGGTAGCTAGATTTGAGGAGAACAGCATCGCGCGCTGAAGCGCCCTCCCACAATACCCGTTCAGGAAATTGAGCTGTTTCTGTGGGAGGCCGGCTGCGCCAGGCGAAGGCACCGCTAGGTGCCCAAGAAATTCGTTAGTACCCAAGATAAAATACCTCCCCACTTTTTGGGGAGGTTTACCGTATAGAGAGAACGCTATGAGCTTGCATCAGGATTTGATCGAACGCGACCGTAAAGTCACTTTCCACGCCTCTACCCACCTGCGCGACTTCGCCCATGGCGATGCGCCGGGCCGAGTGATTACCGGCGGTAAAGGCATCAATATCGTGGATAAAGATGGCCGTGAATTTATCGATGGCTTTGCCGGGCTTTACTGCGTCAACATCGGCTACGGTCGCACCGAAGTGGCCGAAGCGATCTATAAGCAAGCGTTGGAACTCTCTTACTACCACACCTATGTGGGTCACTCCAACGAGCCGCAGATCGAGCTCTCCGAGCGCATTCTGAAAATCGCCGGGATGAATATGTCCAAGGTGTACTACGGCATGTCCGGCTCGGACGCCAACGAAACACAGCTCAAGATCGTACGTTACTACAACAACGTGCTGGGCCGCCCGCAGAAGAAAAAAGTCATTTCGCGCATGCGCGGCTACCACGGTTCGGGCATTGCTTCCGGCTCGCTGACCGGCCTGAAAGCATTCCATGACCATTTCGATCTGCCGATTGACACCATTCGCCATACCGAAGCGCCGCACTACTATCTGCGTGCCGCCGAACAGCACGGTATGACGGAGCTTGAGTTCTCCGCCTACTGCGCCGAGAAGCTGGAAGCCATGATTCTGGAAGAGGGCCCGGATACCGTGGCCGCCTTTATTGGCGAGCCGGTGCTGGGTACTGGCGGTATCGTACCGCCGCCGGAAGGCTACTGGGATGCGATTCAGGCCGTACTGGCGAAGTACGATGTGCTGCTAATCGCCGATGAAGTAGTGTGTGGCTTTGGCCGTACCGGCTCTGACTTCGGTAGCCACCACTACAATATGAAGCCTGATCTGGTCACTATTGCCAAAGGCCTCACCAGCGCTTATCAGCCGCTGTCTGGCGTGATTGTTGGCGAGAAGGTGTGGCAGGTGCTGGAGCAAGGAACCGGTGAGTATGGCCCCATCGGCCACGGCTGGACTTACTCCGGTCACGCGCTGGGCTGCGCGGCTGGCCTGGCCAACCTGGATATTATTGAGCGAGAAAACCTGGTGGGCAACGCGGCAGAAACCGGTGCTTACTTTCAGCAGCAGCTAAAAGCTAACTTCGAAGGTCATCCTCTGCTGGGCGACGTTCGTGGCGTTGGCCTGATGGCGGCACTGGAATTCTCACCAGATGCCAAACAGCGCCTGCACTTCGATCCGACACTCAAAGTCGGCCCTCGTGTAGCCGCCGCCGCCATGGAAGAGAACCTGATTGCCCGCGCCATGCCCCAAGGCGACATTCTCGGCTTCGCACCGCCGCTGACCATCAATCGTGATGAAGTGGACGAGATGATCGGCCGTGCCAAGCGCGCCATTGATCGGGTGACCGATGAGCTAGTGCGCTCTGGTGACCTGAAAAGTGGAGAAAAAGAAGCCGCGTTTACGGTTTGATCGCCTGTTTTAGCCTGCTAAGCGCCGCTGCCTGTGCAGCGGCGCTTTTG